>CAYFRE010000007.1:0-22637 GCA_964345455.1 uncultured Syntrophomonadaceae bacterium | reverse complement strand
ACTTTCTTGATACCATCTCTTGAGTTTATTGATCTGGCAGTATCCCCAAGCAACTTTCAAGGAGACCTGACCCAGCAGATCATTTATTATATCTTTCCGGTGCTCTCCGGATTGAGCACCTATATATATCAAAAGTTATCCATGACCGATACCAGTCAAAAAATGATGCTATACATGATGCCGGCGATATTTGTTTTTTTCAGTTTTTCTTTTCCGGCCGGCCTGATTATTTACTGGATCACAAATAATCTTTTGACCATGGGGCAGCATTTTATGATTGTGAACATGGACAAGAAGAAGAGCGAAGAAACAATAACTGCAGAAGCTGCGAAAAAAACAAAAGGAAAATCAGCAAAGGTAAAAAAAGGAAAGAAGGGGGAGAGATGAACTCTGTTGAAACAACCGGCCGGACCGTTGAAGAGGCTTTGGAGAAGGCACTCTCCGCTCTCGGGATTAGAAAGGAAAATACTGTTATTGAGGTGTTAAGCGAACCGGCGCAGGGTTTATTCAGCTTTATCAGCACGCGGACAGCACGCATAAAAGTCAAACCGCGGTATGAACCGGCCGACTATCTGGAAATATTTTTAAGAGGCATTGTGATAAGAATCGGCCTGAAGACAGAAATATCGGTCCGGGAAGATGATGACAAAATCTATGCATCGATCAGCGGAAAAAAAGTCGGTGTTTTGATAGGCCGGCGAGGGAAAACTTTGAACGAGCTGCAGTACCTGGCAAACGTGGTCATGCGCCGCCAGTTTAGCGGGCTCAACAAGATGGTGATCGTTGATGCCGAGAATTACCGTTCCCGCCGGGAAAGAACACTGACACAGCTGGCCGAAAGCATTGGTCGGCGTGTTGAATCGGACGGCTGCGAGCAGGTACTGGAGCCGATGACACCCCAGGAGAGGCGCATCATTCACCTCGCCTTGCAGGATTTTAACGGAGTTGTAACCTACAGCAAGGGAGATGAACCCAACCGCAAGGTGGTTATTGCACCGCGGTAATGGAACCGGGATGAACCGCTCCTCCAGGGGGGCGGTTTTTTATTTAACGAGGAGGTTTGGCTTGGGCGAAAATGATACCATTGCTGCGATCAGCACACCGGTAGGAGAGGGCGGCATCGGAGTTGTCCGCATCAGCGGGAAAGAAGCATTTCCTATCGGAAAACAAATATTTGTCCCCAGGCGGGAACGTGACCCGGAATATCCAAGGTCGCATTATCTGTACTATGGCCATGTTCTCTCCGGAGAGAATCAAGTGATTGATGAAGTGCTGGTAGCTTTTATGAAGGCGCCGCGCACATACACACGCGAGGATACCGTGGAGATAAACTGCCATAGCGGTATTCTGACGCTGCGCCTGATTTTAAAAAAGGTGTTGGAATCAGGGGCCAGGATGGCTCAACCCGGTGAATTCACCAGGCGCGCATTTTTAAATGGAAGAATTGATCTCAGCCAGGCGGAGAGCATTCTAAAAATTATTCGAGCCCGCTCGGATGAGGCTGTGAAAATAGGTGTCTCCAATTTGCAAGGCCGTCTTTCCAAAGAAATAGGCAAGATACGGAATAAAATATTGGATGTCATGGCCCGCATAGAAGCAGGGCTGGACTTTCCGGAGGAAATTGAGGAAGAAGTTGAGATGGAGCGGGAGGTAAAAGAGGAACTTATGCGGGTTGAGGAACGGCTGGCGGATATAGCCGAAGGAGCAGAGAGGGGCCGGGCGCTTCAGGAAGGCCTGTTCACGGCAATAATCGGTAAACCCAATGCCGGAAAATCGTCTCTACTGAATGCACTCTTAAAAGAAGAGCGGGCCATTGTTGATGAAGTACCCGGAACAACGCGGGATCTTCTGGAAGGGTTTCTAAACGTATGCGGCTATCCCCTGTGCTTAATTGATACCGCGGGTATTCACGGCGCTGTTGATCCCGTTGAACGGGAAGGGATCTCCAGAGCCAAAAAAGCCGTGGCAAAAGCCCGCCTCGTAATTGTGGTTCTGGACGGATCAACTGACTGGAGCAAAGATGATGAGACCGTGGCAGAGCTGATCCGGCAGGGACAACTTGCTGTGGTTGTCATTAACAAGATGGATCTGACCCAGCGGATTACCATTAAAGAGGTTAAGTCCCGCTTACCAGGTTACCCGGTAGTGCTGACGTCGGCAACCATGAACAGGGGCATTGATCGGCTGGAGGAAGCTATCGGGAGCCTGCTGGACCGGAGCCTGGGAGGAAAAGCTTCCGAAAGTCCGGCCATGGTCAGCCTGAGGCATGCCGGGATTGTCCAGGAAGCACGGGAGCATATTGATCGGGCAATCCAGGCATCCGCATACCAGCCGCTCGAGTTGGTAAGCATTGACCTAAAAGAGGCCTGGCTAAAATTGGGAGAAATTACCGGGGAGACAGTTACCGAGGAGCTGCTTGACCGGATTTTCAGCGAGTTTTGTATTGGCAAGTGAAAGACAGGGTGATTGATCCATGCCCACATCATCGGGTTATGAAGAGCTGTTGGAGACAGTAATTGCAACGCTGGGATTGACAGTTGGCAACACTCAGAAAGATAAACTCTTAATCTATATCCGTTTGCTCCTGGAAGGTCTAATAACACAAAGGCTGGTCGGAGAAAGAAGCGGAACCGCCCTGATCGAGAAACATCTGTACGACTCTCTCTATCCGTTAACACTCTGGCAGATACCTCGCGGCAGCCTGCTGGATCTGGGGACGGGAGCGGGCTTGCCGGGGATTCCCTTGAAAATATGTCTTCCTGAACAGGAGCTATATTTGCTGGATGCCAATCGGCGGAAGATCAATTTTTTAAGGAGGGTCGCTGCGGAGCTGGCGCTGCAGGGGGTCTTTTTTATGCCGGGCCGGGCGGAAGAATGGGGCCGGGATCACGGTTGCCGTGAACGCTTCGGCTGTGTGGTAAGCCGCGCGGTGGCCCGGGCGGCGGTGCTGGTGGAACTGGGATTGCCACTGGTGAAGATAGGGGGCTATTTGCTTCTTTACAAAGGGAAATACGGTTATTCGGAGATCGAAGAAGCCGGCATCCCGCTTCAACTGTGTGGAGGCCGGCTGGAAAATAGCTGGCGCTACCGGCTTCTCACCGGAGAGGAAAGAACCCTTTATTTGATCAGAAAAATTTTCTCCACCCCAATAGCTTATCCGAGGCGAGCCGGCAAACCGGTCCGAAAACCGCTGGGCAATTAATTTAATTAATGTTTTTGAAGGAATGTTTCAGTGATTGTCTAATAGTTTTCATAAGCATTCAAGAGGCGGGTGATCAGATGAATGATAACCGGATTGGAGACTTTCCATCGCTCGAAGCAGAGCAGGGCAAGGAGAAAGTCATCCGGGTGCGCATAGACCATCTACAGCCGAATCCCTATCAGCCAAGACAGAACTTTCCGAAAGATAAACTTGGCGAACTGACCCAGTCAATAAAGACATATGGGCTGCTGCATCCGATTATTGTGCGCCGCAAGGGCCGGGCCTACCAGATCGTCGCCGGCGAACGCAGGGTCCTTGCCTGCCGGAGCCTGGGATGGAAGACGATACCGGCAATTGTCAAAGAGCTTTCCGACAGCGCGGTTGCGGCCATGGCGTTGATTGAGAATCTGCAGAGGGAGAACCTTAACTATCTTGATGAGGCGGCCGGTTATGCCAGGCTGATCCAAACATTTAACCTGACCCAGGAGGTTTTGGCCCAGCGGTTGGGGAAGAGCCAATCAACGATTGCCAACAAGATGAGGCTGCTCAAGCTTCCGGATGAGGTCAAAGATCTGCTGATCAAAGATCAGCTTACAGAGAGACATGCACGTGCCTTGTTGAAGCTGGATTCGGCAGAGCAGCAGAAGAAAATGGTCCGGGAGATTATCAAACGGGGGCTGACTGTAAGCGACACCGAGAAAAAAATTGAGCGAATGGTTGAGCAGCAGGAGGTTGACAAACCCGGGGCGCAGCGCAAGGGTGTGGTAAAGGACACGCGCATATTTTTGAACACCATCCGCCAGGCGATTAAAATCATTGAAAGCGCCGGCATGAGCCCTGAAGTGGATGAGAAAATGGAACAAGATTATATTGAGGTGACGATCCGGCTTTTTAAAAGCAGATCTTAAGACATCCAAGCTACAAAGGTAAACCATTTGGTCAAAAGGGAGAGGAATCATGGCGCGCATCATAGCCATCGCCAATCAAAAAGGCGGTGTTGGCAAAACCACAACCGCGGTGAACTTAAGCGCCGCTCTGGCAAGGCTGGGTGAGAAAGTTCTGCTGGTCGATATCGATCCGCAGGGCAATGCCACCAGCGGAATCGGTCTGTCGAAGAAAGAGATCAAAGCCTGTATTTACGATACCTTGATCAACGGGCTTCCTCTGGAGAGAGTCGTGCTGCCCTCCCGGTGGGAGAACCTGTATATAGTACCGGCGACAATTGAACTGGCCGGAGCGGAGATTGAACTGGTCCCGACCGTGTCCCGCGAGGTCAAATTGAGGGATGCGCTGGCTCCGGTAAAAGACAACTTCTCCATTATCCTGATCGACTGCCCTCCATCCCTTGGCTTGCTGACCCTGAATGCTCTTGCTGCCGCCAGCGGGGTTTTAATTCCCATCCAGTGCGAGTACTATGCCCTGGAGGGACTTGGACAATTGATGAATACGATTACACTTGTCCGCAAGCATCTTAACGAGAAGCTGCAAATAGAAGGTGTCGTTCTGACCATGTACGACTCCCGGACCAACCTATCTGAACAGGTCGTGGAAGAGGTTCGAGCATACTTTAAAGAAAAGGTTTACCGGACGATCGTGCCCCGCAATGTCCGCCTCAGCGAAGCGCCAAGTCATGGTTTGCACATTCTAGAATACGATCCCCGCAGTAAAGGAGCGGAGGTTTACCTGTCCCTGGCCGGGGAGGTGAGCAGAAAATGAGTGACAAGAGGAGGCTCGGCCGGGGCCTGGGAGCGTTGATCGAGGAAGCGCTCACCGGAACTGCAGATATTAGCGAAATACCCCTGAACCAGATCAAAGCCAACCCCTTCCAACCAAGGGTTAATTTCAACCCATCGAAGCTGCAGGAACTGGCCCGTTCCATCAAAGAACACGGTGTGGTCCAGGCGGTGGTGGTTTCTCCGGTCAAAGAAGGGGGATATTATCTGGTGGCCGGAGAGAGGCGCTGCCGTGCAGCCAGAATGGCAGGAATGACGAGCATCCCGGCTCTGGTGCGGGACCTTGAGGAAAAGGAAATGCTCGAGATTGCCCTGATTGAAAACTTGCAGCGGGAAGACCTGAACCCCATAGAAGAAGCGGCTGCCTATCGCCGGTTGATGGAGGAGTTTGAGCTGACCCAGGAAGAGCTGGGACGACGCCTCGGGAAGAGCCGCTCTACGATTGCCAACACGGTGCGATTGCTATCACTGTCGCAAAAGGTACAGGAGGCCATCATCAGCGGAGAACTCAGCGCCGGACAGGCCCGGCCGCTGCTGTCGCTGACGGATGTCGCCAGGCAGGAAGATATGGCCAGGCAGATAGTAGCCGGGAAGATGACCGCCCGAGAGGCGGAGCGACTGGCCGGCAAAGCGACCTCAGGTCAAAACAGAAGGCGGATGAAAGATATGCCGGAGGCGGCGGATCCGCTTATGAAAGAGCTGCAGAACGTCCTACAACGCCGCATGGGGACCAAAGTAAAGATCTATCGCAGCAAGGGGGGCGGCACGGGCACGATCGAGATCTCGTTTTACGGGGAAGATGATCTAGATCGCCTGATCGCACTGATGTTACCCGAAGGCATTGGATAGAATTGTTTCACGTGAAACAGAAACAAGAGGCTGACAGTACGCATTTGTTTCACGTGAAACAATTTTTATAAAAAAGGAGAATCTGCTTTTAAGGCGAAGTTAATATTATTAATTTTCCTTAATAAAGCAGCCGTAAGGTGGTGTAATCCGGCATGCCGGCTTTGGAACTGATTGACCAGTGGATTTTCAACAACATCCATGCTCTTCTGCTCGTGATAGGAGCAGCATTGCTGATCTTAAGCGTTGTTTCAATAGCATCGCTGTTCATGGGATTGTCCCTGAAAAAACGCTTTCGCAAGCTGATGATGGGCCGCGAGGAGCTGAACCTGGAGGAGCTGCTTAATCAACATGGAGCGCTGATCGAGGAAGGATTACAGCAGCAACAGCAGATAGCTAAACGTTTGAAAGAAATTGAAGAAAACTTGCAGCTGACGGTAGCCGGTGTAGGTATGGTACGTTATAGCGCTTTCAAGGATACCGGCGGTGATCTCAGCTTTTCTCTGGCCCTGCTGGATCGCAACCTGAACGGGGTTGTTGTGACCAGCCTTTTTGGACGGGAAGAGAGCAGATGTTACGGCAAGACTGTAGAGCGGGGAAAGTCAAGCCACTTTCTCAGCGAGGAGGAAGTTCAGGCTCTTGAAGAGGCCAGGCGCCGGGTGGATTCCAGAAAGCGGTAAGTCTCTTTGAAAGCGGGGAGTACAGTGCAGAGACGAAAACGCTACTTCACGATCATGATTGTGCCTCATTCAGAGGAAGCTACTTACAGCTTCCGGTTGCCACTGTTTGTGGGCCAGTTGATCGTCGCCCTCATAGTGATAGGGCTGGTTGCATTTTTTGTTCTCGCCTATACATACCGTAATGCCCGCCTGGATGCCGAAGAGTTGCGTATCCTGCGGCAGGCCAACCAGGCACAGCAGGATGAGATTAACACCTTTGCCAGCATAACCCAGCAACTGCTCGATCAGGTCGCGCAGATCGAAGAGATTTTGGGGGAGGTGGCCGAGACGGTAGGCATCAAACAGGAGCAGCAAGAAGAGGGGGCCGGCTCCAGTGGTGAAACCTCTTCCGAAGAGGTGCGGCTGCACGCTTCACGTTCAGACCAGGACCGGGTTCTTGACCGGGTGGCAGACAACCTCTACATATTGCAGAGCCTGGTTCCGGAAAAAACCGACACCCTGGAGTTATTGAAGGGTGAAGTTGATGAGTATATCCGCCGCCTGGCGGCAACACCTTCAATCTGGCCTACCCGGGGCCGGTTCACCTCGGGATTTGGGATGCGCCGCAACCCTTACGGGGGCGGCAGGAAGTTTCATTACGGTATTGATATTGCCGGAACCCACGGCACGCCGGTCTATGCCACGGCGAACGGGCAGATCTCTTTTACCGGATCCCGCGGAGGTTTTGGCAACCTGGTTGTCATCCGGCATGGCTACGGTTTTGAGACTTACTATGCACACCTTTCCGGTTTTGCCGTTTCGCCCGGTCAGTGGGTAAAACGGGGGCAGGTAATCGGATATATGGGCCGGACCGGAAGGGCTACGGGGCCCCATCTCCATTATGAAGTTCACGTCAACGGGGTAGCGGTAAACCCGTCTCGATACTTGCGGTAAGATCATTAAGGGAGGCAAAAGTAAATGTTTAAGAAAACCGCCATTGAAACACCGCCGGATAAAGTAAATACGGTAATTGGAAAGGATACATACTTCAAGGGGTCGATCAAGACAAAAGGACTTATCAGGATTGATGGTGAGATGGAAGGCGAAATCGATACCCAGGGAGATGTGGTTATCGGGGAAGGCGGGAAGGTAACCCTGGATCTGAAAGCGCGTCACGTGGCCATTGCCGGACGGTTTGAAGGAAATCTTGAAGCGGGGGGGAAGCTGGAAATCAGAAGCAGCGGTATTGTTGCGGGAAGCGTAAAAACCAACGGTCTGCTGGTTGATGATGGGGCGATTTTTTCCGGAAACATGGAGATGAAAGAGAAGGATCAGCCGGTCCGGCCTTTGCTTAAAAGAGTTGGCCCGGAAAACACCGCCGCCAAAGATAAAGTCAAACCTTAACCAATCCCGGTCCCCGGTTCACCATTTTCAGACTTGATTGAGGGCGCGCTGCAGCCCGCGGGCCATGACCATGGCAATTTCAAGCACATGAAAAAGACGGGTGCTCTGCAAAACCATCTGCTCCATAAAACCGCCGAGATTGACAATGCCGCTCAGGTAGATATGGCCTACCGGCGGCAGTTTTTTGTTTACACCGGCCCCCGGTATGAGAGGTCCCCTGCCAACCTCGATCAACCCCACGCTGCCCGGCTTTCCCAATGAGGCGTCTACGGCGATTACCAGCGGCTGTGTCTCATCATCTTTCAATCTCTGGGTGTATCTTTCCAGGTTCAGAGCGTGAACGGGATCGGCCAGTGTTCCCCAGACCGTTGTCCGGGGAAGCGAGAGCTGCTTAAGATAGGCGCCGATCAGCGGCCCGAGCGAATCCCCGGTGGAGCGGTCTGACCCGATGCATATAACTAGACGCTGCTGTTCACGGGAGCATTCCTTCAGGCCGGACATGAGGACAGTGATTGACCCGGCGATTTTATCCACGGCTTTGAGATCTTTGCAGTTAACTCTCAGCACGGTGCCGTTTTTCAGCCTGTCCGGACAGGGATGTGTTGCCAAAAGATCGGCCATGGGCGCACTCTCCTAAAGCTTCATGATACCTTAGTTATATTAAAAGTTCTTTTTAAATATGTATGAGAGAACCTGGATACGTTAAGGAAGCTGAATAAAGCGATGCTTTGGCTGGATCTGGCAGTGGGCTGCCTGCTGATGTGGGGGGCGGTGACAGGATACCAATCAGGCTGGAGAAAGACTGCTTACAGCCTGGGAGGACTTCTCTGTGCAACCATGGCCGCTCTCCAGGAGAGGGCGGATCTCAGGATCTTTTGGGCCAGGCATTATCAGGTAGAGGAAACCATAGAGGCGATGGTAAACAGCCGTCTGGCGCTGCCAGTCAGCGGCGGAGCCCCTGGCTCTGGATTATTGCCGGGATTGGACTTGCCCGGCGTTTTACGGGAGACTCTGTTTACGGTGACAACCGTCACTGCAGCCGGGGATCCGCAGTTAATGGCTAATCTGCTGGTGCAGTTGCTCAGCTGTACCGCCGCCTTCCTTGCCGGTCTTGGCCTCTGGTGGGGTTTTTTTCATCTGTGCGGCATTGTCATCTCTGGAAGGGGAAACCGCAGGCTAAGCAAAACGGCCCGGTGGGGCGGGGCCCTGATCGGCCTGATTAGACAGTGCTGCTGTGCCGCTTTGCTGGTGGGCACAGCAGCTCCTTTGGCCTGGCTCTGGGGGATCCCGTCCGATCTGCTGCAGCTTGAAAAGACCCTGTTGGCCCGTTGGGCCTGGCAACTTTTTAGCTGCCTGGGGATCTGGCTTTAAAGCTCTTTTCGGGTACCGGGCAGGAATTAAGGGGAAAAAGAAGAACAATATACTCTTATAGTCAAACCTGAGTGTCCCAAAAAGTGAGGGAGAGAGATGCTGATTATCTTGTTGGGTTCTCCGGGTGCCGGCAAGGGAACGCAGGCGGAACGGTTGGTCAAGCAATTTCACCTGGCCTATATTGCCACGGGAGACATTCTCCGCGCGGCTGTAAAGAGCGGTACTCCATTAGGCCGGCAGGCGCGGAGCTATATGGAGCAGGGGCAGCTGGTTCCCGATGAGGTTGTTGTGGGAATTGTTCAAGAACGGCTGGTGGATCCGGACTGCGCGGGCGGCGCCATCTTCGACGGCTTTCCCCGGACAGTGGCTCAGGCCCACGCACTGGAGCAGGTTCTGGGAGATATCGGCAAAAAGGTGGATCGGGTTATATACATCGAGGTTGAGGAAGAGGAGTTGATCACCCGCCTGACCGGGCGAAGGGTATGCCGGGAATGTGCAGCTACATATCATATTAAGTTTAATCCGCCCAGGGTACGCAATGTCTGTGACCAGTGCGGCGGGGAACTTTACCAGAGAGAAGACGATTCCCTCTCCACGGTTCAGGAGAGGCTCCAGGTTTACAAGAGACAGACCGCCCCGCTCGTTGATTACTATAGAGGCAAGGGGATAATTAATTTGATTAACGGCAATCAGGAAATCGAGAAGATCTTTGCCGAGATCAACGCCGCCCTTGAAACGGGGTCCTCTTAGTGGAACCTTACCGCATCGGACAGGTTGTACAGATGAAAAAAGAGCACCCTTGCGGCGCCAATCGCTGGCAGATTATCAGGGTGGGGATGGACTTCCGGATCAGGTGCCTCCGGTGCGGCCGCAGCGTTCTGCTGCCGCGGGACCGGTTTGAGCGCCGCGTAAAGATGATTCTGGCTGAAGCGGAACCCGAAAGTTAAGGGGGGGTCCAGGTGTCCTGGAGTTGCGGGATCGTCGGCCTGCCAAATGCAGGCAAATCAACACTTTTTAAAGCGCTTACGGCGGTCGATGTGGACATTGACAGCTACCCCTTTACCACCATTGATTCGAACGTGGCGGTGGTTCCCCTGCAAGATCCCCGCCTTGAAGCCCTGGCGGCGATCTGCTTCTCAAAAAAGGCAACTCCGCCGGCAATACGTATTGTTGATGTTGCCGGCCTGGTGAAGGGAGCCAGCCGTGGTGAGGGACTGGGAAACCGCTTTTTGGGGGAACTGCGTAACATGGATCTGCTGATCCATGTGGTTGCCGGGTTTGATCGCTTTGATGACGGCCGGAATGAGCCAGTATCCAGGGTCTCCGTGGTGAATCTTGAGCTAATCCTTGCCGATCTTGAAACGGTGGCCAGGCGGAAAGAGAAGATCCGGCCGCAACTGAAAAGCGGTGACCGGGAGGCTGCCGCAGAGCAGATTTTCCTTGACCGCCTTGAAGAACACCTGCAACGCGGATTACCGGCCCGCCTGCTGGCTCTGGATGCTGCCGGAGAAGCGTTTCTGGATCAACTCTTCTTGTTAACATCCAAGAAGATGCTATATGTCTTCAACCGGCCGGAGAACGTCGGACCTGCGACGGTGCCGGATGGGCTGGCTAAAATGGCCCAGGCAGAGCGCAGCCCGTTGATTTCAATCTGCGCCCGTATCGAAGCGGAAATTGGCGAGCTACCCGGTGATGACAGGGAGCTCTTTTTACAGGAGTACGGTCTTGACGAACCCCAGGTAGAAGAGCTGCTGCAGGAATGCCGGCGGCTTCTGGATCTGATTACTTTTTACACGGTCAAAGGAGAAGAGGCCCGCGCCTGGCTCGTCCCCCGGGGAACGAACGCTCTTGAAGCAGCCGGCAAGGTGCATACGGATATCGCCCGGGGATTTGTTAACGTAGAGGTGATCCCCTGGGATCGCCTGATCGAAGACGGTGCTCTCGCGTCAGCACGCGAATTGGGAGCGGTACGCACCGGGGGACGGGATTATCCTGTGTCTGACGGCGAGGTGTTATATTTTAATTTCCGCAGTTAAACACTTTACCGGCCGGCAAAGTGCGAAGATGTCAAGAACTTGCCCTTGAGGGTGAAATATGTTATGATCATCCCGCGTTACCCTGCTCCGTTTACCGGGGCCGTCAGTCCAGAGGGAGGTGAACCGCATTGGCCGTCTATGAAACCATGTTTATTCTTCAGCCTGAACTCGAAAGCGAAACCGAAACAGCGCTGGTTGACAATCTCCAGGCCGTTATACAGAAGCTCGGAGGAGAGATTGGCAAAACCGACGACTGGGGAAAACGTAAGCTGGCCTACGAGATCGACAAGTTTACCGAAGGACATTACTATCTGCTGCAATTCACGGGATCCCATGAGATCATCCCCGAGCTCGAACATTTCTTCCGGGTTAACGACGCAGTGATCCGCTTTGTCATCGTGCGGGAAGACGAGTAGAGTAGTCATTTTATAAAAAGGCGGTGCATGGGATGCTTAACCTGGTTGTGCTGATTGGCCGCCTGACTCATGATCCCGAGCTCCGTTACACTCCCGGGAACGGCACGGCGGTGGCTTCATTTTCCCTGGCTGTAAACCGCCCCTTTGCGAACAAGCAGGGGGAGAGAGAGGCTGACTTTATCAACATCGTTACCTGGGACAAACTGGCAGAGAACTGCGCCAACTACCTCCAGAAAGGGAGGCTGGTGGCGGTAACGGGGCGCCTGCAGATTCGCTCTTATGATGATAGAGAGGGAGTCCGGAGGAAGGCAGCCGAAGTGGTGGCCCGTGATGTCAGGTTCCTGGAGCGGCCACGCAGTGAAGAGTCCGGTTCATTTCCCGGTGACGAGATGTCGGTCAGCGAAGATGACATTCCTTTTTGAGGAGGCTGGTTAGTTGAGGCGTGAAAAGGGCCGTAGACCCAAAAGAAAAATTTGCAGTTTCTGCGTTGACAAGATCGAGCAGGTTGATTATAAACAATATGAAAAACTGAAGCGTTTTATTACTGAGCGGAGCAAGATCTTGCCGCGGCGGATCTCGGGCAACTGCGCCAGGCATCAACGGCAGTTAACCCGGGCCATAAAAAGAGCGCGGATCATGGCCTTGCTTCCTTTCACTTCCGATAATTGAATTTATAAGGCCCGCCGGGAAAACGGTGCTGGAGGCTTATGCTGCCGGCGCCGTTTTTTAGCTTTTCGAAAGAGCAGGAGCCGGCTGCCCTTGACGCGAAATATTATCTTGATGTCAGCAGTGGCCAAAGAGGCCGCCGGCTGTCATGTCGCTATTTTTTATCCGGTAATCACAGGAAGATGACAACCTTTGAAAGGGTGGAACCGATGAAGATAATTCTCATGGAAGACGTCCCCGGTCTGGGGAAAAAGGGTGAAGTAAGAGATGTCGCACCCGGTTACGGCCGCAACCTTCTTATTCCCAAAGGATTGGCCGAGGAGGCCACGCCCGGCCGCGTGCGGGAGAGGCAGCACCGGGAACATGTCTTGCAGCAGAAGAGCAGGCGCCTTGAGAAGGAGAGCCGGGCCCAGGCTGGTATACTGGAACAGCAGGTCATTTCTTTCCGGCTGGCCGCCGGGGAAGGCGGGCGTCTTTTTGGTTCTGTAACCGCGGCTGATATAGCCGGGGAGTTGAAGCGGCTGGGGTTCGACGTGGATAAGAAAAAAATCATTCTTGAAGAGCCGATTAAAGCCATCGGGCGTTACGAGGTTTCCATAAAGCTGCACTCCGGTGTCAAAGCTGCAGTAGTTGTAGAGGTGACAGAGGAGAATTAGGAGGAACGAGATGAGCCCGGAACAGCATACAACGCGGCAACAAAGGCGTCTCAGCGCCCTGCTCGACCTGGTCAACCAGCTTTACGGGACTGAAAAGATGGTATTGAAGGCGGGAAAGCTGGAGGCTCTCTCGTTGATTCACTCCTGGGATCCTGCCAGGCAACTGCTTGGTTTACAGCGGCTGGTGTTTGAAAACCCGACCCTGAGCGACCTCCCCACGGAGGAGCAGTTTCCGCAGGCTTTCTCCGACCTGGAAGAGGCGCTGGCTGACCTTCTGGCACGCCGTTCGCTTGAAGAATCACTGGAATACAAAATTAAGGAGCGGCTCGAAGAACAGCATGAAGAGTTTCTTCTGGAAATAAAAAGAGATGTCATCCGGGAATGTGCCGGGGTGGAAAATTCGCAAACATTAAAAAAATATGCCCAGATAGAGAAAATGTTCGCGCAGCAGCTTTCTCGCTCCGCCCAGGAGATGCTCCGGCCCGCGGAGCTGGATCAGATCGTCGGTCAAGACGAGGCCATCGCGGCGCTGGTTTCCAAGCTGGCTTCACCCTATCCGCCGCATATTATTCTCTACGGCCCCCCGGGCGTGGGTAAAACCACTGCCGCGCGCCTTGCCCTGAAGAGTATCCAGAAAATTCCGGGAGCTATCTTCTCGGAGAAAGCTCCTTTTGTAGAGGTTGACGGGACCACGCTGCGCTGGGATCCCCGTGAAATAGCCGACCCGCTGATGGGTTCTGTTCATGACCCGATTTACCAGGGAGCGCGCCGGAACCTGATCGAGGGCGGAGTTCCGGAACCCAAACTGGGGCTGGTCTCCGATGCGCACGGCGGGATCCTTTTTATTGACGAGATCGGCGAGATGGATTATGCCCTGCAAAGTAAGCTTCTCAAGGTGATGGAAGACAAACGTGTATTATTTGATTCTGCCTACTATGATCCCACAGACGCACAGATTCCGAAGTATATCCGGCTTCTTTTTGATCAGGGTGCTCCTGCCGATTTTGTGTTGATCGGAGCGACGACCCGCTCCCCGGAGGCAATCTCACCGGCTTTCCGTTCACGCTGCTCCGCGGTATACTTTGAACCGCTCACGCCGGTGGAAATAGAGGAGATCGTGTACAGCTCCGCCGCCAGGCTGCATCTCTCTATCGATCCGGAGGCAGCGCGATTGGTCAGCCGCTATACCTGCGAAGGCCGCCGGGCGGCCAACCTGCTGATTGACGCATATGGGCGCGCTCTTTACGAGCAGCAGCGCCGGGGCGGAGGCCGCAAAGAGCTTCGGATCAGCGCCGCGCTGATGCAGAAGGTAATGATCAGCAACCGGCTGGCGCCTTTAAGCCCAGTTACAGCCGCAGACAAGGCCGAGATCGGACGGGCCCTGGCTCTTGGTGTCAGCGGTTTTACCGGGCTGGTTTTGGAGATCGAGGCGCTGGCCTTTCCGGCTGCCGGCCCGGGCCGGGGGAACATACGCTTTAACGAAACGGCGGGCTCGATGGCCCGGGATTCTGTTTTTGTGGCTGCATCGCTGTTGCGTAAGCTTTCCGGGGTGGATCTCAACGACTACGATCTGCACCTTAACGTTGTCGGCGGGGGCAATATCGACGGACCCTCCGCCGGAGCGGCCATCTTCCTGGCGATATTCAGCGCTGTAAACAAGCTTCCGCTGCGGCAGGATTGTGCCGTTACCGGAGAAATATCCCTGCGGGGGCAGATTAAACCTGTCGGCGGAATCACCGAGAAAATTTACGGAGCTCGCCTGGCCGGGTTAAGGAAAGTAGTGGTTCCGGCAGAAAACAAAGCAGAACTGAACAGCCGATTCCCTGAAATGAAGATCACAACTGCCGGGAACATCGAGAGCCTGCTGCCTAATTTTTTATCCCGCGTCGCGGTCAAGATGCTGCGGGCAAAGGAGGGTTGAGCGATGGTTCTCCCGGTTGACAAAATTCCTCCCCAGAGCATCGAAGCGGAGCAGTCCGTTCTCGGCTCGATGATTATTGAAAAAGAAGCGGTTTTTGTCGCCACGGAGTTGCTTCGCGAAGAGGATTTCTACCGGACCGCTCACCGGAAGATCTTCGAGGCGATCATTGCCTTAAGTGAAAAAGGGGAGCCGGTGGATCTGGTAACCCTCGCCGATGAGCTGCAGCGGCGTCACTCCCTTGAAGAGGCAGGCGGGACAGCCTATTTAAGCGCCCTGGCCGGCGCAGTGCCTACGGCGGCAAATGTGCGGTATTATACACTGATTGTCCGGGAGAAAGCGATCCTGCGTTCTTTGATCCACACTGCAACGAAGATCGTCACGGGCTGTTATGAAGGGCCGCCCGATGTGGAGGAGTTCCTTGATGCCGCCGAACAACAGATCTTTGAAATCGGCAAACAGGGGAAACAGCAGGGCTTTATTCCCCTGAAGGAGGTCCTCAAGGAGACCTTCGACCGGATCGAGCAACTTTTTGACGATAAAAAAGGGGTTACCGGTCTCTCTACCGGTTTTGAAGAACTGAACACAATCTGTTCGGGTTTGCAGCCTTCCGATCTGGTAATCGTGGCCGCCCGGCCGAGCATGGGGAAAACGACCCTGGCTTTAAACATGGCTCACCATATTGCCGTTAAGGAGAAAAAACCGGTTGCTTTCTTCAGCCTGGAGATGTCGAGAGAGCAGTTGGCGCAGCGCATGCTTTGTGCCGAGGCGAAGATCGATGCGCATAAACTGCGCCGTGGGTTTCTCTCCCAGGATGAGTGGCAGAAACTGACCCGCGCCGTGGGCCCCTTGAGCGAATCCCCGCTCTACATAGATGATTCCGCGTCGATTACGGTAATGGAGGTGCGCGCTAAGGCCCGCCGGCTGAAGGCGGAGAGAGGGCTGGAAGCAGTTTTTGTTGATTACTTGCAGTTAATGCACGGTTTCAGCCGGGCGGAGAACCGGCAGCAAGAACTTTCAGAAATATCCCGCTCCCTGAAAGCGCTGGCCAAGGAGCTCTCCATACCGGTAATCGCTCTATCCCAGTTAAGCCGCGCCGTTGAAAAAAGAGAGAACCGACGGCCCATTTTAAGTGATCTGATGGAATCGGGGGGCATCGAAGCCAATGCCGACATGGTTCTCTTTATTTATCGGGAATCCTATTACAATAAAAATACGGACATTGGTAACATTGCTGAAATAATTGTAGCCAAGCAGCGGAACGGCCCCGTGGGAACGATCGAACTTTGTTTCCTGGACCGCTACAACAGATTTGCCAATATCGCCCGCGCCGGGGAAGCTGAAGCGGCGCAGGGCCTATAAAGAGGTGAAAGCGTGATCCGGGCGAGTTATGATGTTGTCGTTGTTGGCGCAGGCCCGGCGGGCATCTTTGCCGCGCTGGAGCTCTGCCGGCAGGGCAAGAGCCGTATATTGCTGCTGGACAAGGGGGCGGCCCTGGAGAAGCGCAAGTGCGCCACCCTGGGCGAATACGGTCGCTGCCTGCGCTGCCACCCCTGTGCCATTACCTGCGGTTGGGGCGGCGCCGGCGCTTTCAGCGACGGCAAGCTGACCCTCTCAACCGAATTCGGAGGGCTTTTGAACGAATATCTTGATCTCCCTTCACTGGAACAATTAATCCGCTACGTAGACGAGGTTTATCTTTCAGCCGGCGCCAAAGATATCCTTTTCGGGACCGACACCGCGGTCGTGAATGAGCTGCAGCGGGATGCCGCTGCAGCGGGCTTGAACCTGATCCCGGCCCGGATCAGGCACCTGGGCACGGAAAATTGCTACCTGGTCCTGGAGGAGCTGTACCGCCGGCTGGAAAATCAGATCGACATTGCCACCGGGACCGAAGTGGCGGCGATTACCTCTTCCAATGGGAAGGTCACCGGCGTGGAACTGGCTTCAGGAGAAAAGATTGAAGCGGATTATGTCATCTGCGGCCCGGGAAGGGCCGGGGCGGAATGGATGCATAGCGAAGCATTGCGGCTGGGACTTGAAGGAGCCAACAACCCGGTAGATATCGGGCTGCGCATCGAGGTCCCGGCGGTGCTGATGGAGCACTTGACAGACAAGGTCTACGAATCGAAGTTGATTTACTTCTCGCGCTCTTTTGACGATCGCGTACGCACTTTCTGCATGAACCCTTACGGCATTGTGGTTACTGAAAACAACGGGGGTCTGGTGACGGTTAACGGGCACAGCTACGCGGAGAAGAGAAGCGCTAACACCAACTTTGCTCTGCTGGTAAGCAAGACCTTTACCGAGCCCTTTGATGAACCGATCCGTTACGGTAAATATATTGCCAGCCTGGCCAATATGCTGGGTGACGGGGTCATTGTCCAGCGTCTTGGCGACCTCCAGATGGGCCGCCGCTCCACGGCGGAGAGGATCCGCCGCGGCCTGGTCCGTCCGACCCTGAAGGAGGCGACGCCCGGAGATCTGAGCCTGGTTCTCCCCTACCGGCATCTTCTCTCGATCATGGAGATGCTCGAAGCGCTCGATAAACTGGCTCCCGGAGTGAACTTGCCCCATACCCTGCTTTACGGAGTCGAGGTGAAGTTTTATTCTTTCCGGCTCCGCTTAACCCGCCACCTGGAGACCGACCTGACAAACCTTTTTGCCGTTGGTGACGGGGCCGGTGTTACCAGGGGATTGATCCAGGCCTCTGCATCAGGCATCCTAGCGGCGCGGGAGATCCATCGCCGCCTGTAACTGCCGGGTATTGAATAAAATATGGGACCGCAGGTAAATATAGGATAGCGGAGTGATGGTTGGATACAGAACCGTTGATAGTTCCGGAAAATAACGGACTTTTTTCCTTTAGGGGCAGGAATTTTAAAATTCCTGGCGAAATGTTTAAGGCATCTTAATAGTTGTTAAGGATATGGCTTTATGCTTAACAATGCTATCTGGAAGCAGTTTAGCCTGGCTGGCCCCAAAGGAGGTTTTTCATGAGGTCCTGGAAAATCCGGCAATGGCCGGCGGTGCTGGAGAAAAAGCTGCAGCGGGCCTACCATTACAGCGAATTGAGAAAGCTGCAGCTATGGTTAAAGGGAAAAACCCTGCACTGGGCGCTTTACCTGGTGTCGGCTTCGCTTCTGGTCGGTGCTTCGCTGGGGTTGCACTTCTACTTCTCGCACTTTTTTTACGTGGTCAGCGTGGAAGGGCGCGAGGTTGGTATGGTGTGCGATGCCGGGGAGATCGAGCAATTTCTGGTTGACCTAAACGAACGCTGCAGCTCTCTCTACGGGATGCCCGTAGAGGCGGAACAGGAAATTGTCCTAAATCGCGAATATCGCTCTGATGGCGAAGAAGATACATTTGCCGTCAAGGAAGCTCTTCGACAGCAGATCACACTGAAAGCTGAAGCGGTGATGCTTACCGTGAACCGGGTCCCGGCGGTCCCGGTGGTGTCGGAAGAAGATATTGCCACGGTGATTACCCTGCTGAGCAATGTTTATAAAAGGCAGGCGAACAATGTCAAGCTACTCGAGGTAAACCTGGTGGAGGAAGTTGCGGGTATACCCTGCAGTGTCCCTCCGGAAGCGGTTTGCACCCCGGAGGAGGCTGCCGATTTACTCTGCGGTGAGACTCCCGGCAACAGCCGGCTGCTTCTGGCCAGCCGGCATGGCGATATGCTGCGTGAAAACGTGTCGGTAGAAACCGGGGAAACCTTTCCCAAGATACATGTGCAGACTGTGGAAGAGGTAAAAACAGTAGAAAAAATTCCTTTTACCACCAGCCATACTTACAATAGCAAGATGTGGTATGCCCAAAGCCATGTGCTTATCCCGGGAAAAGCGGGAAATAAAGAGGTCACCTACCATGTTACTCGCGAAAACGGCAAGGAGATTGCCCAGCAGATCGTTGAACAGAGGGTCCTGCAAGAACCGGTTACCCAGGTTATCGAAAAAGGAACCTCCCGGGCCCCCTCCATCGGTAGCGGGCGATTTCTCTGGCCGGTGACAGGCGGGACTGTTAGCTCGGGTTATCGCACTGCTCAAAGGCCGGGCCATATGGGTGTTGATATCATTCACCCCGGGGGTAGGGGAACGCCGATCCTGGCTGCAGACAGCGGTGTGGTAGTGGAAGCCGGATCCAGGTATGCCTACGGCAATCACATCGTGATCTACCATGGCAACTACTATACGGTTTATGCCCACAACAGCGTGAACCATGTCTCTACCGGGGCTACGGTCTCCCGGGGGCAGACCATTGCGCTGATGGGGAATACCGGCCGCACGTTTGGCCGAACCGGCATTCACCTTCATTTTGAGATCCGCCGCTGCGACGGTTCGGGTGTCTGGCGCTGGTCCAGGAACCCTGCGGTTAATCCTCTGAGTTTTTTTAAACCGTAACTTCCTCAAACCGGGCAATATTTAAGGGGGCTGCTTTTATGGGCAGCCCTTTTTTACGAACTAAGGGAAGTAAACTTGTTCCAGCAGGGATTCAATAATCGAAAAACGAAAGTGTGACTTGAGATTACTTTGAGGAGCGATACCTTGTCCGCCAAAATACTGGTAGTCGACGATGAACGATCCATTGCCGAGATCTTGAAATACAACCTGGAGAAAGAAGGATACGAAGTGCTCCTCGCTTACGACGGCGAGGAAGCGCTGGAGCGCCTGGAGCGGGATCTTCCGGATCTGATCCTGCTTGATATTATGCTTCCGAAGAGAGACGGTTTTACCGTCTGCCGTGAAATCCGCGCACATCATAAAGAGATACCCATTATTATGCTGACGGCGCGGGATACAGAGGTTGACAAGGTGCTGGGGCTGGAGCTGGGCGCTGATGATTACGTGACCAAGCCTTTTAGCGCCCGCGAAGTCTCGGCCCGGGTAAAGGCGGTTCTTAGGCGCACCCAGGCCCCCGTCATGGAAAGCAGAAAACAGCTGCGTTGCGGCGATCTGGTTGTGGATCTGGATGCGGTGCAGGCTTTTAATCGCGGGCGGGCCGTGGAGTTGACGCCCAAAGAGTTCTCCCTTCTCTCGGTCCTGATCCAGAAGCCGGGTCACGTTTTTAACAGACAGCAGCTCCTCAACCAGGTGTGGGGTTATGACTATTTCGGCGAAGAGCGAACCGTTGATGTAACTATCCGGCGTCTCAGGGGAAAGCTGGAATTGAATCCCGCCAAACCGGAATATATTCTAACCAAAAGGGGTGTCGGATATTTTTTCAGGCGGAAGGGGCAATTTTAGAAGCCTGCAATGGAAGATAGTCCTGGTCTATTCCCTTCTTCTGCTCTTTACCCTGCAGCTGATCAGCGTCTACCTGGTGCAGTCCCTTGAACAGTACTATCTTCATAACTTCAAAACCGGCCTGGAATATCAAGCCCGCCTGCTGGCCGCTTTCCTGACGCCTTCGCTTAAGGAGGGTCAAGAGTCTGAAGAGGACATTGCCCATCTGGTACGAGAATTCAGCGGTCTGCGCGAAATGGAGATTGCAGTTCTGGATTCTTATGCACACGTCATCGGCGCTTCGACAAACCGTGCCATGGTCGGAGGGCGCCTGATCCGGGACGAAATCACCAGGGCCCTTACCGGGGAGTTGAGCGAGGTGATCCGTTATGATCCGGCCGGTGAGGAGAGGCGTTATTATCTTGCCCTTCCCCTTAAGGATCAAAGAAAAATCAACGGGGTAATTTACTTGAGCAGTTCACTCGATAAGGTAGATACAGTTTTGACCCAGATCAAGCTGATTTTGCTCAGCGGTTCAGCATTGGCTCTGGTTGTAAGCATATTGCTGGGGATTGTCCTGGCAAATACAATTACGGCACCGATCCAGGAGGTCACCCGCCAGGCCGGGTTAATGGCCCGGGGAGACTTCTCGCAAAAAATCAAAGTAAAAACGGCTGACGAGATTGGCCGTCTTGGTTCAACCTTTAACTATATGGCAGAACGTCTGCACCGGACCATCAGGGAGATCTCTACTGAAAAAAGCAAGGTTGAAGCGATGATCAACCATATGAGTGACGGGGTTATCGCTCTTGATGGGAAAGGCCGTCTTATTCATATCAACCCGGCGGCGCGGGAGCTTTTAAAGAAGTTCTCACGGAACATCCCTTCGCCGGGCTGTTCCGGCTTTCCTCTGCTAAAAAAGCTGGTCGGGCCGGAGCTGCTGCGCCGGTTCATGCATGGGCGAAATCCGTTAATGCTGGAAATTACCCGGGAAGAACCGGCCGTTACTTTAAAGATGACTCTTGCTCCTTTTAAGGAGGAGGAAGGTCGACTGGATGGTACACTGGTGGTGTTCCACGATGTCACTGTAGAGAGGGAGCTTGTCAGGCGCCAGCAGGAATTTGTGGCCGATGTCTCTCATGAACTGCGAACGCCCCTGACGGCGGTAAAAAGCTATGTAGAAACCCTGCTCGATGGCGCTGCCGACGATCCTGCGGTCAGCAATCGGTTTTTAAATGTTTTGAAACGCGAAACCGACCGGATGGTCGACCTGGTAAAGGATCTGCTGGAGCTGTCTCAACTTGACTACAGGCAGGTAGAGCTGCATAAAACAAAGGTAGGGCTGATCGATCTGGCCACGGACGCGGTAGAGCAATCGCAGCAGAAAGCAGGGTTGAAGAGGCGTGAAATTGAGATGGCCATACCACAGGGACTACCTAAGGTCCGGGTGGATCGAGAGAAGATCATGCGCGTATTTTTAAACTTACTTAATAATGCCATTAAATATACTCCGCCTGATGGTAAAATAACGATCTGTGCTTCAATGGACGACGAGGCAGGCTGGGTAAAAGTGCTGCTCGAGGATAACGGGCCCGGGATCCCCCCTCCCGATCTGGAAAGAATATTTGAGCGATTCTACCGGGTAGAGAAGACCCGGAGCCGTGAGCACGGCGGCACCGGCCTTGGCCTGCCCATTGCCCGCCGGGTGGTGGAAGCTCACGGCGGCCGGATCTGGCTTGAAAGCACCGTGGGGAAAGGGACCAGAGCCTGGTTTACACTCCCGGCAGCGCCGGAGAAGGGAGAAGAGGGGCTTGAATGAACGGGCAAAGAGTGTGGCGCTCTTTTTGCTGGTAGTTCTCAGCATCCTGCTGACATACCAGCTCTGGTTTGGGCGTAAACCGGAAGACAGTATCATAACAAACGGTTATGAACCGGTCTATTTTGAAGAACCACGGCCTTTGTCTCAGCTGCTTCTTCCTAAACGGATGGTTATATTCCAGGGGAATTTATGCTACCAGATCCGTCCGGATGATCCTGACTATACCTTATTTTGGGAGGAGCTCTCGGTAATGTTGCAGGAGATGGAACAGCCGGCCAATTACGAGTACGGGGAAAGCCTGCCGGAAGGCGCAGAACTCTGCCTGGACCTGTATTTCGACCCGCCCTTGCCGCTGGGTCCGGAAAGCGTCTGGTTAAAAAATGCCCCGGTCGGAGAGCTGACCGGGATGCAGATCTGGAGGCTGTCCGACCGGTGCTGGGGAGCCCTGCAAGAAAGCGGGGAAATCAGCAGGCCGTTGCTTTTGCCGGTCAAGCGGGGAGCGCAACTGGCTGCGCTCTGCGAACAATTTACCCCCGCGGCAAGGCTCCCTTTCGAACAGCTTCAGGCTGGTGATCTGAAGCTGTCCCGGGAGACTGCGGTAACCATAGATGCCCCCATTTATGTGCCCGCGGACAGCCCGGTGATGACCGAATTGGCCTTGAAGGTTGAGGCGCTCGATCGGGGAC
>CAYFRE010000006.1:34932-37869 GCA_964345455.1 uncultured Syntrophomonadaceae bacterium | reverse complement strand
ATCAGCTCGGCGGGGGCGATGCCGCAGCCGTTGTCGGTAACCTTGATCGACCGCCTCCCCCCATCCGTGACGCTGATCTCGATACGGCCGGCGCCGGCATCGAGGGAATTTTCCACCAGCTCCTTCACCACCGAGGCGGGGTGCTCCACGACCTCGCCGGCGGCGATCTTCTCCGCAGTCTGATGATCTAATATCTGGATCAATTTCTCAGGCCCCTTTGTCCCTTAATCAAGAGCTATGTTATCTTGCTCATCGTCTTTAAAAAGCTTCTGCTGCAGGCGGTACAGATGCTGCAGCGCCTCCAGCGGGGTGATCCGGTTCAGATCGAGCGCGTTCAACTCCCCGGCCAGCTCCGTGAGCCGGCGGTCCTCCCGGGGCTGCTCCAGGACCAGCGGGATCAGGCTGAGCTGGCCCTCCCTCGCGGTGGCCGCCGTCTCCAGCTCGGCGAGAATGGCCTCGGCCCGCAGCAGCACCTCCAGGGGGAGCCCCGCCAGCCGGGCCACGTTGATCCCGTAGCTCTTGTCCGATCGTCCCGCCACCACCCGCCGCAGAAAGATGACCTCTTTCCCCTTCTCTTTCACCGCCATGGTGTAATTCTTGATCCCGGGCAGCTCGTCTTCCAGGTTGGTCAGCTCGTGATAATGGGTTGAAAAGAGGGTCTTCGCCTTGATCTTGCGGCTGATATATTCGAGGACGCTGCGGGCGATGCTCATCCCGTCATAGGTGCTTGTTCCCCGGCCGATCTCGTCAAGTACCAGGAGACTGTGCGGAGTGGCCTCCTTGAGAATCGATGCCGTCTCCTGCATCTCGACCATGAAAGTGCTCAGGCCGCTGCTGAGATCATCGCTGGCTCCAACCCGGGCGAAGATCCGGTCCAAAACCGGCAGTTCGGCCTCCTCCGCCGGCACAAAACAGCCCATCTGCGCCATCAGGCAGATCAGCGCGGCGCTGCGAATATAGGTGCTCTTGCCGGCCATGTTTGGCCCGGTGATGACGAGGATATGAGCATCTTCAGCCATTAGCAGATCATTGGGTACAAAGCGCTCTTTTGAACCCTGTTCGACAACCGGGTGACGGCCGCGTTTGATCCGGAGCCTCCCCTCCGGCGAGAAACGGGGCCGGCAGTAACTGTAGCGCTCCGCCGCCTCGGCCAGGCCCTGCAGGCAATCGAGGCGGGCCAACCGTTCCGCCGCCATCTGCAGCAGGGGCGCCTCTGCTGCGGCCTCCTCGCGAAGCGCTTCAAAAAGCTCGTATTCGAGCCGGAAAAGCTGCTCGCGAGCGCCGGTAATCTGCCCTTCCATCTCTTTTAGCGGTTCGGTGATAAAGCGCTCCGCATTGACCAGGGTCTGGCGGCGATGATATTCCGGGGGAACCAGCCCCAGGTTGGGCCGGGTTACCTCGATATAGTAGCCGAAATTGCGGTTGTAACCGACCCGAAGCGATTTGATCCCGGTGCGATCGCGCTCTTTTTTCTCAAAATCAAGCAGCCAGCCGCGTCCGTCCCGGGCGATGCTCCGGAGGCGGTCTACCTCGCCACTGCAGCCCTCACGGATGAGTCCCCCTTCACGCAGCTGCAGCGGCGGATCGTCAACCAGGACACCGCCAATACGCCGGATCAGCGCGCCAAATTCGGGCAGCTGCCGCAAGGATTGCAGCAGCGCGGACCTGCATCCATCAAGAAGCTGCGCCAGCGGCTCCAGGCTTTCAAGTGTATTCTTCAGGGCTACCAGGTCGCGGGCGCCGGACCGGCCGCAGCAGAGGCGGCTGCAGAAGCGCTCCAGATCGATCACCCGTTGCAGCGAGGCGCGCAGCTCGTTTCTGGCAAGCGGGTTTTGCAGAAGCTCCTCCACCGCCTCGAGACGCTCTTCAATCAGCCGGCGCTCGCTCAAAGGCTGCTCCACCCAGCGGCGCAGAAGCCGCCGCCCCATCGCCGTAAGGCAGTGATCGAGCAGACCGAGAAGGCTTCCCTGCCTCTTGCCGTCCCGGATGGTCCGGGTCAGCTCCAGGTTGCGCGCGGTGATCCCGTCCAAGAGCATTCGGCCGCCTGGTAACGAGAGCTCGAGATTTCGGAAGTGTCTCCCCCCGGCGGGGTGCTGCAGCATTTTCAGGTAGTTCAGCGCCGCGGCGGCGGCGGATGCGGCTGCCGGGTAGCGTGAAAGAGAGAGCTTCTCCCAGGTCTCTTCCCCCCACTGCCCGGTCAGGACAGCCCTGACCTGCTCCGGAGAGGCTGCATAATCGAAGACCGTGCCGGAATCGCCTTTCTGCTCCAGGTAGGGGCGTAACAGCTCCGCCGCATCCCCGGAAGTGTAGATGCATTCCGCGGGCTGCAGCCGCAGCAGCTCGTCCGCCAGGTTTGCCGCGGCCTCTTCGCCGGCCCACTCGTTTATCCTGAAATCACCGGTGGATACATCGACCGCCGCCAGCCCGAAGTATCCCGCCTCCCCGCCGGGGAGAGAGGTAATCGCGGCCAGGTAATTGTTTCTGCTCTCCTCGAGCATCTCCGGATCGGTCACCGTTCCCGGAGTAAGGATCCGGGTGATCTCGCGGCGCACCAGCCCGCCCGCGGCGGCCGCTTCTTCGACCTGCTCGCAGACCGCCACCTTGAAACCCTTGCCCATCAGCTTGTTCAGATATGTATCCGCGGCATGGACCGGCACCCCCGCCAGGGGGATGGGGCTCTCTTTATTGCTGTCCCGGGTGGTCAGAACCACATCCATGGCCCTGGCGGCGACCACGGCATCCTCAAAAAAGATCTCGAAAAAATCCCCGACCTGGAAAAAGATGATCTTGTCCGGGTGCTGCTCTTTAAACGTGAGATACTGCTTCATCATCGGGGTCAATTCGCTCAAAAGTGCCCTCACATCCTCCAATTCAAAATCAGCTCGGCAACACGCCGGCCATCCGGGCCGGCGTTTCCGGTACGGTTAATCCTTTCGG
>CAYFRE010000006.1:28518-34922 GCA_964345455.1 uncultured Syntrophomonadaceae bacterium | reverse complement strand
GGGAACGCAGGTAGCGCTCCAGCACGGCGCGGCCCACGGGAAGAGCGTCCGTGCTGGCCCATTTGCCCTCTTCGATCACCACGGCCACCACGATACCCGGTGATTCGGCCGGGCCGTAGGTGACATACCAGCAGACATTTCTCTCTGCATTGTCCACCTCGGCGGTGCCGGTCTTTCCGGCAGCGGTAAATCCGGCCACTTTCCCGGCAGCCGCCGGGGCGCGCGTTCCGTGCAGCGTCTCCACCAGGGCGCGGTGCACCGTCTCCACAACTGCAGGGTCAAGCAGATTCTCTTTCCAGGGAACGGGCTCTGCCGCGAGCAGCAGGCGCGGCTGCGGGATCGTGCCTCCGGCGGCAAAAGCGCTGTATAAAAGAGCCGCCTGCAGCGGCGTGATCATGACATCGCCCTGGCCGTAGCTGCTGTCGGCAAGCTGGATTTCTGATTTGATCCCTTCACGCGCCAGGCGGGATCGGGCCACCGGCAGCGGAAAGGAGAGCTCCTCTCCAAAGCCGAAGCGCCCGCCGTATTCCATAAATTTCTCCTCGCCCAGGGCCAGCCCGGCCCGGGCAAAGTAAATATTATCGGAAAATATCATGGCGTCATCCAGATCCACGCTTTTAAGCTCGGGATGGACCCGCCTGACGTGGTAGTCTCCCCAGGCCTCCGATGGCTGCCATCGCTCCCCGATAATCGCGATCTTCGCGGCGGGATCAATTGCTTTCTCGGCGATGGCGGCGGCTGCGGTAAAGGGCTTGAAGACCGAACCCGGCGGGTAGATTCCGGAGAGAGCCCGGTTCAAGAAGGGCTGTCCCGGATCTTCCTGAAGATCCTGCCACTCTGCGGCAGTCAGCCCGGCGATAAAGCGGTTCGGATCAAAACCGGGGTTGCTGTAAAGCGCCAGCACCTCCCCGCTGTGCGGGTCCAGCGCCACCACGGCGCCTATTTTTTGGCCCAAAGCCTCTGCGACAAAGGTTTGTAGATCCAGGTCGATGGTCAGGGTGATATCTTCGCCCTCTTCAAGCTCCCGTTTGGCAATCAGCGCCACTTCACCTCCGTCGTCCTCGAGGATACGCAGGGTATAGCCCTTGCTTCCGGCGAGCCGCCGCTCCAGCGCCCCCTCCAGCCCGGATTTGCCCAGCAGATCGCCTGTCTCGTAGCCTTCTTCCTTCTTTTCGGCGAGTTCTGCAGCAGTGATCTCCCCTAAATATCCGGTCAGGTGTGCGGCCGCGGCACCGGCCGGGTAGCTGCGCCGTTCGACTTCGTCAATCATCACCCCGGGGATCTGCAGCAGCCGTTCAACAAGGCTCTCCTGTTCCGGAGTGAGCACGATCAGCGGGACATAGAGCCCTTCACGGACCCAGGGCTGGTGCAGCTTGCTGATAATAGCCTCCCGGGGCAGCCCGATCAGCGATTCAACATCAGCAGCGAAGGCCGCCTCGTTTTCATAACGGCCGGGGACGGCGCCAACCTCTTTGAAAAGGCCCGGTCCGGCCAGGAGCTTGCCGTTCCGGTCAGTGATAACCCCCCGCTTCGGAATCTCCCGCTTCAGATCGACTTTTCGATCGCCGCTCAGCTCCGGAAAGATCAGCCCTGGATGCCAATGCAGCAGCCAGGGCGCGCCTCTTTTTTCGCGGCTCAGATCGATGGTATAATGGAGCGGGATTGAACCGGCGGTAGACGTCTCCAGGCGCACGGCAAGAGAGAGCGTCACCCGGCCGGCGCTTGATCCGCTCTTCTCCACCTCTGCCAATTCCACGCCCTGCAAACCGATCCCCCGGCTGATGTTGGTGTAGCGCTCCACGAAGAAATCTCCGGTGTAGGTCTCCCGGGAGCCGCTGTCAAGCAGCTCGTACATCGCCGGATAATCCTGATCCGCCCAGAGTGCGAAGAACTGCTCCGCCACCGCCTCCGGCCGGACACGGGTGCAGCCGGCCGTGGCAAAGGGCAGCACGCACAGCATCCATGTACAGCAGAGAATAGAGTAAAAAACCTTTCTTCTCATGCATCTCTCCCCCTCTCCCGGTGAATGCCGCTAAACTCTTTTTCCGATCAAATACCAGGTATAGGCCCCGGTAATCTCCACTTCAATCAGCTTTCCGGTCAAATCTTCCGCCGCGGCAAAGTGAACCAGCTTGCTCGTGCAGGTGCGGCCGCTCTGCATGTCCGGGTTATTTTTGCTTCTCCCCTCAACCAGCAGTTCAAAGGTCCGGCCAACCAGGGTCCGGTTTATTTCCAGGCTGATCTCATTCTGCCGCCCGGCCAGGCGCCGCAGCCGTTCTCGTTTTACGACCGAAGGGATCTCCTCTTTTAACTTCGCTGCCCGTGTGCCGGGGCGCGGGGAATAGATAAAGGTAAACGCCTGATCGAAGCGGGCCTCATCGACCAGGTCCAGAGTTTGCCGGAAATCCTCTTCCGTCTCGCCGGGAAAGCCGACCATGAGATCGGTGGTTACGGCGATACCCGGGATCGCCTCTTTGAGGCCGCCGACCAGTTCAAGATAATGCTCGCGGGTATAGCGGCGGTTCATCAGCTCCAGAATGCGGTTGCTCCCCGCCTGCGCCGGCAGGTGCAGATGCTCACAAATTTTGTTGTCTTGGCGCAGGACCTCGATCAGGCGCGGCGAGAGATCTTTCGGATGCGAGGTTAAAAAACGGATCCGGGCCAGCCCCTCTATCCGGTCGAGCTCCGCCAGCAGATCGGCAAAATCATGACCTCCCTCCAGGTCATGCCCGTAGGAATTCACATTCTGGCCGAGCAGGGTTATCTCCAGGTATCCCCCGGCGGCCAGGGAGCGCGCTTCACGGATTATCTCCGCGAAGGGCCGGCTGTGCTCCCGGCCGCGCACATGGGGAACAATGCAGTATGAGCAAAAGTTGTTGCAACCGTAGATCACCGGCAGCCAGGCGCGAAAACGGTTGGACCGGCGTACCGGAAGCCTCTCCCTGCTCTCGGCCTTTTCTGCGATATCTATTAACGGCCGGCGGCTCTGTTTCGCCTGTTCCAGCAACTGCGGAAAGCGGGGCAGCGCATGGGTCCCGAAAAAAAGGTTGACAAAGCGAAAACGCCCGGCCAGGTCTGCCGCCACTGCAGGCTGCTGGACCATGCAACCGCCCACGGCGATGACCAGGTCCTCTTTGTTCTCTTTTAGCGTTTTCAGCCTGCCCAGCAGGCCGGCCACCTTCTCTTCCGGCTTCCGCCGGACGGCGCAGGTATTGATCACGATCAGGTCGGCTTCATCAGGGCCTGCGGCGGCGCGGTAGCCGGCGCTCTCGAGCATCCCGGCGAGCATTTCGGTGTCAAAATCGTTCGCCTGGCAGCCGAACGTTATGGCCAGGTATCTTTTCCCCCGGCCGTTCAGCTTCGCCCGGGGATCCGTTTCCGTAATTTCCCGCTTCATCAGCCTGCCTCCTTACTGGATTCATTATACCAAAATTATTATCTAATCAAAGGAAGAATGATTGAAACCAACACCCCTTTAAAAATAAAAAGAAGCAGAGATCGCTCTGCTTCTCGTTTTCCAGACCTTATTGGTTTATTTCTTACCTGCAGCAGCCGTGATGGGAACCTCCGCGCTTTTCCTTTGGCCTCATCGTTTCGCAGCAGGTCTGGCGCGAAGTAGATGCCGCCGGTTCTTCTCTTCTCCGGGGTTTTCTTTCCTGTTCGGGCCCCGCTTCTTCCGCAAATTCAAACTCGGACCTGGAGAACAGATCATCATCTTCATCGCCGGCATAGTTATTCTTTACCCAGATCTTGTTGGCCATGCAGTAATCACCTTTTTCCCAGAACTCACAGCTGTTCACCGTGCACCTTACTTCTGTCATCCAGACATGACCTCCCCTGAAGCTTCTTTTCTAGTAGGATAGCCGGGATGACCCGACACTATCCTGTCATTATATGCCAATCAAGCTTGTTGCATATGGCTATAAATGGTCCTGGAGCAGGATTTTGCAAACTTAAGCCGAAAGATAAAATATCCGGGAAGAAAATAAAATCCGGAACAATAATCCATAAAGGGGTCGAGATAATGCGAAGGTACAGGTGGGCGGCCTTTCTGGCAGTCAGCGCGCTGACCATGCTGGGGCTAATCTACATTCAATATTATTCCGACCTGCAACAAGAAAAGTATGAACGTTTGACCCGGCAGATTGACGATCTGAAAGAGATTTACGAGAGCACCGCACAGGAGTTGACCGAGGTGCACGAAGAGAACCACGAACTGCTTCGTGACCTTCGTGAGGCCATTATCAGGATCGAGACCGTTGAACAGAGGAACAATGAACTTGAAGCAATTCTTTTCAACCAGCGCCAAACCTACCGCAATGCAGTCTCCATGCGCGGTTCATTCATGCCTGTGCTTACAGTCTCCAACTTTACGGCAAAGCAATATGAAAGGGCCTGGAGCAGGCTCGGCGCTCACGGCCTGAAGGGTACCGGGAACTCCCTGGCGTACGCCGAAGAGCTCTACAACGTGAACAGTCTGGTTCTTTCGGCAATCGCCTACCTGGAAAGCGCCGGGGGGATGTCCAGGCTCGCCCGGGAAAAAAACAACCTCTGCGGACTCGGCGCGGGCGGTTCAGATCCCTATCATAACGCCCTTTACTTCTCCTCGAAGGATGAATGCATCTACTATACCGCCAGATTGCTGCGCAACCGCTATTTAAGCCGGGGTTCCCGCAATTACCGCGGCGACAACCTCGAAGCAATCGGCCCCCGCTATGCCTCAGATCCGCTCTGGGCTGTAAAAGTAGGCAAAACCATGTCCAAGATTGCCCGGGCAGCCATCCCCGGCGGCAGGTGACAGGGGACGGTTCTCTGTCACCTTTTTTCTCTCTATCCCGGGGTGAGCCGGGAAAACAGGGTCTCTACCAACTGATCATGTCGATAAATACCACTTTCTTCCTTATTTTGCCGATTTCTGCGCTTACCCGGGTAATAATAGTATAATAGCGCTGCCGGGTCTTATCTTCTCAACTCAGCTCCTTAACACGGTAAGGTAGTTTCTTCCGCAACTCCCAATTATCTTTTCTTCTTGAATCCGGCGCCGCCGCATAGAATTATACTGCAATGCATCCCGGAGATATTAAATCATCGTTAATTCGGGGAACCGTCCAGCTGGCAGCAGCCGGCATACTTGTCCGCATCATCGGCCTGCTCAACCGGATGGCCCTCTCCCGCCTGATCGGGGCCGAGGGACTCGGCCTTTTCCAGATGATCATGCCGCTCTATGCCCTGCTGATAGTGATCAGCGGCCTGGGACTTTCCGGCGCGGTAACCAAGATGGTCGCCGACCGCAGCGCCACCGGTGATATCATTGGGCGGCGCAAGATCCGGCAAATCACCCTGCGCCTTGTTCTGGCCGCCGCTGCCGTCACCACGGTGCTCCTTTGGCTCACGCCGGCTTTATCGTTGAAATTTATTCCCGACCGGCGCATCATCGGTATCCTGCGGCTGATGCCGGCGGCTTTTATCTTCGCAGCCCTCTCTTCCATTTTGCGCAGCTACAGCCAGGGGCTTGGGAAAATGGCCCCCACGGCTCTCTCCCAGGTTGCCGAACAGGTAGTCCGCGTCGGTGTGGGGCTGGCCGCGGCTTACTTTTTGCTCCCCTACGGCCTGGAATGCGCCCTCACCGGCCTCTTTGCCGGAATCATCACCGGCGAGATCGCCTGCCTGGGAGTTCTCTATTTGATGCAGCCGGCCGAAGAGAGGAAAGCGCTGCCGCCGGTGGACCGTCGGCCTCCCCGCCCCATGCTGAAAGAGATCTTCTCCCTGGCCCTGCCGATCCTGCTGATCCGCCTGAGCACCTCGATTACACAAACCGTGGAGTCGTTGATGATCCCGGCGCGGCTCCAGGCCGCCGGTTTCTCTGACGCCGGTGCAACGACCCTTTTCGGAGAGCTTGCCGGAATGGCGCTGCCTCTTCTCTTTCTGCCGACAGTTTTGATAATTCCTTTGAATACCACCCTGGTACCTGCCGTTGCCGGTGCGGTAACTCTACGCCGGCGCGGCCGCCTTGAAATACTGGTCAACATATCACTGTGGGGGACGCTGGCCGTTGGTTCACTATCGGCGGCTCTGCTCTACATGTGCGCCTCCCCCCTCTCGGCAATACTTTACGGCAGCACCGCTTCTGCGGGGCTGGTCTCCAAACTGGCCCCGGTGGCTCCTTTTGCCTACCTGCAGTTTACCACCGCCGCCATCCTGCACGGGATGGGCCGGCCGGGTGTCGCCATGGCCACCGATCTGTTGGGAACCACGATCGTCCTGGCGATCATCTATCACCTTACCGCGCTGCCCCACTGGGGAATCAACGGGGTTACCTGCGCTTACACGGTTGGTTTTATAATTATCTCTTTGCTAGATTTTTTCCTGATCAATTATTTTGTCAAGAAAGTATAGCAGGCCTG
>CAYFRE010000006.1:241-28418 GCA_964345455.1 uncultured Syntrophomonadaceae bacterium | reverse complement strand
ACAAAAACCTGCGGTGGGATCCTTCGCTACGCTCAGGATGACAAAAACCTGCGGTGGGATCCTTCGCTACGCTCAGGATGACAAAAACCTGCGGTTTTTGTCACTTTTTGAGACGAGCCAGCAGCGAGGAGAGAGAAAGCTTCCAACCTTTGCGGCGGTAGAGATATATCAGGGCGGCGGCGCAGAGCAGGAGCGCCGGCCAGATCCAGGGTGAAAGAGAGGTTAAAATTCGCAGAAGCCGGAAAAGAAGGCCTGCCGCGCTGGTAAAAATTACGCTCCAGCCTATTACCCAGAGGCTGAAAAATGCTCCTCCCAAGGCGGTGGAGGCAATAAAGACAAATATATTCATGTGCATCGCTCCGGCGGGAAAAGAGATAAAGGTGCGCGTCACCCCCCAGAGCTGCCCGGCAAATATGGAGTAGGTGCCGTATTTCTCGATAAAAGCATAAATCTTCTTCAGTCGGGAGGGGCTCCCGGCGGGTGCATCCGCCGCGCTGCGGCTTCGGACCTGGTTTCCTACGATCCGACCGAGACTGCCGCCCAGAAAGCCAACCATGTAGCTTATCATACTGCCCAGGATAATCCCCGCGGTAGAGGCAAACAGCAGCGACCAGAAGTCGGCCCGGCCGCTTAAAATCATGCCTCCCGCGGTAATCAGGACCACCGTGGAGGCAAAAGGGACCCCGGCGCTCTCAATCAGCATGGCCGCGGCCACACCCCAGGCTCCATATTTCTGAATCAACCCACCGCAGAATTCCTGGATGGTGACTAAAAATTCCGGTAGTTCCATCCGTCACTCACCTGCACATCATCGCGAACATGCCCCATGCTCCCGCCTCGGGTTCAAGCCGGGCCGCAACCACCTCGACCCGGGATATTCTTACGGCAGGCGCAATGGCAATCCGGTTGATTTTATCCTGGATCATCCCGATCAGTGCGGGCCTGTTGCGGGCAACGCCTCCGCCGATCACCAGGCAGGAAGGATTCAACAGCGTCACCAGGTTGGCCAGCCCGGTGCCGATATCGTCAATGGCATTTTCAATGATCGATCGGGCCAGGGGGTTCCCCGCCGCTGCCAGGTCGAAAACAGCAGCGGTGTTTAACGGCCCGGTGGAAGGATCTCTTTCGTCCCACAGGGACCTGGCGCTGCGCGTGATCCCTTCGCCGGAAGCCCAGGCCTCCAGGCAATCATCGCCGCCGCAGCCGCAGCGACGGCCTTTGCCGAAGCGCTTGCTATGGCCGATCTCGCCGGCAAAACCTCCGCTGCCCCGGTAAATCCTTCCGTCCAGGTAGAGTCCCCCGCCGATCCCCGTGCTGATGGTGATATAGGCGGCGTCGCGGTGCCCCTGCGCCGCGCCGTAGGTCACTTCACCTAGAATAGCGGCATTGGTGTCATTCTCAAGGTAGACCGGGCAGTTGCAGTAACCCTGTAAGAGTCTACGTAATGGGACCGGGTCATGCCAGTCCAGGTTCGGAGACTCGTAAATAACCCCTTCATCAAAATCAAGCAGGGCGGCGATGCAGACGCCCAAACCGGCCAGAGATTGGCGGTCCCTTCCCGTCTCCCGCAGCGCCTGGGAAAGCGCCTCATCGATCGCCTTGACCACCAGTTCCGGAGTCGCCCCTGAAGGGGTGGGCAGCTTGCGCCGCAGGATCACACTCTTATCCGGCCCCACCAGCAGCAGCAATATCTTCGTTCCACCCACGTCGGCAATGGCATAAATTTTATTTTCCACCGCTAACCCTCCTCCTGCCATCTCCGGTTACATTCTCCCTGAACGAATGATTGCAAAAAGCCACCAGATCCCGGCAAAGACGGCCCCGGCCAGGACAATTTCCGCCAAAGGGACCTTCTCCAGCCAGGAGATATAGCCTAGCTTCAAATTCTGGGACAACGCAATGATCAGGCTGGCCAGGACAATGCTGAAGCTAAGGCGATTGACCATGTTTTTCACCACGTTCATCACCGGATCAACCTGGGGCAGCTCCAGTTTAAACCTTAGTTCACCGGCGGTGGACGCACGCAGCAACTCCTCCGCATGCTCCGGAAGCTCCTCGAGCAGGCGACGGTATCCGCGCAGTGTGCTTCGCAGCCGCCGCACGCCCAGCTTCAGCTGCCTCCGTTGCAGCTCCGGAGCATATTTTTTGGCCGCCGTGGCTAGGTTGAACTCCGGGTCCAAACGCGATACCGTCCCTTCCAGGGTCACCATAGCCTTGGCCAGCAGTATAAATTCATGCGGGAAACGCAGGCGGTGCTTCACGGCTATCTGCATCAACTTCTGGATCGCTTCGCTGATGACGATATTTTGCAGAGGGATCTCGAAATACTGCTCCTGCAGCTCGTCGATATCCCGGAGCAGTTCAAGGCGGTTGATCCCCGGCGGCACGAAAGCAAAGCCGAGAAGTTCATCAACAACCGTGGCCGTATCCATGCTTTGCAGGGCGCGGACGATGACCACGAATTTGTCACGCACCATCTCGCTGATATAACCGGCAGAACCGAAATCCATAAAGAAGAGACGCCCGTCCGGCAGCACGGCGATATTCCCGGGGTGAGGATCACCATGAAAGAAACCGTCTACAAAAACCTGCTTATAAAAAGCATCGGCCAGGATCGCCGCCACCTCCTCCGGTGGCGTTTCCGGCAGCGGATCCTGCAGGTAGCGGTTAAGATTGACCCCTTCGCGGTATTCCAGGGTCAGCACATTACGGGTAGTGTTTTCCCAGAAAACCCGGGGCATGTAAACGCACGGCTCACCGGCAAAATTATGGCGGAAGCGCTGCGCGTGGCGCGCCTCATTGCTGTAGTCCAACTCCCGGAGCAAGACCTGCTTAAGCTCTTCAGCAATCCTGGTTAACTGGTAAACAGGACCCAGGTTCGTGCTGCGGTCGACAAATGAGGCCAGGTCGCTTAAAATATCGAGGTCCCGCTTCACCATCTCGTCAACACCGGGACGCTTGATCTTGATGACAACCTCTTCGCCGGTATGAAGAAGTGCCCTGTGCACCTGGCCGATTGACGCCGCCGCCAGCGGTTCGGAATTGAAACGGGCAAACCGGGTTCCCGTTTCAGACTTCAGTTCAGACGCAAGTATCTCCTGTGCCTGCTTTGACGGAAAAGGGGGCACCCGGTCCTGCAGTCTGGACAGCTCCTCGATATAGGATGGCGGCAGCAGGTCGGGCCGGGTGCTCAGAAGCTGTCCCACCTTGACAAATGCCGGGCCAAGCTCGGTGAGAGCCATCCGCAAGCGGGCTTCCACCTTCTGGGGCACCACCTCGTCCATCTTCCGGCCGCGAACGAAGATCCTGTCCCAGAGGCCGAACAGGCGCAACTGATCCAGAACCTGGGCAAAACCGTATTTGATCAAGACCCTCAAGATCTCGCGATATCGCCCCAGGTTGCGCAGCTGCCGCAGCGGGCCCCATCCCAATTTCATTGCAACTTTTCTTTGATCAATGCCGCCAGCTCATCAATTTTTCTTTCGACCCGGGCCAGATCATCATGGCTGACAAATTTCTGCTTCCATGATGTGTCCAGCTTCTCTTTTAGCTGCTGGAGCTGCACCGTTAAGCGGTCTTTCTCATCCTTTCCTTTTTCAATCAACCGGTTGACCAGCTTTTGCGCCTCGTCATGTTGCATCTCGCCTTTCTCCACCAGCATATCGATGAACTCATCGGTCTTCTCTTTGCTGATGATCAGCAAGCCGAGGGTAGCGGATATAAAGTCATCAAACACCGCAGCCACTTCCTTTCAGTTATTCTCTGACTTTATTTTTCCTTATTCCGCATAAATATTATAGCATCCGGCGGCCCCCTGACGCTCACGTACCCCTGATAAAGGCTATGCTTAACCCGTTTCTCCTGATGAATTCTGGCTCATCGGGGGTCTCTTTTGATCATAGAGATAGTCTTCATAAATAAACATCAGCTCTTTGTCAAACAACGGCCGCTTCAGATCAACGGCGGCGCTTCTTACCGCACTGAGGAGATCGTTAGTCTCCTCATCGGAGAGAGCGATGCCGTATTCTTCAAATTTCATTTTTATCGCCTTGCTGCCGGAGTGCTTGCCGATGATGATCTGGCGCTGCATTCCGACCTCCTCGGGGCTGAAGACCTCGTAGGTTTCCGGGTTCTTCAGAACGCCGTCTGCGTGGATCCCCGATTCATGGGCAAAAGTATTGGAACCGACGATCGGTTTGCCCGGGTAAAGGGGCCTTCCGGAGGCCCTGGCCACATACTCGCACAGGTTCAAGAAATCTTTCGTGTTTACTCCCAGATTGAGCCCAAAAAGGAACTTCAGCGCCATGGCCACCTCTTCCAGGGCCGCATTGCCCGCTCTCTCGCCCAGCCCGTTTACCGTCACGCCGATGAAGCGTGCCCCCGCCTTCAGCCCGGCCAGTGCATTCGCCGTGGCCATCCCGAAATCATTGTGGGTATGCATTTCCACCTCCATACCGGTGACATCGATGATCCGGCTGATCACTTCGTAGGTCCGGAAGGGCTCCAGCACACCGACAGTGTCGCAGAATCGCAGCCTGTCCGCGCCGGCAGCCTGGGCCTCTTTGGAAAACTTGATCAGGTAGTCGATATCGCTGCGCGAGGCATCCTCAGCGTTGACCGAAACATAGACTCCCGCGTTCTTGGCGTATTCCACCGCCCTGGTCATGTTTTCGAGAACCCATTCCCGCGATGTACGCAGCTTGTGCGTGATATGGATATCCGAACTCGAAATGGAGACGGCCACTGCATCGACACCGCATTCAATCGAATGCCGGACATCGTTGACATTGGCCCGGTTCCAGGCCATGATGCTCGCCTGGAGCTCGTAGGAAGCGATCTGCCTGATCGCCTCTTTTTCGTCACCGCCCATCACCGGGATACCCGCCTCGATCTGGTGCACCCCGAGATTATCCAGCATCCTGGCGATGCGCAGCTTCTCCCGGTTTGAAAAAACCACGCCGGCGGTCTGCTCACCGTCGCGCAGGGTAGTATCAACAAGCATCACGGAACCTTTTTTTAAACCATCATAAAAACGTTTCATCAACTTCTCTCTCCTTTCCGGCGACGCCACCGCATGCCCGCGGCATACGTCAGCGAGTCTCGCCGGATCCAAATATAATATATTTCAGGCTGGTCAATGCTTTCAGTCCCATCGGCCCGCGTACATGCAGTTTCTGGGTGCTGATCCCCATTTCTGCGCCCAGGCCGAACTCATAGCCGTCGGTAAAGCGGGTGGAAGCATTGACGTAAACCGCAGCTGCGTCAACACGGCTCAGAAAAGCGCGGGCGCGGGCATAATCGCTGGTCACAATGGCTTCGGAATGCATCGTCCCGAAGCGGTTGATGTGAGCAATGGCCTGATCCAGTCCCGCCACCACTTTCACCGCCAGGATCAGATCGAGGTATTCGGTGGCCCAGTCTTCTTCTGAAGCCTTTTTCACCGACCGGTTGTATGAAGCGGTGCGCGGACAGCCGCGGAGCTCCACCCCGGCCTCAAGCAGCCTCGGCAACACCAGCGGTAAAAACTGATCCGCAACGGCCTCATGCACCAGGAGCTTCTCTACGGCGTTACAAACCCCCGGCCGTTGCACCTTGGCGTTAAGGGCAATTGCCGCCGCCATTTCCGGATCGGCGTCCTCGTCAACATAAAGATGGCAATTGCCCGCACCGGTCTGAATTACCGGCACGGTGGCGTTTTCGATAACCGCTTTGATCAGCGAGGGACCGCCTCGCGGAATCAACAGGTCCACCAGGCCGTTCAAACGCATTAACGTGCGGGCGGCTGAACGGTCGGTATCCTCGATCAGCTGGACCGCGGCCTCCGGAAGCCCCGCCGCCCGCAGCTGCTCCTGGATAATCCCGACCAGGCAGATGTTCGAATGGATCGCTTCGGATCCGCCGCGCAGGAGCACGGCGTTACCGGATTTCAAGGTCAGGCCGGCGGCATCAACGGTGACATTGGGCCGGGCCTCGTAGATTATCCCCACCACTCCCAGGGGCACACGGACCTCCCCTATCTGCAGCCCGTTTGGCCGCAACCGCATCCCGGTAACTTCTCCGACGGGATCTTCAAGAGCGGCAATTTCCAGCAGACCTTCCGCGGCGGCGGAAATCCTCTCTCCGGTCAGCAGAAGGCGGTCATATAACGCCTCACTGTAACCGGGGCTACTCCGGTAAAGCCTCAAATCCTCAGCGTTCGCTTTAATAATTTTTTCACTGTGCTCGTTCAAAGCCGCCGCCATCAGCCGCAGCGCATTATTTTTGGCCTCCGTTGATACTCCGGCCAACACGGCAGCGGCTTCGCGGGCTTTTTCGGCCCTGGCCACTACTTCGGGATGCATGCCCGAGCCCTCCTCTCATTTATTTGTTGAAGAATTACCATGTTCCTGGTTGAATTCGCTGTATTCGTAAACGACAAGATTGTCACGATGAATCACTTCATCACCGGTCTCTCTCCCGATCAGACGGACGATATGGCTGCTGGGATGTTTCTTGATCAGGGAAATCTCCTCTGATGAAAAGTTACACAAGCCGCGGCCGATCTCACGGCCGCTCCGGTCGCGGACGGCAATCAGAGCGCCCTTCTCAAAAACACCTTCTACGCTAAGCACCCCCACCGGCAGCAGGCTCTTCCCGTCGCCGCAGAGCGCATTCCTGGCCCCATCGTCCACGGTGACACTCCCCTGAACGACACGCCCGTAAGCGATCCAGCGTTTGCGGCGGTTCAGATAACTTTTCTGCGGGTAAAAATATGTACCCGGATTCTCACCGGACAAGATCCGGTTCAGCACGCCGGGTGTCTTCCCGCAGGCGATAAACATCCCCACGCCTGAATTGGCGGCAATCTCGGCGGCCTGCAGTTTGGTCACCATACCGCCTTTGGCCAGCTTGTCGCCTGTTCCGGCGGCGCACTTCTTAATCTCCGGCGTGATCGCTTTCACTTCCGGGATCAGACGGGCCCGGCGCGTAAACTGCGGATCGGCCTCGTAAAGGCCTGCCACGGTGGTCAGGATCACCAGCAGATCGGCGTCGCAGAGGCCGGCCACCAGTGCCGAAAGACGGTCGTTGTCGCCAAATTTAATCTCCTGCACCGAGACCGTATCGTTTTCATTTATTACCGGTACCACACCCCAGCGCAGCAGGGTGAGGAGAGTATTGCTGGCGTTAAGGTAACGGCTCCGGCCGGCAAAGTCGGCCCTGGTAAGCAATATCTGCGCCACCACCTGGCCGTACTCCAGGAAAAACTTTTCATATAGCTGGATCAGAACGCCCTGTCCCACGGCGGCGGCAGCCTGCATCCCGGGGATGGTTTCAGGACGGTGTCTCATCCCCAGTCTGCCCATGCCGGCCCCGATGGCCCCCGATGAGACCAGGACAATCTGCCGCCCCTGGTTCTTCAAATCAGCCAGCTCGCGGGCCAGCCTCTCGATGTAAGCCAGATTCAGCTGGCCGGTATCATGGGTGAGCAGCCTGGTGCCAACCTTCACCACGATCCGCTCTGCCGCTTCAGGACGAAAATCCGTATTACTCACGGTTCAACTCCCCCGCCCGCTGCGCTGCCGCCTTGACCGCCCGGATCAGATCGCCCCTGAAACGTCCCGATTCCAGCACCTCCAGGGCGGCGGCGGTTGTTCCCGCCGGCGAGGTCACATCGTTGCGCAGCTCCACCGGGTGGCTGCCGCTTTCCCGGACCATCCGGGCCGCGCCGAGAACTGTCTGCACGGTCAGCGACGCGGCGGTTTCACGGCTCAACCCCACGTTCACCCCGGCATCGATCAGGGTCTCGATAAAGAGATAGACATAGGCCGGGCCGCTGCCGCTCAAGCCGGTTACCGCATCCATCATCTGCTCGGGAACCGGGATAATCAGTCCAAGATGGCCGAGAAGCTTCCTGATCTCGCCGGCCTCGTCCGGGTTCACCGCCTTCCCGGTGCTCATGGCGACAGCTCCTTCCCCGATCAGGCAGGGGGTATTGGGCATCAGGCGGATGACCTTGCTTCCTGCCGGCAGGCGCTCTTCGTAAAACTTTATCGTCACGCCGGCAGCCAGGGAGATGAGCAGGTGCCCGGCGGGCCGGATAAGGTTGGCCCAGGCGCCGGCTGCAGCGTCAACATCCTGCGGCTTCACCGCCACAAATATATGGCGGCACCGCTTAAAGAGCTGCTCCGGGTCTGCCGCCGGCTGAACGCCCAATTCACTGGAGAGATCATTTAATTTTGGCCTGTCGAGATCATAAATCCACAGATCTGCAGGCAAGATCTCTCCGGAAGCGATCATTCCCCGGACCAGCGCCGTTCCCATGGCGCCGCACCCAATAATCCCGGCAGCAGATAAACCCAAGGCCCTGCTCCTCCTCATGAAAGTGATTACCTTTAATTTTATAATAATGTGGCCGTCTGTGCAATACGATAAAATAGTCAATCTGGTACCGGGCCGGGCAATTCACCGGGTCAGAATGCCTGAAAACGCTGCCGCCGGCGCCACGCGGCGGTGCGTGAACTGTTTGACAAAACCTGAATGCTGGATTAAAATATGGTCAGCAGGGGAGTAGCTCAAGTGGTAGAGCACTGGTCTCCAAAACCAGGGGCTGCGGGTTCGAGTCCTGTCTCCCCTGCCATACATTTAAGAACAATACATGTACATTAAAACAAAACCCTTACGCTTGCGCCAAGGGTTTTGTTTTTTTAGCCCTTGAATAAGCTCCTTCAGTTCAACGCCTGCGCCGGCCTCTCTTTTCCCGCTCCTTCAGCCGGCGATAAGCGGCCCAGATACTGCCCAGGATCCAGGCCACTGCCAGGATCGCGCCCCAGGGACTGGCCAGTACAGATACAATATCCCGCAGTAGATCAGACATATGATGCGGCTCCCGGATCCAGGGGTTGCATTCTAATAATCTTTTTCTACCAGCTCCCTGATATTCTCAAAATCCTCGTAATGCATTCCCACGGCCTCTCTCAGTTCCCTGGCAATAAAATTCTTGGTGGCAATGACCAGGTATCTCTTACCCCTGGCCTTCAACAAGTTGATCGGTCTTTCAAAATCTCCATCACCGCTGACCAGCACCGCTATATCATAATGCTCTATCGTATTAAACATATCCAGGACAATCTCGATATCCAGGTTGGCTTTTTGCTTATAAGTGCCGTCGTCTTGCAAGACATTTTTCAGATCCTTGGTTACCAGGGAGTAACCCATGTATGTCAGCGCCTTCAGATACTTGTCCTGCCTGGCCTCGGGATGGGCATCTTTGCCCACGTAATAATTTGCGTCAATCAGATCCCCCTTGCTCCTGATATAATCCAGCAATTTCCGGGGATCTACCCACCATCCCAGATCTTTTTTCTGCATATAAAAGAAATTTCCGCCGTCCACGAAAAGAGATATTCTCATTTAATCCCTCCCTTCCTGGTACCTATTCTGTTACATGTATATTTTTCCTTTATTTAATATTATAACATAATTGTGTCCATTTTGTTTTATTAAAAAACGCGATCCCGGTCACTGTCTCCCCGGTGAAGCTGCCGCAGACCGCTGCGACGGCGATCACCATTACTTTTTGGCCTTGCGGACCTCGGAAAAAAATTTTTGGCGATTTCTCTTAACCTGCCTTCTCAGCTTGATCCCACGATAAATATCCCGCCCGAAGAAAATAAAATAATTCACCAACGCAGCCACGGCGGCAATTTTATAGGGCATCGCCGTGAAGATCACCGTGAACCCGAGCAGGGCCCAGTTCAGCCAGGCCAGGTACTTGACTTTAACCGGGAGAATAAAGAAAATCAAAACCTCGAAATCCGGATAGAGATGGGCAAAAGCCAGAAAAAGCGACAGGTTGAGGTAGACCCCCGTGTATCCGGCTCCGGTAATGAAGGCGGCCAGGGTCGTGCCGGCCATCCCCAGAACATAATAGAGATTGAACCTGAAAGCTCCCCAGGCTTGCTCCAGCCCGGTGCCGACGAGATAATAGAAATAAAGGACAAAGATGATCCATATCGGTGAAGCAGCCGGAGGTATGAAAATATAGGTCAGCAGGCGCCAGATCTCTCCCTGAAACACGCGATCGGGATAGAGGATCAGCAATTCGACCACCGGCCGCCCCTGTGATACAAGTGAAGCGATAAAGACTATCGCGTTAAGAGCAATGATGTAGAAGATCAGGTTGCTTACGGCATATTTCCCGTATTTGCGCTCGAGTTTATTCATCCATTTCATCAGGGTCCCCTCCTGCCATTGTGAATGATCAGGCTTGATTGCACCCGTATGGTCTACTTCTTGAACCCCTCTCTGAACTCATCCCTGCATTTCGGGCAGTGCATCATCGGATCCTCCTTTATAGATTCAGGCCGGGGCATTCTGGATCACAGCTGCAGCAGCTCCACAAATGAGTTTTCGTCGACAACCTCCACGCCCAGCTCGCGGGCCCGGGCCAGCTTGCTGCCCGGTTCATCGCCGGCCACCAGGTAATCGGTCTTTCGGCTCACCGCCGAGGAGACCCTGCCCCCGCGCTCCGTGACCAGCGCTGCAGCCTCATCCCTGGTAAAGCGCTCCAGGGCGCCGCTGAAAACAAATGTTTTCCCCTCCAGCGTCCGATCCCCGGCGGCGCCTTCAACAACAGGTTCGTTGAAATTCACCCCGGCCCGCTCCAGGCGCTCCAGCAGCCCTGCCGTCTCCGGAGCCAGGAAGAATCCGATCACCGCCCCGGCGATCTTCGGCCCGATCTCCGGAACCGCGTTCAGTTCTTCCGGCCCGGCCTCGCGCAGTTTTTCCAGCGTCAGAAAATGCTCAGCCAGCAGCCGCGCCGCCTTCTCGCCGACAAAGCGGATCCCGAAGCCGAAGAGAAGCCGGTGCAGGGGGTTGCCCTTGCTCTTTTCGATCGCGGCAACCAGGTTGGCCGCCGATTTTTCTGCCAGGCGCTCCAGCGGCGCCAGCTTCGCCGCATCCAGGTAGTAGAGATCGGCCAGGTCGCGGGCCAGCCCTTCTTTCCAGAGCAGCTCGGCCACCGCCGGCCCCAGTCCCTCGATATCCATGGCCCGCCGCGAGGCGAAATGAACGATCCGCTCGACCAGCTGGGCGGGGCAGGACGGGTTCAGGCAGCGAAGCGCCGCCTCCCCGGGAAGGCGGTGCACGGCGGCCCCGCAGGAAGGGCATTTTCCCGGCATCCGGAAGGTCCTCTCCGCACCGGTGCGCTTTTCCTTGAGCACCCGCACCACCTCGGGAATAATCTCGCCGGCCTTGCGTATAACCACCGTATCGCCAATCATGACCTCTTTTTCAACGAGAATATCTTCATTATGTAAACTTGCCCGCTGCACCGTGGAGCCGCTGATAAAAACCGGCTCGAGCACGGCCACCGGGGTGATCGCCCCGGTCCGCCCCACGTTGACCCGGATCTCGAGAACCCGCGTGCTCTTCTCTTCCGGCTGATATTTGAAGGCAATCGACCAGCGCGGGCTGCGGGCGGTATTCCCCATGCGCTCCTGCAGGGCCAGGTCATTTACCTTGACCACGATGCCGTCGATCTCGTAGGGCAGCTCGCTGCGCCGCTCCTCCCAGCCGCGGCAGAAGTCCCAGACTTCGTCTATGCTGCGGCAGAGAGCGCGTTGATGATTGACCGGCAGCCGCAGCTGCTCCAGAAAGGCCAGCAGATCGCCATGCGTGTACACCGGCAGGTTGTGCTCCCCCAGGCCGTAGAGAAAGATCCGCAGCGGGCGAGAGGCGGTAATGCGAGGATCAAGCTGGCGCAGCGACCCGGCGGCGGCGTTGCGGGGGTTGGCAAAGAGCGTTTGATCATGCTCGCGGCGCAGGTCATTCATCGCTTCAAAATCGGCCCGGTTGATATATACTTCACCGCGCACCTCTACAGTGACCGGTTCAGCCAGCCTCAGCGGGACCTGCTTGATTGTGCGCAGGTTATGAGTGATCTCTTCCCCGGTAAAGCCGTCCCCGCGGGTGGAGCCGCGGACAAAACGGCCCTCTTCATACTGCAGCGAAACCGCCAGCCCGTCTATCTTCAACTCGCAAAAGTAGTCGACAGCGTCAAGCCCCGTCAGCCTGCGCACCCTGCCGTCAAATTCACGCAGCTCCTCCGGCTGAAAAGCATTATCCAGGCCGAGCATGGGTAGCTTGTGGGCCAGGGTGGCAAAACCCGACAGCGGCGCGCCCCCCACGCGCCCGGTCGGGGAATCATCCCTTTGCAACTCGGGAAACCGCTGTTCCAGCCCGACCAGCTCGCGCATCAGCACGTCAAATTGATGATCGCTGATCACCGGTTCATCGAGAACATGATAGCGGTAGTTATGCTCCTCGAGCTCCCGGCGCAGCTGCGCGGCCCGGGCGGCCGCCTCTTCTCTTCTGTCTCCACTCACGATGTTTCTACCTGCCTTCGCTAGAGATGCTATCTATCTGATGCTTAAACCGCTCGTTTCAACTATTATCTCCCGGCTGAAGCTGAAAAACAAGGCCTGCATTTACCGTATATTACCACCATGCAGGCCTGTTTATTTCGCCGCCGCCGGCGCTGATTCCTTCTTTTGTCGAGTTGACCGGGTCACGTTTCTCTTGACACCTTTTGAGTGACAGCGGGACTTTTCTCCCTGTTTTACGCGCCGTTATTCTCCATTATCTCCCATAGAACCGTTTGCAGCATTACGGTTATGGAAACCAGTTCATCCGGACTGGACCCCGCTTCATTTACCCCGAGCGCCTCGAGGATCATATGCTGCAGCTTTCCTGTATCCAGCAGATAGTATATTCCGGACAATTCATCCGGATCCATCCGTTTCAGGGTCGATCTGATCAATCCGGTCAGGCTATCAAAATCCAATGCACTTTCTTCCATACCCGTCGCCTCCCATAATGCTATATTCTATGGGCATACGTGGGCAAAAGTGCATCAGGTTTTGCCGCCGCTATGACGTTGGGATATTCTCGCGGATATAGCTGACAATGCTTTCCAGGGGTGTGCCCGGGGTAAAGACGGCATCGGCCGCCGCTTTCTCTTTGAGCAAGATCTCGTCTTCCGCGGGGATGATCCCGCCGACCAGGAGCAGCGCCTCCCCCATCCCCCTTTCCTCCAGCAGACCTTTATGCGCGGGACCAGGGTGAGGTGCGCTCCCGAGAGGATGCTCAGGCCGACGACATCGACATCTTCCTGCAGCGCCGCCTCGGCAACCTGCTCCGGCGTCTGGTGCAGCCCGGTGTAGATCACCTCCATCCCGGCGTCCCGCAGTGCCCGCGCCACCACCTTCGCGCCGCGGTCGTGCCCGTCCAGCCCCGGCTTGGCCACCAGCACCCTTATCTTACGTTCACCTGCCAAATAAACACCTCCCAGTTAGTTAACCCGGTGCCAGGCACCAAAACAACTAACTTTTTTTCGAAAAGAGCTCACTCTGTAGACAGGGGGACGGGGCGCCTGTCAAATTACCGGCCCTCTTCCGGCCTATTTTCTTTTGCCCACCTGCGAACCCAGCAATATCAGGTGAAAAGCCGCGCCGCCGCCCAGGACCAGGACAATATTCTTGAAGGCTTCCGGTTCTATCAGCGATGAAACCAGGATCACCACCGCCCAGATAAACATGCTGGTAAAAAATACGACCTTGCTCATTGAACTTGCCTCCTTTTGCCGGTGCACGGCACGCCGTGCCGGCCCTGTCTTCTTCAGAAAAGAGGCTTCTCTCTGTATTCGCCGAAAACCTCTTTGAGCGCGCCGACGATCTCTCCTTCAGTGGCGTAAAGCTGTGCCGCCTCCAGGATAAAGGAGATCAGGTTCTCGCTGCCGGCGGCGGCCCGGGCCAGCCGCTGCAGCGCGCCTGCCACGGCGATATTGTCGCGGCGCTCTTTCAGCCGCCGCAGCCGCTCGACCTGCCGCCGTTCCACCGCCGGATCGATCTTCAAAAGCTCTATATTCATTGGTTCACCGGAGGCGAAGCGGTTTACACCGACCACCACCCGCTCTCCCTTCTCCACCGCCTTCTGGTAGGCGTAAGCGGCGTCGGCGATCTCCTGCTGTAAAAAGCCGCGCTCGATTGCCGCCAGGACCCCACCCAGCGCCTCGATCCGCCGGAAATAATCTTCCGCCGCAGCCTCCATTTCGCTAGTCAGCGATTCGATGAAATAAGAACCGGCCAGCGGGTCGATGGTATTGGCCACGCCGCTCTCGCAGGCGATGATCTGCTGGCTGCGCAAGGCGATCTTCACCGCTTTCTCCGTGGGCAGGGCCAGCACCTCGTCCATGGAATTGGTATGCAGCGACTGGGTGCCGCCCAAGACCGCGGCCAGCGCCTCGATGGCCGTGCGGACGATATTGTTCTCCGGCTCCTGCGCGGTGAGACTGCATCCCGCCGTCTGGGTATGGAAGCGCATCATCCAGGAGCGGGGATTCTTCGCCCCGTAGCGCTCTTTCATATGCCGCGCCCAGATGCGCCGGGCGGCGCGGTACTTGCAGATCTCTTCGAAAAAGTCGAGATGGGCGTTGAAGAAGAAAGAGAGGCGCGGCGCAAAGTCGTCTACATCGAGGCCGGCCCTGATTCCCGCTTCCACGTAGGCAAAGCCGTCGGCGAGGGTGAAGGCCATCTCCTGCACCGCGGTGGAGCCTGCTTCGCGGATATGGTAGCCGCTGATGCTGATCGTGTTCCAGCGCGGCACCTCCCGCGCGGCAAAGGCGAAGATATCGGTGATCAGCCTCATCGATGGCTCCGGTGGAAAGATCCACGACTTCTGGGCGGTATATTCCTTGAGAATATCGTTCTGGATGGTGCCGCCGACCTGATCCAGCCCGATCCCCTGCTTCAGCGCATTGGCCAGGTAGAAGCACCAGAGCACCGCCGCCGGTCCGTTGATCGTCATCGAGGTGGTGATCCGGTCCGGCGGGATCCCCTCAAATAGCAGTTCCATGTCTTCCAGAGAATCTACCGCCACCCCGCAGCGGCCCACCTCGCCGGCTGCACGGGGATGGTCGGAATCGTAACCCGTGATCGTGGGCATATCGAAAGCCACGCTCAGGCCGGTCTGGCCCTGCTCCAGCAGGTAGCGGTAGCGCCGGTTCGAATCGGCGGCGTCGCCGAAACCGGAGAACTGGCGCATCGTCCAGAGACGGCCGCGGTACATGTTCGCCTGCACACCCCGGGTAAAAGGATAAGCGCCGGGAAAACCGAGGTCGCGCAGGTAATCCAGACCCGCAATATCGCGCGGCGTGTAGAGATCCTTCACTTCTTTTCCGGAAACTGTCTGAAAGGGTCCCGGGCGCTCCCGGGCCGGGCCGGCCTGCTCCCGCCACTCTTTTTCAGCCTGCTCAAATTCCACACCGGTGCCGCCGGCCCGCATCTCATCTTCGGGCATCGCTCCTCCTCCTCAAGCTTCCCCCGGATTTCTTAATGGGGAAAATTGATCTGCCGGAGCAGTTCCCGGGCGGCGCTGTAAGGATCTCGCCGCCGCAGAGCGATAGCCTCGATTAATTTGTCCAATGAAATCTGCGTCTTGATACTTTCCCAAACCCTGCTTTTGACCAGGAACTCAACCAGCTCACCCAGCTCGCGGCCGGCCCGCTCCCGGCGCCTCGCCTCGAGTAGACCGTGGCGCTGCAAATAATTCCGGTGCTCCTGCAGCGATTGCCAGAGATCGTCGATCCCCTCGCCGCGCAGTGCAGTCACCGGGACAACCGGCGGGCGCCAGCCGGGCTCTTCTTTAAGTTCAAGCATCATCTTTACTTCGGCGGCGGTGCGTTCCGCTCCGGGCAGATCTGACTTGTTCACGGCGAAAATGTCACCGATCTCCATGATCCCTGCCTTGATCGTCTGAACGCTGTCGCCGCCGGCAGGGGTGAGCACCACCACGGTGCTGTCGGCAGTCTTGACGATGTCTATCTCCGACTGCCCCACCCCGACCGTCTCGATGATGATCAGATCCTTGCCGAAAGCATCCAGTATCTGCACGGCCTCGCGCGAGGCCCGGGAAAGGCCGCCCAGGCTGCCGCGCGTCCCCATGCTGCGAATGAAGATACCGCTGTCGAGGACATGCTCCTGCATGCGAATGCGGTCCCCCAGGATCGCCCCACCGGTGAAGGGGCTGGTCGGATCGACCGCGATTATCCCCACGGTTAAACCGCTCCGGCGTATGCCGCTGAGCAGTTGGTCCACCAGCGAGCTTTTTCCCACACCCGGAGCCCCGGTAATCCCGACCAGATACGCTGTTCCCGTATGCGGGAACAGCTTTTGCAGGATCTCTTCCTTCTGCGGGTCGTTGTTTTCGACCAGCGAGATCAGGCGGGCCAGCGCCCGACGGCTCCCCTGCAGCAGCTCCTGAATCAGCTCCATCCGCACACCGCCGATCAACTCATTTAGAATATTCCGCATAGCGGGAAGCGTTTACACTTCGTGCCTCACGCCGTCGCCGCCATGAGGAACCTGCTCCCTAATATTCTATTCCCTTGCGGACGGCGACACCGTTATTGTAATGATGCTTGATCATCAGAACTTCGCTGACCATGTCCGCCCGTTTGATCAGCTCCGGCGAAGCTCCCCGTCCGGTCATGATCAGGTCGACTCCAGGCGGTTTCTCTTCCAGAAGAGCAAACAGATCCGCTTCCGCAATCAGCCCGAAATCAACGGCCACGTTGATTTCGTCGAGCACAACCAGGTCGTATTCGCCGCTCTTGATGGCCTTGCCGGCTCGGGCAAATCCCTCTCGGGCCAGCTCGATGTCCACCGGATCCGGGTTTTCACGTCTGACAAAGCTATCTCTTCCCGCCCGGTCAACGGTGAGGCGGGGCAGCTTCTCCGCGGCCAGGAATTCACCGTAATCGCGCCCCTTCATGAAATGAATCATGTAGACCCGGAAACCGTGTCCCAGGGCCCGCAGGGCCTGCCCCACTGCCGCAGTGGTCTTCCCCTTTCCGTCGCCGGTATAGACCATCACCAGTCCTTTATCTCTAGCTTCAGCCATATCGTGTCAACTGCTCCTTTCTGCTCACTGGATGCCGTCTTGCATGCTCAGGTATTTTCAGGTGTTAGTCAGCCGGATTATCCTTGCAGCAGGTAACGTGCTATGACCATGCGCTGCGCTTCACTGGTCCCCTCGTAGATCTCGGTAATCTTGGCATCGCGCATGAAGCGCTCCACCGGGTAATCCCGGGTGTATCCGTAACCGCCAAATATCTGGACCGCGTTGGTGGTGATCTCCATTGCCGCTTCCGAAGCAAAAAGTTTCGCCATGGCCGATGCTTTGCCGTAAGACAGGCCCCGGCTCTCGAGAAAAGCAGCCTGGTAGGTCAGCAGGCGCGCGGCTTCCACCTTCGTGGCCATATCCGCAAGCATAAACGAGATCGCCTGAAACCTGGCAATGGGCTGGCCGAACTGCTCCCTGCTCTGGGCGTAAGCCACGGCCTCTTCCAGGGCTCCCTGGGCGATTCCCACTGCCTGGGCGGCGATGCCGTTGCGGCCGCCGTCGAGAGTGCTCAGGGCAATTTTGAATCCCTCACCCTCCCGGCCGAGCAGGTTCTCTTTGGGGATCCGGCAGTCTTCAAAGATAACCTCCAGCGTCGGCGATGAGCGCAGTCCCATCTTCCGTTCCTTTTTGCCGAAGGAGAAGCCGGGAGTATCCTTCTCCACGATAAAGGCGCTCAAGCCCCTGGCCTTCTTCTCCGGGTCGGTCAGGGCAAAGACAATGTAGATCTCGGCCTCACCGGCGTTGGTGATGAAGATCTTGGTCCCGTTAAGCATGTAGCTGTCGCCGTCCGGCTTCGCCGTGGCCTGGCCCGCAGCCGCATCGGTGCCGGCGGTGGTCTCGGTCAGGGCAAAGGCGCCCAGTTTCTCGCCAAGGGCCAGCGGCTCCAGGTACTTTTTCTTCTGCTCTTCATTGCCGTACTTGAAAATGGGCCAGCTGGCCAGGGAAATATGCGCAGAGAGGGTCGTTCCGGCAGAGGCGTCAACCCGCGAAAGTTCTTCGACTGCGATGACATAGCTGATAAAGTCGCTCTCTGCTCCGCCGTACTCTTCCGGCCAGGGGATCCCGGTCAGGCCCAGTTGCCCCATCTTGTCGAAGATCTCACGGGAAAAGGTCTCTGTTTCATCCCGTTCTGCGGCGCTGGGCTGAACCTCTTTTTCGGCAAAGTCCCGGACCATTTTTCTGGTCATCTCTTGTTCTTCTGTAAGAACAAAGTTCATATTACCTGTTAATGTTTGTATGGCTAAGCAGCTCCCGCGCAATGATCAGGCGCTGGATCTGATTGCTCCCTTCATAAATCTGGGTCACCTTGGCGTCGCAAAAGTAACGCGCCACCGGGTTATCCGCGCCGGCCCCGGCCAGTTTCCACAGATCAAGGCACCGTGTGGCGGCATTAACGGCCAGGTCCGTGGCGAAAAGCTTCGCCATGGAGGCCTCCTTGCTGCAGGAGGTGCCGGCCTCCTTCAGCAGCGCGGCGCGGTAGACCAGCAGGCGAGCCGCCTCCAGCCAGCTATAGAGTGAAGCCAGGGTAAATCCGTCAACCTGCCCCGGCGCGGCGCCCAGATGCGCTATCGTCTCTTCAAGGGCGGCGCGGGCCAGGCCCAGTCCCTGGGCGGCAATACCGATGCGCCCGCCGTCGAGAAGAGACATGGCGATGGTAAAACCCTCGCCCTCGGCGCCGAGACGGTTCTCTTCGGGAACCGGGGCGTCGCTGAAGCGCAACTCGGTAGTCACCGAGCCGTGCAGCCCCATCTTCCTTTCCGGCGGGCCGATCTCCAGCCCCGGAGTACCGTTCTCCACGAGAAAGGCGGTGATCCCCTTCCTTCCTTTGGCCGGATCGGTCAGCGCAAAAACGGTGTAAAGATCGGCCTCCCCGCCGCTGGTAATAAAAAGCTTGGTCCCGTTCAAGATGTAGCCGCCTTCCGGCGTACGCCGGGCGGTCATGCGCAGTGCGGCGGCATCCGAGCCGGCCTCCGCTTCGGTAAGCGCAAAGGCCCCCAGCAGCGTGCCGCGGGCCAGTCCGGCCAGGTAGCGCTTTTTCTGGGCGGCGGTACCGAAATAGAGCAGCGGGAAGCTGCCCACCGAGGTATGCACCGCCAGAATGACCCCGGTGGAAGCGCAGACCCGGGAGATCTCCTCGAGCAGCAGGATGTAGGTTAAAAAGTCTTCTCCCCGGCCGCCCCATTCCGCCGGAATAGGCAGCCCCATGTAGCCGCGCCGGCCCGCTTTCCGGATATTCTCCCCGGCGAAGCCGTCAAGAGCCGGGGCCAGCTCTTTGCCGGCGAAAGCGCGGAATTCGTCCCGGCGGGCCATGTGTTTGGCCGACAATAAAAAGTCCATATTTTTATCTCCCCGCGGGCGAGGGCGAGGCATGCCCCGCCCAATGTTTTCCTAAACCTGACCCATATATTACTTCAACCGCGGGCACATGCATGCCTCGCCCCTACATCGCAAAACTTGTAGGGGCGGCCCATGGGCCGGCCCAAACCCGCACCGGTTACCACAAAATCAGGCTCATTCATGGATTGACGCGGATTACCGTGGCCTCGCCCTGGGCGGCGCCGCTGCAGATTGCCGCCAGGCCGTAACCGCCCCCGCGCCGCCGCAGTTCGGCAACCAGGGTCATCAGGATGCGGGCCCCGCTGGCCCCGATGGGGTGCCCCAGGGCCACGGCCCCGCCGTTTACATTGACCCTATCCTCGTCCCAGCCGCCCATCTTGATGCAGGTCAGCGGCACCGCGGCAAAAGCCTCGTTCACTTCGATCATATCCATCTGCTCCGCGGCCAGGCCCGCCTTCCGCAGCGCCCGGATGGCCGCCGCATGAGGCACTGTGGCAATATATTGCGGCTCCAGCGAGGCGCAGCCGAAGGAGAGAATCTCGGCCAGCGGCTCGAGCCCCCATTCGCGCGCCCGGTCAGCTGAAGCCAGGACCAGCGCCGCCGCCCCGTCGCTGATCGGAGGAGCGTTCCCCGCCGTGATCAGACCGTCCGGCTCGAAAGCCGGCCGCAGCCCGGCCAGCTTCTCCAGGGTGCTGTCGCGTCGCGGCAGTTCGTCGCGCTCGAAGAGCAGCGGTTCTCCTTTCCGCTGCGGCACGCTCACCGGCACGATCTCATCATCAAAGAGGCCCCGGTCCATTGCCGCAACGGCGCGCTGCTGGCTGCGCAGCGCCCATCTATCCATGGCCTCGCGGGTGATCCCGTATTCGGTTGCGGGAACCCTTCCGCCGTGCACCCCCATGTGCACATTGTGAAAGGGGCACCAGAGGCCGTCCCTGATCATCCCGTCGATCAGCGGGCCGTCTCCCATGCGCAGCCCCTCCCGGACCCGCGGCAGCAGGTAAGGGACCGCGCTCATATTCTCCATCCCCCCGGCTGCAACAATCTCCGCCTCGCCGCTGCGGATGAGCAGATCTCCCAGGTTGACCGCCCGCAGACTGGAGGCGCAAACCTTGTTGATCGTATCGGAGGGCACCTCCTGCGGCAGGCCGGCCTTCACCGTCGCCTGGCGGGAAGGAATCTGCCCGGCACCCGCCTGGATAACCATCCCCAGGATGACATTGTCCACGTCTGCGCCGGATACGCCGGCCCGGGAGAGCGCCTCGCGGAGCGCAACTGCGCCCATCTCAACCGCAGTCATCTCCCGCAGCGAACCCTGGAAACGGCCGAACGGGGTCCTGGCAAAACCAACGATTACAGTTTGCGGCATCTTGCACCTCGCATAAATATTCTTGTCCAGGCTGGTCGATCCCTGCTCAGAAAAGATGAAGCTGATTATACAATCCAGCTAGGAGCGCCCGATAATATAGCGGTAGGGATCCACCTTTTCACGCAATATCTGCAGCTCTTTTTCTGCAGGCGGCTCACTTTCCACCAGGTCCGGCGACCAGAGCAGCTCAAAGCCGGTATTCTCCACGATCTTCTCCCTGGTGACCCCCGGGTGAATGCTCTCCACCTGCATCCGCTTCGTCTCTTCATCAAAGCCGAGTACACAGAGATCGGTGATCACCTTGTAGGGTCCCCCTCCCGGAGGCAGCCCGGCGGCCTCACGAGCTCCCTTTCCGTTTAGATAACCCGGGGAGGTGATGAAATTGATCTTGTTTGTAAAGCGGCGCGCGTCCTGGATCGTGATCACCATGATCCGCCAGCAGAACGAAGCCAGGTCGCAGGCCCCGCCGCTTCCCGGAAAGCGCACTTTTGGTTTCTCGTAATCATCACCGATCATGGTCGAGTTGATATTACCGTACATATCGATCTGTGCGCCGCCCAGGAAGGTGTAGTCGACCATTCCCCGCTGGCAGTTCTCCATGATCTCGGGCATACTCCCCGCGGCCAGGCCGCGGTAAAAAGTGCGCGAATCACCCACCGAAATCGGCATTGAAGGCAACTGCGGCCCTATCCCTCCCGCCTCGAACATGATCATCAGGTTGGGCGCGTAAAGGCTCTGTGCCAGCATCGCCGCGGCGCAGGGAGCCCCTGTTCCCACGACCACGGTGCGGTTGTCCTCCAGGAAACGCGAAGCCAGGCAGATCATCAGCTCCATACGGTTGTAATCCATTTTCAATTCAGCCCCCCCGCTATTTTTCAACCAGAACTTCCTGCTGCCGCAGCTCGGTCATTCTCTTCAACCCGCCGTTCAGCTGGATGTAGCTCCAGAAATCGTCAACCCCGTAGATATTGCGATCCAGGAATTCGGCCAGCTGCTCCGGATCCTGCTCTACGCGCAGCCATTCCTGGAGATGCTCCTCGTCGCTGTAATACTCATAGGGCATGTTGGCCGGGTAGGACCCGTAGGGAACCTCGATAACCGCATCGACCAGGAAGTAAGGGATCGCCGTGCGGTGCGGTTCGCGGCGGATTATATCCTCGGGCACCAGCCGCTCTGTGGTTACGATAAGGTGTTTCGCCGCCCGGGCCAGGTCATGGTCCGAGACCATGATCCCGTCAATCTGGCAGTTCCCGTAGACATCGGCGCGGTGCACATGGATCATGGCCACATCGGGATAGAGCGCCGGCACCGCCAGGTATTTCTTCCCGGTAAAGGGGCACTCCATCTCCACGGCGGCGCTGTGCTTGACCGTATCGGTGCCGAACATCGTCCGCGTGGGGATAAACGATACACCCATCGCCGCCGCCTTGTAGCGCCAGGCCAGGGCCGCGTTGGTCCACTCGGTCACCTCGACCTCGCCGCTTTCAACCGCCTCCCGGGAGCGGCGAGAAAGACCCCGCGCCTCCAGCCCGATGATATAGGCAACATCGCATCGGTTGATGCATCGCCCGGCGGCGAGGATCTGAAAATCGTGGGTGGCGGTATGGCCGGCAAGCCCCAGTTTCTTCTTCCGCTGACGCACGATCTCGTGCAGCAGGGCGGCGGGGATGCGTGTTCCTCCAAAGCCCCCCACCGAAATATAATCGCCGTCATTAACCAGTCGGGCCACCGCCTCCTTTACCGTGGTTGTTTTGTCCACCTTTTCGCGTGGTTTTTCACGAAAAAAGGCCCTTGCCTCATCCGCGTCAGGATTCGTGAAAAGCCTTCTGTAGCCGGCAGGTTCGTAAACCACCTGCCGCTTGCCGGTAACTGCATAATTTTTTTGATCCAAATTGAGCCCCCCCTGGTTTTGATCACTCTTTAAAATAATATGCCTACAATTGATAATAAAAACAATTGTCGCTATTATTTTATCATAAAAGAGCCCTTTGGGGGATAGAAGATAGAGGGTTTTATTTCTGAAGGGCGCGGTGCCCAATATCCCGTCGGTAGTAGCAACCTTCAAATTTGATCTTTTCCGCCGCCCGGTAAGTGTTCTGCAGCGCAGCCGGAAGCTTTCCGGCCCAAGCTGTCACGCCGAGAACCCGCCCGCCGGCGGTAACGATACGGCCGCTGCCGTCAAAAGCGGTTCCGGCATGGAAAAGGGCCAGCCCCTCCTCCCCGCCGGCGGCGCCGCCGGTAGAAAGTGCGGCCTGCTCAAGACCCCGGATCACCTTTCCTGTTTCATAGGGTCCCGGATAGCCCCCGGAGGCCAGGACCACGCAGGCGGCGGAGCCGTCGCGCCACCGGATGTCCAGATCCGGCGCCGCTTCCGCAAGGCGCCCTTCAGCCGTGGCCCGCAAAATCGGCAGCAGGTCGGAACGCAGCAGCGGGAGCAGGACCTGCGTTTCGGGATCTCCAAAACGAACATTGAATTCAAGCAGTTTTATCTTGCTGCCGCTGACCATCAGGCCGGCATAGATCACCCCGCGGTAATCGAGCCCCTCCGCCGCCAGACCGGTCAGGAAGGGGCGGAAGACGGCGCGCTCAACTTTCCGGGCCAGCGCATCCGTCAACAGCGGAGCCGGGGCGTAGGCCCCCATGCCCCCGGTGTTCGGCCCGCGGCCGCCTTCGCCGATAGCCTTGTGATCCTGTGACGACGGGAGCATCACCAACTCCCTGCCGTCGGTAACCGCGAGCACGGAGAGCTCATCGCCGTGGAGGCAATCTTCGATCAGCACCAGCTCACCGGCATCGCCGAAAGCCTTCTCGATCATCATCTCGCGGAGGGCCTCTGCGGCCGCGGAGCCGTCCCGGGCCACGGTCACCCCCTTGCCGGCGGCGAGGCCATCGGCTTTGACCACAACCGGTCTGTCCGCGTAATGTTTCTCGAGGTGGCGCAGGGCGCCTTCATAATCATTGAACACGGCGAAATCAGCCGTGGGGATGCCCCAGCGGACCATCCGCTCCTTCGCCCAGACCTTGCTCCATTCCAGCCGGGCGCCCTCGCGCCCGGGACCGAAGACCGGCAGTCCCGCCCGGCGGAACCGGTCGGCCAGGCCCGCCGCCAGGGGCGCCTCCGGACCGGCCACCGTCAGATCGATCTTCTCCTTGTGCGCAAACTCCTGCAACCCGGCGATATCAACAGCGGAAATATCCACGCATTCCGCTGCCGCGGCAATACCTGCATTACCCGGAGCACAGTAGAGCCTGCTCAGAAGCGGGCTTTGTGCCAATTTCCAGGCCAGGGCATGTTCCCGGCCGCCTCCCCCGATGATCAATACCCGCACCGGTTCTTCTCTCCCTTCGCAGATCAGGTTCAGTGTTTAAAATAGCGCCGCCCGGTAAAGACCATGGCGATACCGTGGCGGTTGCAGGCCTCGATCGAAGCTTTATCTTTCAAAGAGCCGCCCGGCTGGACAATGGCTGTCACCCCCGCCTCCGCGGCCGCTTCCACGGTGTCGGGGAAAGGGAAAAAAGCATCGGAGCCCAGAGCCGCCCCGGCGGCCTTCTCTCCGGCTTGCTCCAGGGCGATGCGGGCCGCGCCGACGCGGTTCATCTGCCCGGCGCCCACCCCGAGAGTGCGCTCTTCTTTGGCCACAACGATGGCGTTTGATTTGACGTGCTTGACCACTTTCTGGGCAAAAGCCAGGTCACGCCATTCACTTTCGGTAGGCGCCCTTCCTGTAACCACCTGGCCCCGCGAGAGGTCGACCGGCACCCGGTCCACGGTCTGCAGGAGCAGGCCGCCGGAGACCTTTTTCAGATCCATGCTGCGCTCCTCCTCTTTCTTGGCCGGAGCCATCTCCAAAAGGCGGATCTCTTTTTTCATCCTGAATATCTCCAGCGCTTCCAGGGTAAAGGAAGGAGCGGCGACCGCTTCCAGAAAGATCTTCACCATCTCACGGGCAGCCTCTTCGCTCACCGGGCGGTTCAGGGCCACGATTCCGCCGAAGATGGAAACAGGATCGGCTTCGTAAGCCAGCCTGTAGGCGTTCTCGAGATTTTCCGCCGAGGCTACCCCGCAGGGGTTGGTATGTTTCACCGCCACGGCCGTGGGTTCGTCAAACTCGAGCAGAAGGTCCCAGGCCGCGTGCAGGTCATTCAAATTGTTGAACGAGAGCTCCTTTCCCTGCAGCTTCCGCGCCGCCGCCAGCCCCTGCTTCAACCCGCCCAGAGCGTAAAAGGCCGCTTCCTGCTGCGGGTTTTCCCCGTAACGCAGGGCCATCACTTTCTGCAGCGGCAGGCTTAGCAGCGTCGGAAATAGTTCCCCCTCCGACTCAAGCTGCCTGTTAAGATACCGGGCAATCAGGGCATCGTAATGCGCCGTATGGGCGAAGGCCTCCACCGCCATCCGGTAGCGGGTCTCATCCGAGACGGCGCCTCTTTCCTCCAGCTCTGAGGCAATCTGCCGGTAGCGAGCCGGATTCACCACCACAGCGACATGGGCGAAGTTTTTCGCGGCGGCGCGGATCATCGCCGGACCGCCGATGTCGATATTTTCCACCGCTTCTTCAAGGCCGGCGCCGGGCCGGGCGATGGTCTCGGCAAAGGGGTAGAGGTTGACCACGAGAAGCTGGATCGGTAAAATATCCTGCTCGGCCAGTTGCCGCCGGTGCTCCTCAAGGTCGAGCCGGGCCAGCAGGCCGCCGTGGATCTTCGGATGCAGGGTTTTCACCCTCCCCCCGAGAATCTCGGGAAAGCCGGTCACCCCGGCCGCTTCAATTACAGGAATGCCGGCGCCGGTGAGAACGCGGGCGGTTCCCCCGGTGGAGATGATCTCCCACCCCAGCGAGTCCAGCTGACGCGCCAGCTCCAGAATTCCGCTTTTGTCGGAGACACTAAACAGCGCCCGTTTACAAGAGCAGTTACTCTGATTCAATGTAACACCTTCTTCCTTCAACTCTAAGCATATCCCGGCAGAAAAGCTGGATGGCCCTGGGGTAAAGACGGTATTCAGCTGCATGGATCCGCGTGTGCAGCGTCTCCACGCTATCACCCTGGATCACGGGGACCGCCTCCTGCAAAATGACCGGTCCTGTATCAAGGCCTTCGTCGACGAAGTGGACCGTGCATCCGGTCACCTTCACCCCGTAATCAAGCGCCTCCCGGACCCCGGAGGTGCCGGGAAATGAGGGAAGCAGCGAGGGATGGATATTCATGATCCGCATGGGAAAAGCCTTTACCAGGAGCGGCGTTAGGAGACGCATGAAACCGGCCAGCGCCACCAGGTCAACCCGGGCCCGTTGCAGATCCGCGGCCAGGGCCCGGTCATATTGCTCCCGTCCCCTGAAGGAGCCGGGGTTTACATGGAGAGTCCGGACCCCGCGGCGGCGGGCCCTTTCCAGGGCCGCGGCCTCCTCCCGGTCGCTGATCACCAGCACCACCCGGCCGCTGATCTCACCGCGTTCCACCGCCTCCAGAATCGCCTCCAGGTTGGTCCCCTCTCCCGAGGCCAGCACCGCTATTCGCTTCATAGTCCACTCCCCTCCAATTATTTAACCCGGTGCCCGGCACCAAGTTAACTAACTAGGGGTTTATCCGAATCCGCATATCCGTATCCGGCCCCATGGGAGCAACGGTGCCGATCCGGTAGGCGGACAGACCCTTTTCTTCCAACACCCTTGTTACTGAGTCGGCCTCTTCAGACGGCACTACCAGGATGTAGCCGATACCCATGTTGAAGGTGCGGTACATCTCTTCCCGCGACACCGGACCAAGCTTTTCAATCAACCCGAAGATAGGCGGTATGTTCCAGGAAGCCCCTTCGATTACCGCCTGCAGCCCCGCCGGTAGTATCCTCGGCAGGTTGCCCGGAAGGCCGCCCCCGGTAATATGGGCCATCCCCTTGATCCGGAAGCGCTGCAGCAGGGGCAATATCTCCGGTACGTAGATGCGCGTCGGCCGGAGCATCTCCTCGCCGAGAGAAACTCCGCACAGCTCCGCGGGCCGGTCGTCCAATGACAACTCCGCCTGCTCAAGCAGCACTTTCCTGGCCAGCGAATAACCGTTGCTGTGTAGGCCCGATGAGGCGAGGCCGATGACCGCGTCTGCGGAAACGATACCCGTACCGTCGATTATCCGGTCTTGCTCCACCAGCCCCACGGCAAACCCGGCCAGGTCATACTCCCCGGGTGGGTAAAAGCCGGGCATCTCCGCGGTCTCTCCGCCCAGGAGCGCACATCCGGCCAGGCGGCAGCCGCGGGCCAATCCCGTCACCACCTGCTCCACCTGCCCGGGGTCCAGTTTTCCCACGGCCAGGTAATCGAGGAAGAAAAGCGGCTCCGCACCCTGGACCAGGATATCGTTGACGCACATGGCCACACAATCTTCACCGATGGTAACATGGTTCCCGGAGGCAAAAGCCACTTTCAACTTCGTCCCCACACCGTCGCAGCCGGATACCAGCACCGGCCGGCGGCAAGTTCCCGTTTCGAAGGCAAAAAGCCCGCTGAACCCGCCCAGGTCCCGGAGCACCTCCGTCCGGAAAGTAGAGCGGGCCAGCCCCTTGATTCTCTCCACCGCGGCTTCTCCGGCAGCGATATCCACCCCGGCCTGCCGGTAGTCAATCTGCTCGCTCATCGCAGTTCGTGCTCCATCCTTTCAAAGTTAGTTGATTCGGTGCCTGGCACCGAATCAACTAACTAATTCTATTTAGAAGAAGAGCGGGGCAAAAACAAGGGCGACGATGCTCATCAGCTTGATCAAGATATTCAACGAAGGGCCGGCGGTATCCTTGAACGGATCGCCAACGGTGTCACCCACGACGGCGGCTTTATGCGGCTCGCCGCCCTTGCCGCCGTACTGTCCCGATTCAATATATTTCTTGGCATTGTCCCAGGCGCCGCCGGCGTTAGCCATGTAGATAGCCTGCAGCACACCGGTAATCAAAGCGCCGCCCAGCAGACCGCCCAGCGCCTCCTTCCCCAGGAAGGGCAGCATCCCCACGGCCAGGGGGACAATCACCGCCGAGAGGCCGGGAATGATCATCTCCTTCAGGGCGGCCCGCGTGCTGATATCAACACAGCGTGCATACTCGGGACGCGCTTTCCCCTCCATCAGCCCCGAAATCTCTCTGAACTGGCGGCGGATCTCCTCGATCAGGGAGAAGGCGGCATTACCCACCGCATCCATCGTCCGCGAGGTGAAGAAAAAAACCAGCATGCCGCCGATAAATAGACCGGCGATAACCTTGGCGCTGTTGATATTGATCACATCGAGGCCGGCCACCTGCGAGTAAGCGGTAAAGAGCGCCAACGCTGTCAGAGCCGCCGAGCCGATGGCAAAACCCTTGCCGATGGCGGCGGTGGTATTGCCCACGGCATCGAGCTGGTCGGTGACCTTGCGCACTTCTTTTTCCAGACCGGCCATCTCGGCAATCCCGCCGGCGTTGTCGGCCACGGGGCCGTAGGCGTCAACAGCCACGGTCATGCTGACATTGGATAGCATGCCCACAGCGGCGATGGCGATACCGTAAACCCCGGCACACTCGTA
>CAYFRE010000006.1:0-231 GCA_964345455.1 uncultured Syntrophomonadaceae bacterium | reverse complement strand
GGCCAGGAGCGGAAGGACGGTGCTCTTCCTCCCCACGGCCAGGCCGCTGATGATATTTGTTGCCGGCCCGGTCAGAGATGATTTGGCGATCGTCTGCACCGGCTTGAAGTGAGCGGAGGTGTAATACTCGGTGATCCAGCCGATGGCCACCCCGGCCAGCAGACCGGCCACGACCGCGTAGAAGGGTCCCATTTCACCTAGCAGGGACCGGGTAATAAAGAAAGATACGAC
>CAYFRE010000005.1:1329-43167 GCA_964345455.1 uncultured Syntrophomonadaceae bacterium | reverse complement strand
AGGGGTGGGCAAGGACATTACCATGATCGTGGGCAACGGTTATACAAAGGGTCATGCCGCGATCTCGCTTAACGTGATGCGCGAAAGCCCCATCCTGCGGCAGATATTCGAGGAACTGTATACCTAGGCGCGGCCCCGGCGGGGCCGTCAATAAAAGGAGGCGATATTGATGTACAAAGTGATGCTGCGGGTCAGGATCAGCGAGCGCGATGTTCACTATGCCGGCGGGCTGGTCGACGGCGCCAGGCTGATGAACTTCTTTGGCGACGTGGCCACGGAGCTGCTGATCCGCCGCGACGGCGACGAGGGCCTGTTCGTGGCTTATGATAATGTGGAGTTCAAAGCGCCGGTTTATGCCGGCGATTACCTGGAGATCAGCGGGTGGATTGACTGGGAGGGAAGCAGTTCACGGCATATGCAGTTCGAGGCCTACAAGGTTGTGACCAATGCCGGGCTGAAGGATCAGCCGTCAGCCTGCAACGTGCTGGCGCCGCCGCAGCTGGTGGCCCGCGCGGGTGGCACCTGCGTGGTCCCCAAAGATCTGCAGCGGGGGCCGCAGCCGCCTCCGGAAAAAAGCGGGGGGGAAATGTAATGGAAAAGTTGATCATCACTGTCGCCCTGACCGGGGCAGAGGTGACCAGGAAAGACAACCCGAACCTGCCGGTAACTGCGGCCGAGATCGGCGAGGCCGCCTGCGAATGCCACCGGGCCGGGGCGGCGCTGGTTCACCTGCACGTGCGCAAAGAAGACGGTACCCCTACCCAGGAGGCGGCCGTTTTTAAAGCGGCGATCGAGCAGATCCGCGCGAAATGCGATATCATCATCCAGACCTCCACCGGCGGTGCGGTGGGGATGAGCGCCGAAGAGAGGATCCAGCCGGTTTACCTGAAACCGGAGATGGCCAGCCTGACCGCGGGGACGGTCAACTTTGGCGACGGTGTTTTCTACAACCCGCCGGAATACCTGGAGAAGTTCGCCCGCGCCATGCAGGAGCAGGGGGTCAGGCCGGAGATCGAGGTCTTCGAAGTGGGGATGATCAACAATGCCCGCTACCTGGCCCGGAAAGGCCTGATTGAAGAGCCCATGCACTATGATTTTGTCATGGGCGTTCCCGGCGGAATCCCGGCCAACCTGAAAAACTTGCTGCACCTGGTGGAGAGCATTCCTCCGGGGAGCACCTGGACCGTGGCCGGTGTCGGGCGCCACGAGCTGCCCCTGGCTACGGCGGCAATTCTGCTGGGGGGCCATGTGCGGGTCGGCTTTGAGGATAATATATTTTTTGAAAAAGGGGTTCTGGCCGAAAGCAATGCCCGGCTGGTCGAGCGGGTGGCCCATATTGCCCGGCTGCACGGCCGTGAAGTGGCCACACCCGATGAGGCCCGCCGGATCTTGCGGCTGCCCCTGATTGGATGTTAGAAGTTGGAGGTTAGAGGTTGGATGTATGGTTTTGGGTGAGGCGTGCCTCGCCCAAACAACTCTTTACACGTTATCGCTGGTAAAGTCCCCATTGTTGTCATCCTGAGGGCGCAGCCCGAAGGATCCCTCTCCTGGGCAAAGCGAAGGATCTATGTTTAGAGCAATGCTTTCATTTATCATGGTGTGAGCACAAGGGGTAACCCTGAGCGAAGCGAAGAATCTCGTTCTATCTCAGCCCCCCCCTTTGGAAAAGAGGGCCGGGGGGGGGGGGGAGTTAACATGGCCATAGCTCTACTTCCCTTTGAGCGCGCCGGGCCTTTCCAGGTAAAGCAGCAGCATGGAGATATCAGCCGGGGTGACCCCCTCCATCCGGGCGGCCTGGCCTACGGTATAGGGCCGCGCCCGGGCCAGCTTCTGACGCGCCTCCGCCGAGAGATGCACCGCTTTATCGTAGTTGAAATCGGCCGGGATTGTTTTTTCAACTTGCCGGGCCGTTCTTTCCAGCGCGCGCTGCTGTTTTTCGATGTAACCGCTGTATTTGACCTGGTTCTCCACCTCGTTGATCGTGCCGGGAGGCAGCCGGGGCGGCGTTATTTTTTCAAAATCGAGCAGCCGGCGGTAGCTGATCTCGGGGCGACGGAGCAGCTCTTCGGCCGAGACGGGGTGCTGCAGCGGCGTGGAGCCCCAGGATACCAGATGCCGGTCGAACTCCCTGCCCGGTAGAAACTGCCTCTCCCGCAAGCGCCGGCGCTCGCTGTCAATAAACTCTTTTTTTCGCCGGTAGAGCGCGCAGCGTTCTTCGCTGACCAGGCCTATCCGGTAACCCGTTTCGGTCAGTCTCAGGTCGGCATTGTCCTGCCGTAGCAGCAGGCGGTATTCGCTGCGCGAAGTGAAGATACGGTAAGGCTCCTCCACCCCCCGCGTGACCAGGTCGTCGATCATCACCCCGATATAGGACTCGCTGCGTTTTAAAATCAGCGGTTCTTCTCCCCGTAGCCGCCGGACGGCGTTGATCCCGGCAATCAGCCCCTGGGCCGCCGCTTCTTCATAGCCGGTGGTTCCGTTGACCTGGCCGGCGAAAAAGAGGCCCTCGATAAGTCTGCTCTCCAGGGACGGTTTCAGTTGGGTTGGCGGGGCGTAGTCGTATTCGATGGCATAGGCGGGGCGGATGATCTCCACCCGTTCCAGACCGGGGATGGTCTGCAGAAAGAGCTCCTGGATAGCGGGCGGCAGGCCGGTGGAAATCCCTTGCAAATACATCTCGTCGGTATCGGGCCCTTCCGGCTCGATGAAGATGGGATGGCGCTCGCGGTCGGCAAAGCGGACAATTTTATCTTCGATGGAGGGGCAGTAGCGAGGTCCCTTGATCGGGCCGCTGTAGGGCTGAGCCTCGGAGAGGTTTTCGCGGATGATCCGGTGAGTATCGAGGTTGGTATAGGTGAGCCAGCAGGACAGTTGTTTTTCGGGCACAGTTGTCGAGAGAAAGGAGAAGGGCGGCGCCTGCGGGTCGCCGTGGACCGGTCTTAGCCTGCCGAAATCGATGCTTCGCCGGTGTACCCGCGGCGGGGTGCCGGTTTTGAAGCGCTGCAGGGTAATGCCGAGATGTTGCAGGTTTTCGGCCAGGGTTACCGGGGGCCGCAGCCCTCCGGGGGCAAAGCTATGTCCTTGCGAGCCGAAAAATATTTTTGAGCGCAGGTAGACGCCACCGGCCAGGATAACGCTGCGGGCCGGGTAGAAAGCGCCGCTGCGCCCGCGTACGCCATGCAGTTGCCCCTCTTCGAGAACGATCTCTTCGGCCATATCTTCACGCAGCGAAAGCATCGGTTCGCGCTCGAGGACACGGCGCATGGTTTTCTGGTAGCCGAGTTTATCTATCTGCGCCCGCAGCGCCTGCACCGCCGGCCCCTTTCCCGTGTTCAGCAGGCGCAGCTGGAGCAGGTTGTGGTCGGCGTTGAAAGCCATCTCGCCCCCTAAGGCGTCGATCTCGCGTACAAGGTGCCCCTTGCCGGGTCCGCCCAGCGAGGGGTTGCAGGCCATCACCGCCACCAGGTCGAGATTCAGCGAGAGGAGCAGCGTGCGGCAGCCGAGCCTGGCCGAGGCCAGGGCCGCTTCGCAGCCGGCATGGCCCGCGCCGATCACGGCGATGTCGTATTTCCTATCTTGATCCGGGATGCACCGGTACTCCATTGGGTTCAACCTCAATCCAGGGCTTGTTCAAGTAAATAAAATTATACCTTAGCGGGATGGCCAGTTCAACCTGGGGGTGCGGACGGCGGCTATTCTTGACCCCGGGCGATGGGGGTTCTCCGCCGGTTCAGGCCGCTGATCACTCGGATAGCGGGCGCGGCCTGGCGGCGCTTGTATTCGGCCCGCTCCACCAGGGAGGTGACCCGCCGAACCGTGGCCGCGTCAAAATCCCGCTCGATGATCTCGGCGGGAGAAAGATACTGATCCAGGTATAGATTCAAGATGGGATCGAGGATGCCGTAGGGAGGCAGCGAATCTTCATCTTTCTGGCCGGGGCGCAGCTCGGCGGAGGGGGGTTTGGTGATGGTCCGCTCAGGGATTACGGCCTTTTCGCGCTCCCGGTTGATCGACCGGGCCAGCTCGTAGACGGTCTGCTTCGGCAGATCGGCCAGCACAGCCAGGGCGCCGGCCATATCCCCGTAGAGGGTGCAGTAGCCCACGGCCAGCTCGGAGCGGTTCCCGGTGGTCAGGAGAAGGCGCCGTTCCCGGTTGGCGATAAGCATCAAGATATCTCCCCGGATGCGGGCCTGGAGATTCTCCTCGGCCAGGTCCATCTCCGGCCTGCCGGAGTGATTGAGCTCTTCCAGGTAAGCGTGAAATAAGGAGGTGATGGGGATTATTCGCCTTTCTATGGTCAGGCTGTCAGCCAGGGCGCGGGCATCTTCCAGGCTGTGCGGCGGTGAATAATCCGAGGGCAGCAGCACACCGAGAACATTCTCTGCGCCCAGCGCTTCTGCGGCCAGGGCGGCGGTTACCGCCGAGTCCAGGCCGCCGCTCAGTCCGAGGACAGCGCGGCGGAACCTGCTCTTCGCAAAATAATCCTTGATCCCGAGAATTAAAGCCCGGTGGATGGTGTCAATATCTTCAGCGGCTGCAGGGAGTTCTCTGCCTGCAGGAACGAAGAGATCGCCGGCGGAGATATAGATGAGGTCTTCGGCAAAAGAGGCGGCCCGGCAGAGCAGCTCGCCGCGGTGATTGTAGGCCAGGGAGGCTCCGTCAAAGACCAGTTCATCGCTGCCGCCGGTCAGGTTCGCAACCAGCAGGGCGCTGCGCTGCTCCCCGGCCAGCGCGGCGGCGGCAATCTCCCGCTGCGCCTGCCCGCCGAAGTAGTACGGCGAGGCTGTCGGGTTGATCAGCAGCCGCCTCTCCGCCGGCTTCCCGCGCGGCTGTGGCAGCAGTTCGCGGTGTTCTGGCAGAAGGGCGCCCTCGCCGACAATTATCGCCACCATGAGCTCACCCCACGGTTCATATACGCTCCGGCCTGTAGAGGTGAAATAGCGTTCTTCCTGAAAGGGCACCCTCTTCTCCAGGACCGTCTTCGGGTAGATTGCGGATACCTTCCCCTCTTTCAGCAGGAGGGTGGTGTCGCACAGATGGCCCTGCAGGCGGCGGCATGTTCCCAGCAGCATGGCGGCCGAAGAGTTTGCGGTCAGCGGAGCCAGCTCCCGCTCGATCAGAGCATCCGCTTCAGCGACAAAGCTGCTGTAGAGCAGCAGGTCCTGCGGCGGGCTGCCGGTTAGGGCCATTTCCGGATAGATCACCAGCCCGGCCCCTCTGTCCCGCGCTTTCTCATAAAATTGTTTGATTCTGGCGGCATTCCACCGCAGGGCACCGGTGACAGGGTTTATCTGAGCCAGGGCAATAAGCATCTTATTTTCCTCCTGAAGCAAAAGCTCACGGAAAGTCAGAATCCCCCGCGAGCGCCCTGCAAATAGATTATTCTGGAGGCATTATAAACTCAGGTGGTCCCAAAAGTCAAGTTTGTAAAGAGACGGGGGGTCTCAACGGTTTCATATTGTTCAAGAGAGAAGGAAGAAGCGCTCCTGCCGGAGAAAAATAAAACTGCCGGGCTGCAGAGTCAACATCATAGCGTCAAGCGGAGTAAAAAATCGTGAAAAGGAGGAGACAGCTATTGAAAGCGGCATTTATCGTCAACCCGCTGGCCGGAAGGGGCAAGGCTGGTACAATCTGGGAAGAACTCGAGCCCCGCTTAAAGGTTGATCGTCCTTATAGTGTCTATTATACCGAAAAGGCAGGTGATGCCGTGCGTCTGGCCCGCCTGGCCCAGGAGGATGGGGCCAACGTGCTGGTCTCTGTCGGCGGGGACGGGACCGTCCATGAGATTGTCAACGGGATGGATTTGAAACGCGGGACACTGGGCATGATCCCTGCAGGGACTGGGAATGATTTCTGCCGCAGTTTGAACTATTCTCCGGATCCTTTCGAGATAGCGGATAATTTGTTGAACTGGGAAAGCCGCCGCGTTGATTTGGGGAAGATCGGCGAACGTTATTTTGTCAATATGATCGGAGTCGGTTTTGACGCTCAGGTGGCCTGTGATGTTAACCGGAAATTCAAACGGCTGACCGGGTTGAGTGCTTACATGGCCGGAATTCTAAAAAACCTGGTTACATATCGCAATGCCCCGCTGGAGCTGGAATATGACAGCCACCGCTGGTCGGGGAAGTCCCTGCTTATCGCTGTCGGTAACGGAAGATACTACGCCGGAGGTTTGCATATTCTCCCCCCGGCAGAGCCTGACGACCGCTGGTTTCATATCTGCCTGGTGAAGGATATCGGAAAGTTTGAAACGCTGAGGGTTTTGCCGTCAGCGATCTCCGGCAGGCATACCCGGCACCGCGATGTGGTTATTCTGAAAGCCCGACGGATCAACGTGCAGTCTCCTGTTCCCCTGATGATCCAGGCCGACGGGGAAATTCTCGGCACCCTTCCCCTGACCATCGAGGTGCGGCCGCGGGCCCTGGCTGTACTTGCCCCGGGCAGGGGAGAGGACAGTATCTGGAGAAAAGGAGCTTAACCCGTTTCTATTAGCCCGGGAATCAGTGCTGACGCACAACTTACAAGCCCATACCTGGAGGGGAATCTTGAGACTTAGGAAAAAACTTTTTCGCGATAAGGGGCTGGACAAAAAAGAATTCATATGAGACAATAGTGTGGGACATTGTAGAAAGGAGCCCACACTATGGGAGAACAGTTCGATGCACCAGTCCTGTTGTGCGGTAGATATTTCAACCTGCAAGAGCTTTTGGAAATCCAGGCCACGGTTCGTATGTTTCCGAAACTTAGCCGTGATGAATTGACCAAGACGATCTGTGAAAATTTAGATTGGGTTACGCCGGTGGGCCGCTACAAAACAGCCTCCTGCCTTCAGCTTTTAGAAAAACTGGAAGAGCAAGGCCTTGTTGTTTTACCGCCCAAGCAAAAGCGCAAAAAGTACAAGCAAAAAAAGATCAGCTTTGGCCCGCGCACGGCGCCTGCTCCGCCCGTTGAGGGGTCTCTTAAAGACCATGAGCCGCTTACTGTGATGCCGGTAAAAACAAGGTCCGACTCTATGCTCTGGAATGAATATGTTCACCGCTACCACACCCTGGGTTACAAAACACCCTTCGGAGCCCACCAGCGCTACTTCATCGTTTCCGGTAATGGGCAGAAACTGGGCTGTCTTTTGTTTGCAGCGGCAGCCTGGGCCCTGGCCTCACGTGACGAGTGGATCGGTTGGAACGAAGTTGACCGCAGCCTCAGGCTAAATTTAATCGTCAACAACAGCCGTTTTTTGATCCTCCCCTGGGTCTACGTCAAAAACATGGCCAGCAAAGCCTTATCCCTGACCGCGAAGCGTATCCGCGGTGACTGGCAGGAACGCTACGGTTACAGCCCGGTGCTGTTGGAAACCTTTGTAGATCCCACGGAGTACAGGGGCACCTGTTACCGGGCGGCCAACTGGCTCTTTTTGGGGCAAACTGCCGGGCGCGGCCGCATGGACCGCTACAAAAAGAGGCTGCTCACCCGCAAGCATATCTACGCCTATCCCCTGGTGGCCGATTTTCGCGCTCACTTGAAGGGGAGAAATCATGAGTGAAGCGATGTCGCGCTATGAACGCAGAAGACTTAGGCGGTCCCTTAGAGAGGAGCAGAAAAGAAAGGGAAAAGGGAACCATCCTACCGTTACGCTTCCCAACCGCAAAAGCAGCCTTGAAACAATAGAGGAAGAAAAAGCGGCGGTCCAGGGCACAACGGAGGAGAAACTCAGGGTCTACAGACTGCTGCTGCCGGGGTTGTTAAAGAAATTAGCTCATATTCCCGACCCGAGGAATTTAAAAAAAGTAAAGCATAAAACGAATGTGTTGATGCTTTACGGGATTTTGATGTTTGCCTTTCAAATGAGTTCAAGGCGCCGGACAAACCGGGAGATGACCACCCCTCAGCTAATAGAGAACCTGCAGGCCGTTTTCCCGGAGCTAGAAGAGATGCCGCACCAGGATACCCTGTGTCGTTTGCTAAAAGAGATAGATGTGGAAAGAATCGAAAGCATCTACATCGACCTGTTAAGGCAACTAATCGGTAAAAAGAAGTTTAAACATCTGCTGCATAAAAAACGCTATCTCGTGGCGATAGATGGGACCCAAAAATATGAAAGCAGGATTGACTATCGACCAGGTGGCGGGATTGTTAACCCAGCTAGCGCCTCTCGTGCTCGGAGCGCTGGGCAATCAGAAGAAAGAGGAAAGTTCGCAAGGCGACCTGGGGGGCCTTCTGGGAAGCCTGGTCGGCCGCTTACCTAAGTAAGTCTTCTTAACAAAGCTGCATCGTGAAATTAACGGGCTTCAGCCGCCGGCCAAAGCCCGTTAATTTCTCCTGTCTCAATCAAACGCCGCAGCCAGCTCCTCCAGCAAACCGGCCAGGGTTTCGTTGGCGTCTCCCAGGCAGAGGCGGACATGCTTCATCTGGTAAAGCGGGTTTTCCACCCCCGAGTATCCCGGATTCAGGTCCAGGTTATAGATAAAAACATGCTTCGCTTCCTCCACGTTTAGAACAGGCATCCCGTAAATGGGCGTTCCCTCGACAGTATTGGCCGCCGGGTTGACCACATCGCAGGCTCCGATTATCACCGCCAGGTCGGTTTCGGCAAATTCGGGGTTGATCTGATCCATTTCGCAAAGTTTATCGTAGGGGACATCGACTTCTGCCAGCAGGACGTTCATGTGCCCGGGCATCCTCCCGGCGACCGGGTGGATGGCAAATTTTATCTCCACGCCCTGCGCCTCCCAAAAATCGAGCAGATCTTTCACTTTTCTCTGGGCCTGGGCCAGGGCCATGCCGTAACCGGGAATGATGATTACCCTTTGCGCGCTTGCCAGGATCTGACCAACAGAAACCTCTTCCCGGTCTTCTGCTTCCGGTTCACTTTCCGGCTCCGTTTCACTGTTCACGGCTCTATACCCGGCAATTGAACCGCTGAAGACACCGGCAAGCGAACGGTTCATCGCGCGGCACATGATCTGGGTCAGGATAAAGCCGGAAGCTCCGACGATGGCGCCTACGGCCACCAGCAAAGGCTCTCCGATGGTGAAACCGCAGATCGCCCCGGCCAGCCCGGAAAATGAGTTCAGCAGGGAAATGGTGATGGGCATATCCGCGCCGCCGACGCGAATGGCAAAAAGGACACCGTAGATCAGGGCGAAGAGAAAAACGGCGATGGAAAGGGCTGTAGCCGGAGGTAGCCCGGTGAAAAAAGTGGCTGCGGCCAGGGCTAGTATCAGGACGATGGTCCCGTTGGCCAGGAACCCGTGCCCTTTCAAGATCACCGGTTGCTGGGTGATCCGCCGGTCCAGCTTCAAGGCGGCGATGATGCTGCCGCTCAAGGTGACCCCGCCGACGATCAGCGCCAGCTGGCTGGTAACCTGGTTGAATAGATCCATCGTTGCGTAGTTTTGCAGTATTTCAATCAGCGCCACCAGGGCCGAAGCACCGCCGCCAAGCCCGTTGAGCAGGGCCACCATCTGGGGCATCTGCAGCATGGTTACCCTTATGGCCAGCAGATAGCCGATCAGGCCGCCGGCGGCCATGGCTGTCCAGAGCAAAGGCAGGCTGATAATTCCTTGGTACCACAGAACCAGCAGCACGGCGGCAAACATGCTCAGGGCGCTGAGGCGGTTTCCCCGGACAGCGCTCCTGGGCGAGCTCATCCACCTGATTCCCAGAAGGATCAGCGCGCCGAGAATGATGGAAACAGCAATATAGATTGGTTGCTGCATGGGCGATACTCCTCTCTACTGCTTGAACATTTTTAACATCCGGTCTGTCACCATAAAACCGCCAACCAGGTTAATCGAGGCCAGCACAATGGCGACGAACCCCAGAAGACGGCTTCCGGAAGCCGCTGCTGCGGCGGTGGCGACCAGTGAGCCAAGAATGGTTACCCCCGAAATGGCGTTGGTGCCGGACATCAAAGGAGTATGCAGCAGCGAGGGCACCTCCTTGATGACCCTGTACCCCAGCAATGCGGCAACAACAAAAACAGCGAGCAATAAAAGGGGATTCATTTTAACCTCCAATCCTTCCCGCTTGAACTTAGTTCAGCCCCATCGCTTCTTTGGCCCCGGCATGCAAGAGCAGCCCGTCTTTAGTAACAATTGACGAAGCGATGATCTCGTCTTCCAGGTTCAGCTCGACCCGGCCGTCTTTGATGAAATAGGCGATATAGTTGTATATGTTTTTGGCGATCATCTGCGTGGAACTGGCCGGGACCAGGCCGGGAATGTTTTTTGTGCCTTCAATACTGACGCCGTATCGCTCAATGATTTCGCCGCCAACGGTAAGCTCACAGTTGCCGCCCTGGTCAATGGCCACGTCTACGATAGCCGATCCCGGTGCCATCGACTGGACCATTTTTTCGGTCAGCAGTATGGGAGCCAGCTTTCCGGGAACGAGGGCCATGGAAACGATAATATCTGAACCGGCCACGGTTTCGGCAATGAGCTCCCGCTCCTTGAGCAGCCATTCCTGCGGCAGATGCTTTGCGTAACCGCCTTCACCCATGGCCACCCCGGCGGGGACCCCGGTGTCAATAATCTTGGCCCCCAGGCTTTTGGCATGCTCCGCCGCATCGGGACGGATATCCACGGCGGTGACAACGGCGCCCAGCCTTTTAGCCGTGGCTACCGCCTGCAGGCCGGCCACACCGGTGCCTAAAACCAATACGTTCGCCGGCTTGATCATGCCCACCGCAGAACCGATCATGGGCAGAAACCTGGCAATGCGGTTGGCGGCCATGAGGACAGATTTGTAGCCGGCGACGGTGCTCATTGAAGTTAAAGCATCCATGGCCTGGGCTCTTGAGATCCGGGGGATGCCGTCAAGCGTCAGGGCGGTTACCCCCTGCTCCACCAGCTTGTTTACCATCTCATGGTTGGCCGGGGCGGCGGGATGCAGAAAGGTCACCAGGACCTGCCCCCGCGGCATCATCTCCACCTCATGTTTGTTTTTCTCCGGGTTGAACAGCGGCTCCTTGGCCTTCAAGACCACGTTGGATTCGGCGAATAAAAAGGTTACATCTTCTACGATGCGGGCGCCGGCTTCCCGGTAGTCATCATCTGTAATATAGGCTCCCTCACCGGCGCCTTTCTCCACCAGCACCTTCGCCCCGCCTGCCACCAGCTTCTCCACGGTTTCGGGGATCGCAGCAACGCGTCTTTCTCCGGGCATTATCTCTTTGGGAATGCCGAAAGTGAGATCCTTGAACTGCATTGACCAAACCTCCCTTGGATGTAATTAGCTTTAGTAATAGTTTTATGCAATAGCGGTGCCAACCACTATCTATATTCTATCACTTAATATAAAGTCCTGTTTATTAGATCACCCCCTCGTTCTTTTGCAGCTACCCGGAATCTCCTTTTTTGAAAGCAAATCCATCCCGCAGGCGGCCAGTTTGGTAATCAGGAATGCAAGGGGGAAACGGATCAATATGATCAGCAGCGGGTTTGCGCCAAAAGCGGAGAAGATCAGCGTGTCTTCAACCAGAGAGTGGCCGATGCTTAGAAAAATGCCGATAAGCAGAAGGTCTCTTTTCCCCAGGTAACCTTCCCGGGCGTAATCGACAATCAGCGCCGACCCGTAGACGATTCCAAAGCAGAGGCCGACAAGCAGCGGAAATGCTGCTTCCAGGGGGAGGGTTAAAAAATCCAGCACCCCTTTGATTTTCTTTGAAAGCGATTCAAGAAGGTTGTAGTGGCGGGCAATTTCTGCCGCCACCATGATCGGGATAAGAAACAGGGCTATCTTCAGGATAGTCCCGGCCCCGCCGGCCAGGCCTTCTTTGAGTATTCCGAGCACGACTCCCATCCTTTATCCTCCTATTATTGTATACAGTGCATTGAGCAGAAAACCGGCAAAGAAAGCGGTGATCAACCGCAGCAAAACCGACTGGTAGATTTTCAGTCCGGTGCTGCGGCAGATTGCCGACTCTATGGGTAGTTCGTGGCAGATACAGAGCATCAGCGCGAGGACGGTGATCTGCCGGGAACCGAGAGACATGTTGCTGATGATACCCAGGGAGGCGTAGAAATTGGTCCAGAAACCGAGCATCAACGGCAGCACCGTTTCTCCGGGCAGCCCGATCCAGGAAGTGACCGGACTGAAAAAAGCAGCGGCCTGTACCAAAAGATCATAATGTTCAAGGAACTGCACCACGCATGTTACAGGAATAATGATCTTTGCCAGAAGCCAGAGCATCCGCAGGCTTTTTTTAAATCCCGACTTGATTGGTATGATCAGGTTGGACACTGGCGTGCTCCTTTCTTGTGATATCAATTGTCCCTTACTTCTCATTCCATAGACCTGCCGGTTTACCTGCCGTATGGTCACCGGGAAAATTAAATTCCCGGAAGAAAGGTTCATTTATCAGCTTTTTCCTCCAGAAAAAAAGGATTACGTCTCCGGATCAAGAATTTTTATGGTACAATTCCAGGGATGGTATCTCGATGCGATAGATAGAGGGGGTGGTCGCAAAAGTCTCGCGTCAGCGCTCTTGCGGGACAGTGAGAGATATCGCCGGCCGTCAAAATGGGTTAATTTTCCTGGTTTACCGGCAAGCCTTTATCTGAAGGGAGAGGGTTTCCTTGAAATTTCTTGGATTCATCGGCAAGGCGATCTTGTGGCTGTTCACGGTTGTGATTTGCTTGATTGTTCTGGTTGTCCTGGTTATAGCAGTACGTTACTGGACCTGGACCCCGGATCCGGTGGCGAGCTTCTATCGTGAACGCCCCGTTTTAAATATCGGCCACCGTGGCGCGCGGGAGGCGGCTCCTGAAAATACACTTTCTTCGTTCCAGGCCGCTGAAATAATGGGCGCACATGGGATTGAGCTGGATGTAATGCTTTCCAGGGACGGCGAACCGGTTGTGATTCATGATTACGATATTGATGCCACCACCAGCGGAAAAGGTCCGGTGAAGGACTACACCTTGGCCGAGCTCAAGCAGCTGGACGCAGGTTCCTGGTTTGATGAAGCTTTTACCGGTGAGCGCATCCCTACGCTGGAAGAGGTCGTCGAATTTCTTAACCCCCAGACGCTGATCAACATCGAACTGAAAACAGAAAGCCCGGCCACTGACGGGCTCGAGAATGTGGTAGTGGAACTGATCCGGAAGCACGATCTCTACGACCGGGTGATAGTCTCTTCATTTAACCCCATCGCCCTGCTGCGGGTGAAGTGGGCCGATAAGGATATACCGGTCGGGCTGCTCTATGCGCCGGATTTGGCGCGCTACCTGAGCGAGGGCTGGTTTATCTCCATATTGAGACCGGAGGCGCTCCATCCCGAGGTCAGGATGGTCGACGAAGAATATATGGACTGGGCGCGGAAGAAAGGATACCGCGTCAATGTCTGGACGGTAAATGAGGCCGCCGATCTGAAGCGGATGCTGGACCTGGAAGTCGACGGGATCATCACCGACCGGCCCGATCTGCTGCTGCAGCTGATGGAGGAGCGCGGGGTTGCAAATTAAGGGCTTGAAAGGTCCATTGCCAGGCGCAGCTCTTCGATGACGGCCGGTTCAACTTCACGGTGAAGCTGCAGCTCAAGGCTGCGGCGGGCCCGGTTTCCGCCCAGGCGGCCCAGGGCCCAGGCGGCATGCAAGCGGAGCAGCGGCCGGGAATCATGTTTCAGGAGCTGTGCCAGTGCCGGGACGGCATCGCGGTCGTCGCTGTTGCCGAGAGCGATCACCGCGTTACGCTGCAGGATGCTTTTGCCCCGCCACCCTGCTGCCGTAAGGCCGATGGTCCGGTCAAACTCTTTCCGGGTCATCTTTAATATTGGCTCCAGCAGGGGGCGCGCCGGGGAGAAGGGGAAGGCGGCGGGTTGGTCCGGCTCTCCGCGCGTTGCCGGGAGCTCCCGGTTATGGGGGCATACTTCCTGGCAGCGGTCGCACCCGTAGAGGCGCGCTCCCATCAGCGGCCGCATCGCAGCCGGGACAACCCCCGGCGCCTGGGTGATGTAGGAGAGACAACGGTGAGGGTCGATGATAAACGGCTCCGTTAGTGCCCCTGTCGGGCAGGCCTCGCGGCAGCGGCCGCACTGCCGGCAGCTTTGCGGCAGCGGTGCGCCCGGTTCCAGTGCCCGGTCAATCAAGATTGTCCCCAGGGCCGTGTATGAGCCGGCGGACGGCGTGATCAGAGTGCAATTCTCCCCGCTCCAGCCCAGGCCGGCGAGCCGGGCCAGTTCACGCTCGACCAGCGGGCTGCGATCTACCAGGATCCGGCCGTTCAACGGTGCGGGAAGATCTTTTTTTATCAGTGAAAGCAGGCGCTTCGCTCCGGAGGTCAAGAGAAGGTGATAGTCGGGCCCCCTTGCGCAGCGGGCCACCACTCCCCGCGGGCCGCCGGCTATCGAAGGCGCATCCTCTTCCCGGAAGGGGTGGGGCATCCCCACAACGACAATGCTGCGGCATCCCGGCAGCAGTTTTGCAGTATTCACCCGGAGCGCCGGATCTTTCTCTTCGAAAGGGGTCACCCGGCCTTCATCGAGGCGCTGCTGCAGCAATGATTGCAGGTGAGCGGGGGGAGCGGCGGGGGCGATTCCCGCCAGTTCCAGTCCGGCCGCCGCGGCCATCTCCGCTAAATATTTAAGTCGGTAGACCATAAATACCGCTCCTTGCAAAAGGATGCTTGAAAGACTCCCCCCTTTGACAAGATAAGATTGAATTTCCAATTCCATCATACGAGGGGGACTTACATGTATCATAAAATTATTTATACTGCCCGTCAAATTGACATCGAAATTACCGTCCGGCATATCCGTCATGGTTTGGGTATATCCTGAAAGAGGGAACCTTCGGGAATTGGCGAAGCCATCAAAAGGAGGCGGAAAAGAACATGGAAGAAGAATGGACCTTTCTAATGCAGGCATTCAATGATATCGAGGCCGAAATCGTCTGCGGCCTGCTCCGGGAAGCCTCCATTCCGGTGCGGCGAAAGGACAGCGACCCCCTGTCCGGCGCCATGCGGGTAGTCGGCGGCCAGGCCTACGAAATTGATATTTTTGTCCCGCAGAAAATGCTGCCACGGGCCAGGGCTCTTCTTGCCGAAGTGCTTCGCGAAGGGGCTTTAGATAATCAGGAAAAATGAAAATGATGACTTGAAACAAGGCTGATGTCGCATGCCTAAACTACTCCTTTATTGAAGAGTTTCATGCCGCCGAATTATTTAGCGAAGAGCGCTTCCGTATCCCTGTAACCGTGCCCGGAGACCCGTCCGCAGCTCCTGGAAAATTATCATTCACCGCCTGCAAAGAAATCCGGGGACAGGAAGGGGCTGTTGCGGCGGAGAAATTACCGTACCTCTGATCTTTGCTGGGGAGTACCGCTTTAAAGTATCCGGATTCTTACCTCAAATTCACCCCCCCCCCGATCACCTGCTAAGCTTTTCACCGCCGGAATTTAGAGTATTCTATTTATGTAAACAAATATGCCGGATATGAAGGGTTTTACCTTTTAAACAACGAAGAATATTTGGACAAGATGTCAAAAAGAGTGGAGGGAAAGCTATGGACACGAAGTATAAAAAAAGCAAAAGCTTTTTGGAATTACCGGCCACCACCACTTTAGGGGAGATTGGTTTCAAGAAACTGTCAGAAAATATAAAATTCATTATCGTAAACCGGGAGAACATGATCGTTAAGGTATTGCCTGTTTTGGAGATATTTAGATCACTATTATTTAACAAAGGCGATAATGATTTAACAATAGGTGATATTAACGGGGGAATAAATTTTTGCTGTCTTTCAGAGGATAAATCGCTGCTTGATATTGATTGCCTTTCTTCGGATATTGTTTTGATTTTATCTTCAAACGGGTCCGTGGTAGAAGTTGTTGACTCTGCCTGCATAAGTAAGCAATTGATGGTCTATAAAGCTATCATCGAGAGTTTTGAAGAAGAAATATTTGTTACCGACAACAAGGGCCGGGTCCTTCTTGTTAACCCCAAAGGAGAGCAAATCATGGGGATGAAAGCATCGGAAATGGAGGGGCGTTTTGTAGAAGAACTTGTAGAACAACAGGTTTTTTCAATCAGCGGTGCTCTTGAAGTATTACGGCAGAAGAAAAAAATACATATTATGCAACAAGTAAAAGAAGGTCGAAAGTGGCGCCTGTGCACCGGAGTGCCAATACTAAACGGGCAAGGGAATATTGTTCTGACTCTCTGCACATCCAAAGACATGACGGAGCTTGTTGACTTAAAAAAAGAGCTGGAAAACAAAGAAGACGAACTAAAACGTAAAAACATTGAATTAAGCAATATGCAGGAGGAGCTTTTTACCCAGGTGAACTTTATATCTACAAGCCCGGAGATGAGACACATAAAGGATACTGTACAAAAGATCGCCCCATTGAATTTAACGGTTCTTCTTCAGGGTGAAACGGGGGTTGGGAAAGAGGTCGTGGCCAGAGCTATTCATGCATTGAGCCCGCGGCGAGAATCTTCATTTGTAAAAATTAATTGCGCTACTCTTCCCGACAAATTGATTGAGTCAGAACTTTTTGGCTATGAGGGAGGAGCTTTTACCGGGGCAGATAGTAAAGGGAGAAAGGGTAAAATCGAACTGGCTCATGAAGGCACTCTTTTTCTTGATGAGATTGGAGATATATCTCATGACATTCAAGTGAAACTTTTAGAGTTTCTACAGGATAAGGAGCTATTCCGGATCGGTGGAACAAAAAAAATTAAGGTAAATACGCGGATTATTGCGGCGACCAACCGTGTTCTGCAGGTAGAGGTAAAGGAAGGAAGGTTCCGCAAGGACCTGTTTTATCGTCTGAATTTGTTTCCGATTACCATACCCCCACTTCGTAATCGGCGTGAGGATATTCCTGCTCTGATCACATATTTTTTGGAGCTGTACAACCGTAAATATAATAAAAATATATCTTTTAACGAACAGGTAATCAAAGAATTTTTAGATTATGAATGGCCGGGAAACGTTCGCGAGCTGGAACATATGGTCGAAAGAGCTGTAGTTATTTATAGTAATGACATTAATGTTTGCACAAAAGACAGCATGTGGAATATTTTGAAAGGGCCCCGTCCGAATGAAGGAGGCGTGTTTTGCACAGAGATAATTCCTTATAAGCGTGCCAAACGGGAGCTGGAGTGCCAGCTTATCGGAAAAGCGTATGAAGTCTATGGATCCACCTATAAAGCTGCTGAAGCTCTTGAGATTGATCAATCCACTGTGGCACGCATTTTAAAACGAATCAGGGAAGACAACGGATATTAGCAATGCAAAAAAACATTACCGGCAATGCAATACTTCCAAAGATAATAAAAAGTTTTAAATGACCGGGCCTGTCCAGGGCTCCTTTCTGGAAACAGTCTTCTTCATAAATCCATGGCATGCATTTTGCACTGTAAAAGAAATCAAGGATGGAGCTGCTTACCGGACGGAATATAACTACGAGTAAAGGGGGGCTTTGGGAAAAGGGTAAGGTTGCTTCATACAGGTTAAATGGAGGTGAGTGTGCATGGCAAAAAGAAACCTGCAAGCGGTTTACCGGTTTGACGGTCTCGGGTTAAACATGTTTACCGGGGATGAGCTGGACACCTTGCATTTTGCCACATTGGACATTTTGCGGAATACGGGAATTAAGATCGAGAGCAAAGAAGCCCAGGATCTTTTTGATGGTTATGGGGCCGATGTTGACTACAATACGGGATTGGTAAAAATACCTGCGTATATGATCGAAGATGCTATCCGTTCCGCCCCACCTACTATTACACTGGCCGGGCGGAATCCCCAAAAAGATTTTGTTGTTGAGGGCTCCCGGGTAGGTTTTGTATGCTTCGGTGAAGGAATTAATATTATTGATCCCATCACGCTTGAGTATCGCAAAACAACAAAAAAAGATGTAGCTGATGCGGCCAGACTTAGTGACTACTTGGACGAACTGGATATCAACTATCGTGCGGTAACATCACTGGATTATCACAGCAAGGTTCAATCCCTGCATAACGCTGAAGCTTTATTCCAAAATACCAGTAAGCATTTCTTTATCGGTGCAGATAGTATCAACAACTGTCGAAAGATCATTAAAATGGCGGAAGAAGTGAGCGGAGGCCGGGAAAACCTGAAAAGGCGGCCGATAATCAGTTTTAACGTCTGTCCGACTAGCCCGTTGCATCTCATTCCGGATTGTACTGACATTATTATTGAAGCGGCCCGGGCCGGAGTTCCCAGTAACATTATATCCATGGCTCTGGCAGGGGCAACGACTCCGGTTACATTGGCCGGAACGCTGGTGATCCACAATGCCGAGGTTTTAAGTGCGGTTGTTTTAAGTCAGTTGGCCTGCAAGGGCGCTCCGGTATTGTACGGCAGCTCTACCACGATCATGGATTTGCGCTATTCCACCACTCCGGTAGGAGCTCCGGAGCTGGGCCTGATCTCTGCAGGTGTCGCCAAATTAGCCCGTTATTATCTCCTTCCCAGCTTTGTTGCCGGCGGGTAGGCTGACAGTAAAATTCCCGATGCGCAGGCGGCCCACGAAAAGACCATAACAGCCTTGTTGGCAGCCCAGGGTGGCGCTAACTTGATTTATGGGGCGGGGATGCTTGAGCTCGGCGTTACTTTTGATTATGCTCAGTTGGTAATGGACAATGAGATGTTCAAGATGATTAAAAAGGCGATCATGGGCATTTCAGTAACTGATGAACATATGGCTCTGGATGTTATCCATGAGGTCGGGCCCGGAGGGCATTTTGTCGGGCATCATCATACCTTTGAAAACTTCCGGAAAGTGCAATCGCAAAGCGAGCTTATCGACCGGCGAAACCGTGCTTCATGGTTAGAGGACGGAGGTACATCAATGACAGAACGGGCTTATGAAAAGGCAAATTTGATCTTGAATAAACATAAACCCGAACCGTTGCCGGATGGCACGATAAAGAAAATACAGGAAATTGTGGAAGAAAGCGAGGATGAATATGGGTTAAATAAGTAAATACCTTAAAATGCACCCTCTTACCTGGGAGGCAATGTAATGAAATTATGCATTAGAAATAATGAAAAGATTCATTAAATGATGGGACAAAGAGCTGCCTCTAGATAGAAGATGGTCTACAAAAATGGTTGCAATTTAGATTGAGACAAGAAACATTACAATAACGGTGACAGGCTTTTGAGGGTTGCCAGGCTCGTTCGTTAATGGCGTATATTACCCTAACCTATCCTTAGATGGCACGTATATTGCGCATAAACATTAGGAAAGGTTAGGGTTTATTATCGCAGAAGGAGGTTGCAGGATGCAAAGAATTTTAACCAGGATGGGGGATGGAACTACCCTTTGGCTAACTGAAAAAGAGCTGAGGCAGGAACTGGAAGATGGAACCCTGGATGCAGCAGACCGGGGAAAGGTTCCTCCTCTTGATGAGGATGAACTTCAGCGCCTTTTTGAAATATGTGCTTCACCCCAAAAGGTTGTCAGTGTAAAACAAGGCGATGAAGTGGTGCATAGTTTTGATGCAGGAACCCTTAAATTCCCACTGCGGGGTGGGGTGCCGGTGGATCGTCTCGGAACGGTTTTAGCCCATGAAAGAGCATTTTGCTCTGACACTATTGAACTGGGGCATGTGGACTATAGCTTCAAACCGGTAAAATCCATCGTTCATGAAGAACGGCAGGTTATGGAACAAATTCAGTTAAATGCGACCATTCCTGTCTTCTACGGGGCCATGCCCAATTTAGGCCTTTATACCAAGCCTGATGGCCCTGTTGACAACTGGTCGGAGCTATTGCCCATGGGCAAAATTCAAGAGTCCAGGGAGGCCCAGGAAGAAGCGGTAGAGATTGCCGTAAAAGATATCTGTTTTGTTTCCGGCATTATGCACGAAGCGGGATCTGACGGCATTAATTTTGATACCGTAGGAGCTTCGGGCGACGCGGATTTCTTGGCCGCATTGAAAGCTGTAGAAAAGTTAAAAAAAGATCACCCCTGTATACAGGTGGAAATGGGGATGGCCGGGGAGTTTGTGCTGGGGATGCATGGCGATCTGAAATATGAAGAGACTCGCCTGGCGGGGCTTTATCCACATTTACAGGTAAAGCTTGCCGAAAAAGCAGGGGTAGACCTCTTCGGGCCTGTGGTCAACACCAAAAGCAATAAAACTGTTCCCTGGAATATTTCTCGCGCCTGCACATTTATCAAGGCTTGCTCCGAAATAGCCACAATACCCATTCATCCCAATGCCGGCATGGGCGTCGGCGGAGTGCCTGTCACCAGCACTGCTCCTGTTGATGCCATATCAAGGGCATCGGTGGCTTTAATTGAAATCGGAAAAGCAGACGGGTTGTAGATAGGTCACGGTGATACATTTGGCATGGCCTTTCTCCATGAGCTGGCAACAGGGATGGGTGGCATTCGCACTGCCGGAGATCTGGTAGCGCGGGTCATGGCATCCAAAGCTCTCAGGGTTGGCGAAGCCAAAAAATACGTAGCGGATAAACTGGGGATATCTGTTATCGAGCTCAGTGACTCTCAAATCATGCGCGAGTTGAGAGAAGAGCTGAACATTGGCCATGTTTTAGCCCGCCCCGGGGGGGCGATAGGGATTGAGGCCAAGATTCGCATCGCAGAATTATTGGGTATAGAGATTAATTCTGTAGAGCGATTTAAAGAGAAAGCAGGGCTATCATTTTAACAAATGGCAATGGAGGGCAGGAAATGAGCCAGAAGGATATTTTAAATTGGGCCATCCAATCGATCGTGGATGGTGATGAAGAAAAAGCTGTAGAAATTGCGCGGCGCGCTGTTGCAGAAAAAGAGGATCTGATGATGGTGCTGAATGAGGGTTTTAGCAAGGGTATCCGGGAAGTGGGTAACTTGTTTGAGCGGGGTGAAAAGTTTTTGCCCGAACTCATCGAGGCGGCACAGATCATGGAGAAAGCCACGTCGGTTTTAAACGAAGCCATTGTCAAGGACGGTTCCGGAGGAGTTATTAAAAAGGGGACCATGGTAATTGCCACAGTGGAAGGAGATGTCCACGATATCGGGAAAGGCATCGTCATATCTGTAATAAAAACCCAGGGCATTGAGGTCATTGATCTCGGCAGGGATGTGAGCACCGGAGACATTATTGAAGGCGCCCTGAGGCATGAAGCTGATATTATCGGCACCAGCGCTCTATTAACAGCAACCTTAAATGGTCAAAAAAAGCTGGAGAATGAACTGCGGAAAAGGGGTTTAAGAGAACGATTCAAGACCATTGTCGGGGGGGCCCCGGTCACGCAAGGGTTTGCCAATAAAATTGGCGCAGACGCCTATGCCGAAGATGCGGCTGAAGCCGTAGACAAGGTTCTGGGATTACTCGAGTTGGTCAGGTAGCCGGTATCACCGGGCAACTCCAGGGATGAGGCTGTTTGGATAGTATAAACAAATATTGCATCATGTCAATTATTGAGTAGAAGCGATACCGGCTGATATGTAGCGCAAGATGTTGGATGAGGGAGGTGGCTTTATCGGGATAGATGATCGGTAAATTACAGTGTTTCACTGACAATCAAACTTAAAAAGGAGGTCACTTTGTGAAAAGGTCCGTTTTGATAAGGGCATCAGTTTTTCTGCTTGCTATTGTCTTACTCACCTCGTTAATGGCATGTGCACCTGCAGAGGAAGAAACAGAGAAAAAACACCTTGTGCTGGGTAACTGCGGTTGGGAGAGCATGCACTTCAATGCTCATGTCGCCGGAATAATCCTGCAAGAGGGTTACGGTTACACGTACGAGGTTCTTTTGGGTGCAACCCCCGTGTTGTTGGAAGGAATGGTTCAGGGGGACGTTCATATTCTGACTGAAGCATGGACGGAAAATTACGGCGAGGCCTACTCCGACCTGGTTGAGTCAGGCGACATTTTAGATCTCGGCGTGAACTTCGTCTCCGACCAGGAAGGGCTCTTCGTGCCCACCTATGTAATCGAGGGTGATCCTGAGAGGGGTATCGAACCGATGGCGCCCGATTTGAAGTCGGCTCTGGATCTGCCCGACTACTGGGAGCTGTTCAAAGATCCCGAGGATCCATCCAAAGGGCGGATTGTTGGTCCTCCGCCGACATGGTTTGTAGCTGAATTGATGGATGATCAGATCAAAACTTACGGGCTCGATGAGTGGTACAATCACTTCCTGCCAGGCTCCGATATGGCTCTCGCTACCGCTATGGTCGATGCCTATGATAAAGGAGAGCCCATCGTGGCCTATCACTGGGCGCCGGACTGGGTGCTCGGGTTGGGTGACTGGACTTTGCTTGATGAGCCCCCATATGATCCGGAACTATGGGAGGACGGCTATGGTTGCAAACGGAAGCCTCAGGATGTCACCAAAGCTGTAGTGAAAGATATGCCCGAGTGGGGTCCGGAGATTGTGGAGTTCCTGGAGAAGCTGGTCATCAGCGTGGATGTTCATAATGAGATGTTGGCGTACATGGAGACAAACGATGCGGAAGCTGATGAAGCAGCTTTGCACTTTTTGAAAGAATATCCGGATCTCTGGGCGGAATGGCTTCCCGCAGAGATCGCTGATAAGGTCAAAGAAGCGCTGTAGTAGTAGAATACACCCGGCCAACATGCTGACATTTTAACCGGTTTGTTCCCTAAAGCTGCTCCTGGAAAAATAACAGCAAGATAGAGGCAAGGGTAGTGTTGGAACCATTTTTTCGATTGGCGTGGGGATGGTTCTCCCACGCCAATCGATAGAGAAGACCAGGGCATCCCCGAAATGTCAGTCAGTGCATAGAAATCTGAGAAACGTTTATCTGTAGATCTTGAGAGTTTCTACCGGGCATCACTATAACTGAGCACATGCCAAGGGGGGAAGCAGCTGTGTCAAATATGCTGCACGCATGATGAAAAATTTTCCCGAATTTCTATATTTTGATCTGGGAGAATATGTAGAATATGCGATCAGGTGGCTTAATGTTAGTTGTGCAGGATTCTTTACGGCAATGTCAGACAGCATTCTATGGTTATTACTCAAGTTAGAAACGGGACTTAACTGGTTGCCGTGGTGGCTCGTATTAATCACTGTTTTCTTAATATTGATGAAGGTCCGGGGCTGGTCCAGTGCGCTGCTCTTTACTTTCCTGATCTTTTTGATTGGCACACTGGGTTTATGGACCCATATGATGGCGACTTTGGCGATAATCCTGGCATCGGTTTTGATATCAATCATGATCGGGGTTCCTCTAGGGATACTGGCGGCTCAATATGATGGATTTGACAGCGCCCTCACCCCAATTTTGGATGCAATGCAAACACTGCCTGCGTATGTATATTTGATTCCCGCGATCATGTTTTTCGGGTTGGGGTCGGTTCCTGCTACTTTTGCTACAATCCTGTTTGCAGTTCCCCCGGCGATCAGGTTAACCAATCTGGGTATACGCAGAGTATCCAAGGAGATGGTTGAAGCGGCGGAGTCCTTTGGCCCTTCACAATTACAATTGATGCTAAAAATTAAACTTCCGCAAGCACTTCCCAATATCATGGCCGGTGTCAATCAGACCACCATGATGGCTTTATCCATGGTCGTGATTGCCTCGATGGTAGGTGCAGGGGGTTTGGGATTGGAGGTCTACATAGCGATTAACCGGATCGATATAGCCCGCGGGTTTAACGCCGGGATCAGCATTGTTTTTCTGGCCATTATCATTGACCGGGCAACACAGGGTTTGGCCGGCAGGTTTTCAAAAAAATTCAGGATCGACTGAGCAGGCATCAATAGTTGGGAGGTGAGCGTTTGAAAAAGACAAAGGTGCGAGTGGAAAACCTGGTAAAAATATTCGGGCCGGATCCGGATGCCATGTGGAAAATGATGAGCATCAATGGATCAAGCGCAGAAGATATATTTCAAGATACCGATCATGTTGTCGCCGTAGATGATGTATCCTTTGATGTATTTGAGGGTGAAACGTTTGTAATCATGGGCCTTTCGGGTAGCGGCAAATCTACAATTGTTCGCTGCATCAACTTGCTCACAAGGCCTACCTCGGGCAACATATATGTTGATGGAGATAATATCGTTGATTACGACAAAAAACAGCTCAAGGATCTGCGGCAATTAAAAATCGGCATGGTTTTCCAGCAATTTGGGCTCTTTTCCCACAGATCAGTTATCGGTAACGTTGAGTGGGGGTTAGAGATTCGAGGCATCCCTAAACAGCAGCGGATTAAAACTGCCAGTGCAGCCCTGGAGAGGGTAGGCCTGGAAGGGTGGGGGGATAAATATCCCAGTGAGCTGAGCGGGGGTATGAAGCAACGGGTAGGCCTGGCGCGCGCTTTGGCCAATGATCCGGATATACTCTTGATGGATGAACCCTTCAGTGCGCTTGACCCGCTAATCAGGCGCAACATGCATACCGAACTCCTGTCGCTACAATCGAGTATCCAGAAGACCATTATATTCATTACTCACGACCTTAAAGAGGCCTTCAAGATAGGAGACCGGATTGCCATGCTGAAGAACGGGAAGATAGAGCAGATTGGCACCTCCGATGAAATATTATCATCACCTGCAAGTGAATATATCGAAGAGTTTATTCAGGATTACCGGAAAGAATGAAGTCAAGGTTTATGATATTTGGGGGCGAACCTAATGTTACGAAATACCAGGAACGGCATTGATCATTTAAAAGGCTTCAGGCTCACGGCACTGTCACAGGACCAGCTGGATTCAATTCATTATGCCACGCTGGAACTACTTCAGATTACAGGGATTAAAGTAGAAAGCGAAGAGGCTGTAAAGGTGTTCTGTGAAGCCGGGGCGGTGGTGGATCGCCAAAAAGGGTATGCCAATGTAAAAATACCATCTCATATGATCGAGGATTGCCTCCGCTGGGCTCCCCGCAAAACAGTATATTACGGCAGATTGCCTGCATACGATTACGTTGCGGAGCCTAACAGGGTCGGCTTCAGTACATTTGGCGAATGTATCCAGGTCATTGATCCCTACAGCCGCCGGCTCCGAAAATCACGGAACGAGGACCTGGGGCTCTTTTGTCGTCTCTGCGATTACTATGATGAGATCAGTGTAATGGTGCGTCCTTTAGGGTCAACAGAGAAGCCGCCCGACACCCAGGCGCTTCACAATCTGAACATTATTATGCAGAATACAGCGAAGCATATTCTCATCGGCGCCCACCAGGGCCGGAATGTGGGCAAGATGGCGGAGATGGCAGCATTATCAGTGGGCGGCAAGGATAATTTCAAAAACAGGCCTCATGTAACCATATTTGTCTGTCCCACATCTCCTTTGACGCTGGGGAAAGAATGCTGTGAAATAGCCATGGAGACGGCCCGTTTGGGATTGGGGCTGGCCATTATCCCCATGGCTCTGGCAGGAGCAACCTCAACTGCTACCCTTGCCGGAACCCTGGTGAGCCATAATGCTGAGACTTTAAGTGTGCTCATTTTGGCCCAACTGATCAGGAAAGGCACTCCCTGTACTTACTGCTCCATGAGCACGATTATGGACCTGAAATATATGGTTGGCGCGGTGGGAGCGCCGGAACATGGAATGTTAAGCACGGGGGCCGTAAAATTGGCCCAGTATTACAGGCTGCCTAGCCTCGTTGGAGGCGGGATCTCTGACAGCAAGCTTCCTGACGCCCAGGCTGGGTACGAATATGTTATGAATGCCCTTCTCGGTTCCCTTGCCGGCGCCAACGTGATCTACGGCGCAGGTGCTCTGGAGATGGGCCTGACCATAGATTTTGCGAAGCTGGTTATGGATGTGGAGATGATCCGCCATATTAAAAAGATTATCGGCGGTTTCTCGATTATAGATGAAGAGATAGCTTTGGAAGTTATCGGGGAAGCCGGCCCGGCGGGAGAGTTTCTGACCAGCGAGCACACCTTTAAACATATGCGGGGGCAGTCTCAGGCCAATGTGTTCGATCGCCGGAACCGCTCCGCCTGGGAGAAAGGTGGAGGAAAAGAGGCATCAGAACGGGCCTATGAAGAAGCCCGCGCTGTTTTAGAAAAACATATACCGCACCCTCTGTCCGATGGAGCGGTGCAAGAAATGAAGCGGATCATAAATGAATTCGAAAGTGAATTGAATCCGGCTAACCGGCAATGAAGTTTGCTGGAGGGAAAGCAATAAGGTTGAGTAGCTTCAAGCAGTTGACATTCGTTTTTTTTTAATTGGATGTATGCAAGAAAAAAATAATGCAATATTCCATTGGCATTGATGCATAAAAAAATCTTTTTTCCCCGGTGACGCTGTCGGATCTGTTAAAAACGTGTCTCAGCCTTAATCTCTTATGGCATGACTTTTGCTGATATATTAAATTGAATCTTATTTTCAGTATAGGAGGGACATCATGTTTTTGGGATCTTCAGAGATTGCAGAACTGATCAAGGCAGACCAGGATTATTACCTGCATCCCACCTCGAGTATTGTAGCCCTTCAGGAAAAAGGAGCGAAAATAATTTACCGGGGAAAGGGCAGCAGGGTTTTTGATGTAGCGGGCAAGGAATATATTGACGCGACTGCCGGGCTCTGGTATTGTGCTATAGGTCATGGCCGGGATGAGATTGGCCGGGTGATGGAGAAACAGGTTGTTAATCTGGAGGCTTATCACAGCTTCAATGAGTTTGCCAATGTTCCGGCGATTCGCCTTGCCGGGAAAGTAGCTTCGATGGTTCCTATTCCGGAGGCAAAAATCTTCTTTACATCCAGTGGTTCTGAGGCCAATGACACGATCATCAGGGCAGTGCGCTTTTATTGGCACGCCAGAGAGATGGACAGCAAGGATATTATCATTACCCGTGATAAGGCTTATCATGGGGTTAGCTGCGGAGCAGTCATGGCCACGAGGTTGCCCGGGTTTCACGAGGGATTCTCTCCATTACTGCCCGGTTTTGAAAGTATTGCCCCTCCCTATTGTTATTATTGCACCTGGGGCAAGGAGTACCCTCAGTGTGATCTGGAATGCGCGTTGGCCCTCGAGCAAAAAATCAGCTCTCTGGGGGCAGAAAACGTGGCGGCATTCATTGCCGAACCTGTTTTGGGCACCGGCGGAGTTATAGTGCCGCCACCGGGATATTATCAAAAAATCCGCGAAATATGTAATCACAATCAAGTCATCTTTATTGCCGACGAAGTGATTAATGGGTTTGGGCGTACAGGAGAGACCATGTTCGGCATCGAGCACTGGGAAGGTGCCGTTCCGGACATTATGACACTTGCCAAAGGGATCACCAGCGGCTATGTGCCGCTGGGGGCTGCTGTTTTTTCAGATGAAATATTCCAGGTTTTGAAAAGCCGCGACCGGTTCTTCCACGGTTATACATACAGCGGTCATCCCCTGGCCTGCCAGGTCGGCTTAAAAAACATAGAAATCATTGAAAGAGAAAACCTTCATGGCCGGGCCGCTATCATGGGGCAGCGCCTTCAGGAAGGGCTGCGCTGCCTGAACCTGAAAACCATTGGTGAAGTGAGGGGCATGGGTTTAATGGTTGGCGTAGATCTGGTTAAAGACTGCAAAACCCGTGAGAAATTCCCTGTCCCGCTGGCACCGAGAGTTGTAGAAATTGCCTATGAAGAAGGCCTGATCACCCGGCCTTTGGCAGGAGACATTCTACAGCTTTCACCGCCACTGGTGATTACCGGAGAAGAGATCGATAGAATTGTGGAGACTCTTGGCCTGGCCATTGTTAAGGCATCCGAAGAAAGGGGCTAAAGCTGTTTTTGTCTAAATAATAACTCCTTAAAGGGTTCTGTTATTACTTGGGCGAAATAAGTTAAACCTTCGTTAAACGCGGGGGGTGGATCGGAAGGATCATGCAGACTCTAAATCTGTATAGCCGGGTGAAACTCCCGGACTCCCCGCCAGACTTTATCCATAAAACCAAATTACAGATAAGATGACACGGAGAGATCATGGATATTAATTGGACATCGGTTCAAAAACAGAGGCTGCAGGAATTGAATGCGTCTGAGGCGCAGCTGGGGCTCTCTTTCAAAAGCATCCAGGAGCGTAACAAGACTTACCAGCAGATAGAACAGCAACTTGTGCGAAAGGGTAAAGACTGTTTGTCTGAGTATCAAAAGTCTAAGAAAAGACCGTCTCTGGTTGAATTAGAGAATATACTGGCTGAAGCATTAACTGCGCATGGCTTTGTTCAAGTATCTACCCCTCTATTGTTATCCAGGGGCTTGCTGGCCAAAATGTTAATTACAGAAAATCATCCCCTCTTTTCACAGGTATATTGGGTTGACTCCAAAAAATGCCTTCGCCCGATGCTGGCCCCGAATCTTTACTATCTTATGAAAGAGCTGGCACGTCTCTGGGAGAAACCGGTTAGAATATTTGAAATCGGCCCCTGTTTTCGCAAAGACACCCGGGGCCCTTACCATATGAATGAGTTTACCATGCTTAACCTTGTGGAGATGGGTCTGCCGGAAGAACAATGTCCCGACCGGATAAAGGAACTGGCGGCGCTGGTGATGGATACGGTTGGGATCACCGATTATCAGCTGGAAGTAGAGAAATCGGTAGTTTACGGAGAATCTATAGATGTTATGTCAACTATAGAGTTGGGATCCGGGGCCATGGGCCCCCACTTCCTGGATCGGGAATGGGGGGTTACCGACCCCTGGGTGGGGATTGGTTTTGGCCTGGAACGGCTGGTTATAACCAGGGAAGGGCTTTACAATATCCAAAAAATCGGAAGAAGCCTGACTTACCTGGGTGGGGTTCGCCTGAATATATAGCATGGATAGGCCAGGCGATCCGGAAGCAGGGTGGCTAATATGTTTCCAAAGGTGGACATTATGATAGATTCCAAACATATCAATCTGGACAATCTACTTTCTAAGGCATCCAGCGGTGCATTTCTCGTTGAAGAAGAGATCGCTTACCTGCTTAACCTGAAAGACGAATCAGACATTGAAAAGCTATTTAGTGTTGCCAGGGAATTGAGGCGAAGGCACTTTGGCGGGCAGGTATTCTTATACGGATTTATTTATTTTTCCACATATTGCCGGAATGATTGCACCTTTTGCTTCTACAGGCGATCAAATAACGTTAGTGAACGGTATCGAAAATCAAAAACAGAAATTGTGGAAACGGCTCACCAACTGGCGTCGTCGGGGGTGCACCTGCTTGACCTGACCATGGGTGAAGACCCAAAGTATTTTTCAGCCGGTCTGTTTGATGAGCTGTTAGACGTCGTTGAAACAGTAAAAGGCGTTACCCAATTGCCCCTGATGATCTCCCCGGGTGTTGTTCCGCGAGATGTTTTAATGGAATTCAAGAGTATCGGGGTAGACTGGTTCGCATGCTACCAGGAAACCCATAATTATACTCTCTTCGCTCAATTGAGGCTATTACAAAGTTATAGTGAGAGGCTGGAGATCAAAATAGATGCCCGCCGGATGGGTTTTTTGATTGAAGAGGGTTTACTGGCCGGAATCGGCGAGTCGGCAAAAGATATTTATGATTCCTTGAATGTGATGAACCAACTGGGCGCAGAGCAGGTTAGAGTGATGAGCTTTGTGCCGCAAAAAGGAACACCCCTGGAGCATTGGCAGTCACCATCTCATTTGCGCGAGCTCCTGATTATTGCCATAATGCGCATAATGTTTCCCGACAAACTAATTCCGGCATCTCTTGATGTTGATGGTATTTCCGGATTAAAACAGAGACTGAATGCCGGAGCAAACGTGATCACCTCGATTATACCGCCTCACACCGGCCTGTTGGGGGTTTCCCAAAGCACCCTGGATATTGAAAAAGGCAGCAGGACAGTAGACGGGGTATTGCCTGTTTTGGAGCAGTGTGGATTGCAGCCGGCTAAAAAACAATCCTTTATTGATTGGGTTGCCGAGGCAAAAAGAGGCCTTGAACATATCCGGACTTCCTGGTAGAAGAAAGAGTCGCCAAAAAAGGAGAAGGATAAAATGCGGGTGGCTGTTGTGGGCGGAAAGTTACAGGGATTAGAAGCGGCTTACCTGGCGAAGAAAGCCGGCTGGCATGTTCTTCTCATCGATAAAGAGCCGCAAGTTCCGGCGCGGGGGATCTGTGATCGATTTTATTGTTTGAACGTAAACGAAACAGAGAAGACAACCCGGGCTTTGGAGGGGATAGATTTTATTATTCCTGCACTGGAAAACCGGGAATGCTTAAGCATTTTAGCCGAAACGGCAGAAAAGACAAAAACGCCGATTGCTTTAGACCTGCAGGCATATACAGTATCATCTTCAAAAACCGTCTCCGATAGATTATTTATGGAAATTGGCCTGCCGGTACCTGCGCTTTGGCCGGAATGCGGGTTTCCGGTTATTGCGAAACCGGATAACTCCAGCGGCAGTGCAGGTATCGCGCGGATTCAAAATGAGATCGAGCTCAGAGCGCTCAAGGAGAAAACCGGGCCGGGCGCAGAGCGATGGGTGATTCAGGAATATCTGGAGGGCCCCTCCTATTCCATAGAGGTAATCGGCTATGAACATGAATACAGCGCTTTCCAGGTAACCGAGCTTGAAATGGATCCGGGGTATGATTGCAAGCGCGTCATTGCCCCGGCCAATCTATCCATAGTTCAGCAAAAACAGCTTGAGAGAATCGCTTTAACGATTGCCGGTCTTTAAAATTGAAGGGCATTATGGATGTTGAGGTAATTCTTCATGATCATAAGTTAAAAGTGTTGGAGATTGACGCCAGGTTGCCGAGTCAAACGCCTACTGTAGTGTATCACTCGACAGGGGTTAATTTGCTGGAGGTGCTGGCAGATTGCTTTGTTCGGGGAACCCGGCCCGGGAATCTGTTTAATAAAAAGCAGCAAGCGGTTATATATGAACATATTAAGGTCTCTCCGGAAAAACTTGAAGTTTCAGGAGAACATATTATTTCCCCGGCAGGCCCCTTATCCTTTCACGAAGGCTTTTTCGGGGCTGAAGAGGCTTTAACAAATTATTGTCCCGGCAAAAAACACTGGGCCGCTACATTAATTGTTACCGCAAAGGATCGTGAACAGGCTAAAAAGAAAATGGAGGCGGTTGTCGACAATATTAGAAAAAAGAAGAATCTTGATTATTGCTTCGACTCCTCTCCGGCAGCTGTGAAAACCCCCCTTCTTTGTCATCCTGAGGGCAGCGCTCGAAGGATCTATATTTAAGTAACGCTTTTGTTATCGTGGTGTGGGTAACAACGTGGGAATTCTGGGCAGGGGGAGAGTATGATGACCAGATTAACTGACAATGACATCGTAGATATTGCTTACTCAGTAATCAGCTATGATCGCGATCTGATCAAAAAAACAGGCTTCTCTTTAGGCCAGATTGGCGCCGCTGCAGCCGGGTATGATTTAAGTAAAAATTGCCTGGCTGACTGCAAGGTCGCCATTATCCCGGTTACCTCCGGGAAGGGTTTAATCAAAGGCTTCTCTGAATCGGTTGTGGCGATTGTTGATCATCTTGGCGGTCAATCCTTTATCACCGGGTCTACAGATGTTCGCGGGTTGACCGAGGCCTATAGCAGAGATGCACATGTGGTCATGCTTGCCGATGACCATTGTTTTGCCGCGATAAACCTTGTGTCACGCAAAATTGTTGATAATGCCGCGGCAACAGCTCAAGGATATGCAGTTGCTTTGGATAGAATGGCCGGCAGTTTGCACAATAAAGATGTTTTGCTGATCGGCGCCGGCCAGGTTGGCGCCGCTGCGGCAATTGCTCTAACTGAATTAGGCGCCCATCTGGTGATATTTGATATCAATAAAAAAAAGGAGTCCAACCTGGCCCGGAGCATGGAATCAAGAAGCAGCTTCCCGGTCAGAGCCGGTTTTAGCTTGAATGAAGCGTTGGGAAGGTGTTCAATTCTCTTTGATGCCTCTCCGGGGCGGCATTTTGTAACCGGTGAACAGGTTGATGAAAAGACGCTGATCGCCGCGCCGGGTATACCTTTGGGGTTGGACCCCGATGCTGCGCGGAAGGTTTCAGAGAGGCTTATTCACGATCCTTTGCAGATCGGTGTGGCGACGATGCTGTTTCAAGCTCTTGTGAAGTAGCACATGAATAAATCGGAGAGTGAGTTCGTGGGAAAAAGCAACGAAGTGACTGGCGGCGCCAGCAAAAAAGAAAATACCAAGAAAACATACTATCGGAAACGGGTAGACTTTTTTAAACTGCTGCAAAAAATGAAAATATGGCCCTCCCGCAAAGGAATACTGCATGGCATAAAATCAATCAAGATTGTCGGAAATCAGGCTCAAATAACGACGCATTGCAACGAGACCTTTGTGGCCTATAATTCAAAAAACAGTCGCGCGGCCCGTTGCCTGCGTAACAAGTGGGGTTTTTCTGTTTGTAGAACATGTAGAGTTCCCTCCTGGAAATTACAAAAATATCATTCGACATATTTTCATCAACACTATGGTTCAGACTTATCTCCAGGCAAAGTTGACAAATAAGAAGGAGAAAGGTTTGGAGAAAGCATTTCAACTGGTTTGCCGGTCGATTTAAGTAATGCCGCGATCATATGAGAGGAGGGTACATAGTAGATGTCCAAGGTAAGAGTCGGCGTGGTTGGTTATGGAGTTATCGGTCAAAGGTTGGCGGATGGAGTAGAGTTGCAGAAGGATATGGAACTTGAAGGTATTGTAGATGTGGCTCCCACCCTGGCTTTAAGAGCCCTGGCGGAGAAGGGTATGCCCTACAAGTTGTTTTCCGCCGCTCCCGAAAAGATTCCCCGGTTGGAGGATGCCGGGATCCCTGTTTCAGGTACTGTAGAAGATCTTTTAGGCCGGGTTGACATCGTTCTCGATGCTACAGGAGCGGGGATGGGTCAAAAAAATAAGGAAACATACAGCAAGATGGGCTTAAAGGCAATATTCCAGGGTGGCGAGAAGGACGAGGTTGCCGATGTTTTTTTTCATGGGTACGCGAATTACGAAAAGGGAGTCAACAAGGATTTTCTAAAACTAACCTCCTGCAACACCACAGGTTTGATCCGTGCTGTTGATTGTCTGGATCGCCTGGCCGGCCTGGAAAAAGTGATGGTTACGATACTACGGCGGGTTGCGGATCCGGCCGATACTCATCGTGGCCTGGTCGATGTGGCCCTGGTAGAGCCTGTTCCAAACCACCAGGCTGTGGACTTGATGAACATCATGCCGCATATTGATGCAACCGGTGTACTCGTTCATGTGCCTACAACCCACGGACATATTATCAGTGTTGTGGCTACGCCAAAAAGAAAGCTAACGCGGGAAGAAGCGCTGTCGGCCTTTAACGAACATCCGCGTATCCGGGTGGTGAAAATAGCCGATGGTTTCAATTCGAATACAGCCTTGTTCCGGTATGCCAGGGACCTGGGCCGTCTCCGCGGTGATATGTATGAAATCGCCATTTTTGAGGAAACCGTAGCTTTCAGCGGTCAAGATATCATATTTACCCTGAATATACCCCAGGAAGCCGTAGTGATTCCCGAGACCATTGACGGTATCCGTGCGGCAACCGGCATGCAGCCTGTAAGAGACGAAGCGCTTGCTCTGACCAACAAGTACCTCGGGCTTGAGTAGACAGGGGAGGGGTGTGGGGATGAAGTATGGCATTAATACATTGGACGATTTTGATCTCCGGGGCAAGACAGTTCTCTGCCGGCTGGATCTCAATTCCCCGCTGGACATCAGGAGCAGGGATATAACTGACCCCACCCGGATCTGCAGAAGCTTGCCAACAATCAAAGAACTGGTGGAGCAAGGAGCCAGGGTGGCCCTTCTGACCCATCAGGGAGGAGACCTGGAGTATCAAAACTATGGCTCTACGAAAGCTCATGCCCGGTTTATCGCAGAATCCCTTCATCATCCGGTGGATTTTGTTGATGACATTTGCGGCCCTGCCGCCCGTGAAAAGATTGGACGCCTTGACGAAGGGCAGGTTCTTATGCTGGACAATGTTCGCTACCTGGCCGAAGAGCTGACTCTGTTTGAAACCCGGTTAAACCTCACTTTTGAAGAGCAGGCCCGCACATTGCTGGTTCAAAAACTTTCTCCCTTGGGAGAGCTCTTTGTGCTGGATGCTTTTGCCGCCGCTCACAGGTCTCAGCCTTCGATCGTCGGTTTCCCCCGGCTCCTTCCATCGGCCATGGGCCGGCTTTTTGAAGAAGAGCTGGATATGCTTCACCAAGTCGTGGAAGAACCCAGGCGGCCTTCTCTCTTTATCCTGGGAGGGGCCAAGGTGCAGGATGCCTTTGATATCATGACGGTTGTTCTGAAAGAAGCGGTGGCCGATAGTATCCTTACGGGAGGGCTGGTAGCCAACATTTTCCTGATCGCTTCCGGCCAGTTACCCGGTCAGTCTACCGTAGATTATGTTTACAATCACAACCTCTCGAATTACGTGGAGAAGTCAAAAGAGATACTTGCCGGTTACAGGGATAAAGTCATTTTACCCCTGGACTACGCTTACACGGTAGAGGGCAGACGGCAAGAAGTGGCAGTCGAGTCGTTGCCGGTGCCAGGGCCGCTTGCAGATATCGGCAGGCGCACAGTGGATCTCTACCGGGAAGGAATATCCAGGGCTGGAACCCTGTTTGTCAATGGGCCCATGGGTATCTTTGAAAAGAAGGCCACGGCTTGGGGCACACAGCAAGTCTGGCAGGCTGTTGCGGCTTCGCCGGCCTTTTCCGTTCTGGGCGGCGGGGACAGTATCCGGGCGGCCAATGAATTTTGTGACGGCAAAGCCTTCTCTTACATCAGCACGGCAGGAGGGGGTCTGGTGAGGTTTTTAAGCGGCGAAGAACTTCCAGCCATTAAATCTCTGCGTCAGTCAGCACGCCGCTTTCGCCAGTCGAGGGTTGATCTTTTGTAGCAGGGAGGCTTAACAAAAGATTAAGAGAATATCATGAGGATAGCATACGGCAGTGACAAAATCGAGTTAAAACTTCCGCCGGGCGTCCCCTGGGAGATTTTAAGTTGCCATGCGGCGGCACCCCCGGAAGACCCGCACAGCTGCATCATGGAGGCGTTGCGTAACCCCATCGGTTCACCGCCGCTAAGGGAGCTGGTTCACCCTGGAGAAACAGTCTGCCTGTTGGCAAATGACTTCACCCGGGTAGCCCGCACAGAGCTGATTCTGCCGCCGGTAATTGCCGAGTTGGAGCAGGCGGGGATTAAAAAAGAGGACATTTTCATCGTTTTTGCCAACGGAGCTCACCGAATGATGACAGATGACGAGATGGTAAACCTGGCCGGTAGAAATATGGCCCTGGAACACGACATGTATAACCACGACTGTAACAACGCGGCTGAGCTTGTTTACCTGGGTCAAACTTCTCGTGGTACACCTGTCAGCATTAATCGGAAAGTAGCACGGGCGGATCGCCGCATATTAACCGGCAGCGTGGTCTATCACTTTTTTGCCGGTTTCGGCGGCGGCCGGAAGGCGTTGATTCCGGGAGTCGCCGGCTGGGACACCATTCAAAAAAATCATAGCCTGATGTTGGACGATCGGGCCTGCAGCGGGCGTTTGGCGGGCAACCCGGTTCATGAAGACCTGGTGGAAGGAGCGCTCCTGGCAGGCTGTGATTTTTTAGTTAACACAGTTCTAAACGAGCGGGAGGAGTTGCTGGGTGTTTACGCCGGCGACATGGTTCAAGCTCATGGACAGGCCTGTGCGTTGGCCAAACAGGTCTATGGCGTACCGCTGAAGCGCCTTGCGGATGTGGTTATTGCCGGCTGCGGCGGCGCGCCTAAAGATATTAATCTATATCAGGCTCATAAAACGCTGGATAATGCCATGGCAGCGCTGAAAAGGGGGGGGCAGGTGATATTGCTGGCCCAATGTTCCGAGGGGTTTGGCTCTTTTACTTTCGAGGAATGGGCGGTACGTTACAGTTCTCTGGATGAAATGGAGGCTGCTTTGCATGAGCAGTTCATCCTGGGAGGGCACAAAGCCTATTCCATCGCCAGATTGCTGCAGCGGGGCCGGGTTTACCTGGTCTCCCAACTTTCTCCTGAGCAATCGCGCTTGCTTGGATTTATTCCGGCGAAGACTTTGAACGAAGCCCTGGAGGCTGTATATGAAAAAGACGGTAACTTGTTTACCTATGTGCTGCCTCAAGGATCGCTCTGTGTTCCCCGTTATGAGGGGTAAGCAGCACAAAGAAGAATGATGCCGCTTGAAAAAAGGTTGATCCGGATCGAAATTGGCGGAAAGGTGTTTCCGCTGTATGTGGCTGACAATGTGGCGGCCTTGGTTGACGATCCGGCGGACCCCGACCAGACCCCCTGCTGGGCCGAGGCCTGGCCCGCCGCCCGGGGTCTGGCGGCCTATTTTTTGCAGGGCCCTCTCCTGGCAGGCAAAACAGTTCTCGAGCTGGGCGCGGGAGTGGGGCTGCCGGGAGTGATCTGCGGGCTGCAGGAAGCGACGGTGACCTTCTCCGATTTTCAGCCCCGCGCTCTCTGTCTATGCGAGGCCAATGCCCGGCTGCACCGGCTGGCCCGCTATCGTCTGCTGCTTGCCGACTGGCGCAGCTATTCGTGCAGCGAGCGCTTTGATATTGTGCTGGCCTCCGATATCGCCTATGAGCCCCGCCTGCTGCCCTTCCTGAAAGCGGTGCTGCTGGGGGCGGTCAGGGCCGGCGGGAGCATCTATATTTCCCATCCCGGCCGTCCGGTAACCCTCTCCTTTATTCAAGAGCTTCATGCCGCCGGAACTTTTAGCGAAGAGAGCTGCATAATCCCCGTAACCGTGCCCGGCGATCCCGTCCGCAGCTCCTACAAAATTATAATCCATCGCCTGCAATGGAATCCGGAAGCAGGAAGGGGCCGTGGCGGCGGAGAAATTAGCGGTTGAGAAAATTGCCTTTTCCGGGGCAAATAAACGAAGGAGTGAGTTTCATGGAGAGCCCCCCTGTAACCAAACCCTATTTCTCTCCGCGCCGGGGGTGGGAGATCTTCTGGCTGTTTTTCTGCTGGGCGGTGGTGCTTCTTTGCGGTGCGCTGCTCTATTTTTACTGGGACCGGACCCGCAGCATGGATTTGATTAACTACCTGCAGCAATTTCGGTCGATCAAACCGGTGGAATATTTCTTTCAGTTTTTTACCTTTCTGGGCAACGATGAATTCTACATGATCTTTTTCGGCATTTTGATCTGGTGCGTCAACAAGCCGCTCGGTTTCTGGGCGGCGGCGGTGCTGCTGCTTTCCGGCATGGTCAGCGGTGTAGTCAAAGATCTTTTTGCCTTGGAGCGGCCTTCTCTCGAGGGGATGAAGCAGCTCGAGAGCCATGCTTTTCCCAGCGGTCACACCTTGACAGCGGTGACGGTATGGGGTTACCTGGCGATCCGGCTGAAGAGAAGGTGGTTCTGGATCTGGGCTCTTGCGGCGATGATCCTGATCCCCTTTTCCCGGATCATCCTGGGCTTTCACTATCCGGGTGATATCCTGGGCGGTTATGCCATGGGCATTCCCCTGCTGCTGTTCCTGGCCTGGCTGAGCAGCCTTTTTGTTGAAAGAGGCTGGGATCAGAAATTTTCTAAGGTGCTTCTCCTGGCGCTCTGCGTGGCGATCCCCGTGATCCTCACGGTTCTCAGCCCGCAGGGTGATATGCCGAAGCTGATGGGGCTTCTGGCCGGCGCCGCCGCCGGCTACATCATTGAACGGGAAAAAGTGCGCTCCATTCCCCGGACGCACTGGGCGCTCCAGGTTCTCAAGGCGGTTCTTGGCCTGGCGGTGCTCTTCGGTATCTTGATAGGGCTGGGCCCGGTTTTCTCCTCCGGCAATCCGGCCCTGCAGGCAGGCCTCCGTTTTTTCCGCTACGGGCTCGGCGGTATCTGGGTCACCCTGCTGGCGCCGGCTGTTTTTGTGGCGCTTAAGCTGACCCCGCGCGAAGCGGGAGATTAACCAAGAAACAACCGCTTTCTCTTCCCACTTTCTCGTCGGATTACAGTCACCTCCGGAAAAATAACGGAGGTGACTTACTTTTTGATCACTTTAAAGAATTTTAACAAGATAAAAGAGAGGATATTTTGCAATTGAGTAGAAATAATAGATAGTTAAATCTCGCAGTAGAGATACATCTTTGAGTCTCTATAATATCACGGTGGGAGTGAAGCCCGGTGCCGTTCGGTAGTGGAATTGGCCTTTTTGAAATCATTATTATTCTTGTAGCGGTTTTAGTCATCTTCGGGCCGAACAAGCTCCCCGAGCTCGGGCGCTCCATCGGCCGCGGCATCCGGGAGTTCAAGCAGGCATTTGGTGACGTGGGCAAGGCTTTCTCTCTGGATGAAGAAGAAGATGCTGAAAAGAAGTAATAATGTTTGTTGATGGGGGAAGTGAGAATGGCGCCAAAAGAGATGGTGAGCCTGGAGAAGCTGAATCGCGAAATCGAGATCTACCTGAAAGAGAAGCAGGACGCGGAGCCTCTTTTCCGGTTCTACCGTGAGCTGTTCCGGCTGCAGTGGCGCTATGGCGGGCAGATCAAACTCGATCGTACCTGGAGCCGGGAGCAGGCCCGTGAGCTGTTCTCACAGGGGTGTTACCTGCTTAAGGACGGTCCCCCCGGCATTGCTCCCGGGCTTTTCAGGAGCGTCCTGGGCGAGATTGTCGATGTTTTTGGTAGCGTCTTTCCCCAGGCGAAGGCCCTCCGGAAAATCATGCAACAGCCGGAACTAACGGAAAACCGCCTGCCTCAATTTCTGGCCGGAAGTAAATTGCCGGACAGCAGAGAACTGGAAAAGCAGGTTCGCGCCTGGGGGTGGGAGGACGAGGGGCCGGTGGATTCTTCCCTTGTCGCCGGCACGTTAAGGGATGCCCTGGCCTCGTTTTATATAGCTTTTGCCGCAGCGGTGCGGGAAGAGATCAACCTGGCTCTCTGGAGCGAAGGCTGCTGCCCGGTATGCGGCCAGAATCCGGGCATGGCCCTGCTCAATGCAGAGGGCGCCCGGATTCTCCAATGCTCATTCTGCCGCACCGCCTGGCAATTCCCCCGGCTGGAATGCCCCTTTTGCCGGAACAGGGATCCGCAGCGGCTGCGCTATTTCTACGCCGATGATTACCCCGGAAGAAGGGTCCAGGTTTGCGAGCGCTGCAAGAACTACCTGAAAACAGCGGTGGTGAAAGAGATCGGCCGCGAGGTAATTCTCGAGCTGGAGGATATCTTTACTCTTGAGCTGGACCATCTCGCCCGGCGCGAAGGGTACCGCGCGGGCCGGGATCTGGCGGTGTTGCAGCAATAAACTTAAAGGAGGTCAAAGCATATGGTTGGAAAACCCGGTATCGTAGAGCTGCTCCTGATTTTGCTTGCCATATTGCTGCTTTTCGGGGCGAACAAGCTGCCGGAGCTGGCCCGGGCCATCGGCAGAAGCGTTACCGAGCTGAAAGAGGGGATAAAGGGAAAGCCCGAAGCGCCTACCGCCGTACCGGACGAGGATAAGGGAAAAGTATAGTATTTTTGGCAGGTTCCCTCTCCGGGATCTTAGCGGGTAGGTTGTGCCTTTTGTTGCGTCGATTGCTGATTTCACTTTAGCACGCATGCTTCGCCGGCACCATAATTCGCAGGAGGCATCGACAGGTTTGTGAGCAAAGACAGAGGCGCTACCATGACCGTGCTGCAGCACCTGGCCGAGCTGCGCTGCCGCCTGATCGCGGCGGGCGCGGCTTTTCTGGCCGCCTCCATTATCTGTTTTGCCGCGGCGGCGCCGATCCGCCGCTTCTTGACCCAACCCGCGGGAGGGGTAACCCTGGTTTATTTCTCGCCGCCCGAAGCGTTTACGGCGCAATTAAAGCTGGCCCTGCTTGCCGGGGCGGCGCTGGCTTCTCCCCTGATCCTGTATGAACTGTTCGCCTTCATCTATCCCGCCCTGACTCCATTTGAAAAGAAAACCTGCCTGCGGGCCCTGATGGGGGTTGCCCTTCTTTTTTCTGGTGGGGTTGTCTTTGCTTACCTGGTTGCCTTCCCGCTGGTCCTCCGTTTCCTGCTGGATTATGCCGGTAGCGGGGTTTCTCCAAAACTGGCGATCGGTGAATATATCTCGTATTTCTTCTCTTTCCATCTTTTTTTTGGGGCTATATTTCAACTTCCACTGGTGGCCTGGGCCCTGGGCAGGCTGGATCTGATCAGGGCACGGGTATTGCAACGCGGGAGCAAGTATGCTCTCCTGGTCATCCTCATCCTGACGGCAATTCTCACCCCTCCTGATCCCATCACCCAGTTATTGCTGGCCCTGCCGCTGCTGCTGCTCTATGAGCTATGCGTTTTCATGGCGGCCATCGGTTACCGGGGCAGGATCAAGGAGATGGTGCTGCAACAATAAGGTATAATAGAAGCGATAGAATTGGAGCCTTCAAAATTAAACGGTGGTGTTAACCTTGAACAACTGCCCCCGGCCGGGCGGGGCGATCATCCTGGCGGGAGGCGACAGCAGCCGTCTCGGCTGCCCGAAGCCTTTCCTGGAGCTGGAGGGTGTATCGTTGATCGAGATCATGGTCCGCCGCTTGAGCCTGCTCTTCAAACAGATCACGGTGGTGACCGACCGCCAGGATCTCTTTGCCGGCCTTCCGGTGAAGCTGACCGGCGATCTGCTGACCGGCCATGCGAAGGGCCCCCTGCGGGGAATCCATGCCGGATTGAGCGTCTCTGATCTGCCTTACCAGTTTGTCGCGGCTTGCGACATGCCTTTCATCAACCTGGACCTGGTCCGCTACATGGCCGCCTTCGCGCCGCGATATGACGTCGTCGTTCCCCGGATCGGCAACTATTTCCAGCCGCTGCATGCTTACTACCGCCGCTCCTGCATCGATCAGATCCGGAGGCAGATCGAGCGGGGTGAATGCAAGGTGACCGGGTTTTATGATAAAATCAGGGTGCGGCATATCGGACATTCCGAGATCACGCGCTTCGATCCGGGCCAGCGTTCATTTTTTAACGTCAATACCTGGACCGATTACCGGAAAGCGCAAAAATTGCTGCCGGAAGTAAAAAGGCTGCAGTTGAACTCTGCCTGCCTTTGGGGAAAGGAGCCCTGATTATTGGCTAAACTGCCTGAATATATCGGACCGCACGCCTTTGGGGTGAAAATGGGGGTCATTGTTCCGGGGATGGATATTGTGCAGACCGTTTTTGAGCAGCTGGCGCATTGCCACCGGGACGGACTTCTGGAAAACGGAGATATTATATGCGTTACCGAATCGGTGGTGGCCCGCGCTCAGAACAATTATGTGACCACGGCCGATGTGGCCGGGGAGATCCGGGAGAAGCTGCATCTTGAACCCGGCAGCAGGCTCGGAGTGGTCTTTCCCATCGCCAGCCGCAACCGTTTTGCCCTGGTTTTGCGGGGCTTTGCCCTGGCCCTGCCCGGGGGCGAGGTGATCATGCAGCTCTCTTTCCCCTGCGACGAGGTCGGCAACCGGGTCATCGACCCCGAATTTGCCGAAGCGCTGAGCAAGGAATTGATCACGCTGGAGGACCTGGCCGGAAGAAAATTCCCCCACCCTGTCACCGGCATTGACTATATCAGTTTTTACCGGGAGATCATCAGCGCGGCCGGCGCCGCGCCGCAGATATTCCTGTGCAATGATCCCCTGCGGATCCTGGATTACCGGCCCGACGGTGTGGTTGCCGCCGATATTCATTCCCGCGCCCGGACCAGGGCCATAATTGGCGCTCACCACCCGCGCTGCATCACCCTGGATGAGATCTGCAACTCCGGCGAGGCCTATTCGGAATGGGGGCTGCTCGGCAGCAATATTTCCGCCGGTGAAAAAATTAAGCTGGCTCCCCGGGACGGTTCAAACATTGTCGGCCGGCTGCAGCGGCTGATCCGGGAGAGGCTGGGGGTGCAGGCCGAGGTCCTGGTATACGGTGACGGTGCCTATCGCGATCCAGCCACCGGC
>CAYFRE010000005.1:0-1319 GCA_964345455.1 uncultured Syntrophomonadaceae bacterium | reverse complement strand
AAGGTCTCAAGTACAAGTACCTGGCCGATTACTATTTTCACGAAGAGGGTAAAAGCGCCGTCGAGATCGAGAGATTGCTTCAAGAAAAGGGAGAGAACCCCGGGGCCGGCGGCGAGGATGCCCGCGAAGGGACCACCCCGCGGCGGATGGAGGATGTTATCGCCAGCCTGGCCGACCTGGTCAGCGGATCTTCCGACGCCGGCACGCCGCTGGTGATCGTGAAAGGTTTTTAGTTCGCACTGCCCGGACGGCGCAGCCGGCCAGGAATAGCAGGCAGAGCAGCGGCACGAAATCCCCGGCCCACCGGTAGAATGTGGCGCGCCGCGCCAGGTCAAGCGGCAGGATATAGAAACTCCGTTCGGCCTTACCCGTGCGCAGCAGCTCCCGCCCCCGGCAGTCAAAAGAGATGGAGATCCCGCTGTTGGCGACCTGGGTCACCCCGATGCCCATCTCCGCGGCCCGCAGCGCGGCGGCCTGGGCATGCTGCTCCAGGCCGATCGTCTCCCCGAACCAGGCATCGTTGGTGGCGATAAAGAGATGCCGTCCTCCCCGGCGGGCAAAGAGGCGCGTGTAATCGCCGAAGTACGACTCAAAGCAGATCACCCCGGCCAGGGGGGTCCCCCGGTGGTTAAACAGGGCGATCTCGTCTCCCGCCCGGTAGCTGCCGAGAATGATATCGAGATCCAGAATTTTATTCAACAGGCTCTCCAGGGGAAAATATTCCACAAAGGGGACCAGGCGCTGCTTGTGGTAAACCTGGGCGTCGTCCTGCCCGGGAGAAAGCAGGACCATGGAATTGTAGAGCTCCTCTTCCGTATAGAGCTGGGCCCCGTAAAGTATGCTTATCTCCAGCTCTTCGGCCAGCCGGGTCATCTCCCGGCGGTGCAGAGGGGCACCGTCTTTCATCTTCAAGGCGACCACCGTTTCCGGCCACAGGATCAATTCAATGCGGGGCTCCTTTTCCACCGCTGCCCGGGTCAGTTCAAGATAGCGCTGCAGGGTCTTCTCTCTCCCGGAAGAGGTCAGCTTCTCCTCCGGGGTGCCGCAGCCTTGGACCAGGGCGGTCCGGAGGGGAGCATCCTCTTTGGTTACCGGAGCCAGGCCGGGCAGGAAGACACCTCCACAGAAAAGGGCCAAAAATATTGCCGCTGCTGCGATCAGATTCTTCCCGCGCAGTGTTTTGCCCAGGCCCAGCAGCAGGATGCTCTGGAAGAGGACCATAAAAAATGAGAGCCCCCAGTAACCGGAGGCGGACACCAGGCTCAGGGCGGCCGGATAGCGCCACTGGGTGTAGCCCAGATAGCCGACATTGTAACCGA
>CAYFRE010000004.1:41860-44158 GCA_964345455.1 uncultured Syntrophomonadaceae bacterium | reverse complement strand
GAGGCGGTGATCCGCTGGAATAGATGCTACTTTTACGATCTTAACGGCAGGGCGCTCGATGATGCAAGGGTGGAGATCTGCAACGCGGCTTTTGAAGGGCTGCTCCGGGGAGCCACACGGCGGCCGGATAAAAGGTATCACCTGATCATCATCGATACAGACAACGGTAGCGGCTGGCTAAGCCGCCCTGAAAATGCCGTTATTTACAGCGAAGAAGGGCTGAAATGGATCTTGAATTCTCTTTTCCCGGAAGGGGTCGCCTGCTTCTGGTGCGCCCGGCGGGAGCGGGAGCTGGAAAGAAGGCTGCGCTCTTTTTTCGATATCTGCCCGTACGAAACTGTTCTTGAAGAAACAGGAGAGAAAGCGGGCTTCTACCTGGCCCGGAAGCTTACCTGCCAGTGATATATTTTTCAAAGAGGAGCGAACTATGGATCTGGTGGTAGAGACCTGGTCGCTTGGCAAGAACTTTGGAATAATGCGGGTTCTGGATGAGGTGCATTTGAAGGTGCCCCGGGGGAGTGTGTTTGCTCTTCTGGGCCCGGCAGGAGCAGGGAAAAGCACGCTGCTGAAGATGCTAATCGGGGTGCAGCGCCCTTCTGCCGGAGGAGGGCTCTGCCTCGGCTTCGATATTCTAACCAGGGGGCTGCAAATCAGGGAGAAGACAGGTTTCCTCGCCCAGCAGCCGTGCTTTTACGGCTATATGACCGCCGGGGAACTGGGAAATTTTTGCCGCTATTTTTATCCACAGTGGGAAAACGTCCTCATGAAAAGTCTGCTGGATTATTTTGGCATACCGGTATGGATGAAAGCGAAGGACCTGACCCTGGAGCAGCGCCGCCGCCTGGGTCTGGCCCTGGCCCTGGCCCATCGGCCGGAGTTGCTGATTCTGGACGAGCCGGCCGGGAGATGCGGTCCGGTTGAGCGGAATTGCTTTTTCAGTCCGGTCCTGGAAGAGGTTCAGTCCCGGGGGATGACGGTGTTGATCGCGTCACGTCAATTTGAACAAGTTGACGGGGTGGCCGGAGAGGCGGCTTTTCTCTGCGGCGGCCGGCTCAGTGAAAGCTGTCCGTTGGAAAACCTTGGCCTGGAAGAAAAGATGACCGTGCCCCCCGGGGGAGGTAGAACAGGATGATCAACCTGGCGCTCTTTAAAAAGGAGATCCGTGAAAACAGGGGCGGGTTGCTGCTCTGTATTACCATCTCGTCAGCCCTGGCTCTCTTTATCGCGCTATCATTTCAAATTGACCGCCGGTTGAGCGTGGAATTGTCGGCTCTGAAGCTTTACGGTTCTCTTTACCAGAACTTTACCTGCTGGATCCACTGGACCGCTGGATTATCTGCTTTTACCGCGATTGTGCTGGGGATGGGTGTTATTTCGGGGGAAGAATATTTCGGGACTGCATCTTTTCTGCTGAGCAAACCGCTGACCAGGAGAGAGGCATATACCACCAAGATCGTTGCGGGGCTGTTTATGCTGGCGGTGGTTCTTTTCGGTTCAGCTGTAATCTTCATCCTGCTCTTGTATGCAAGGGGCATCTCTATTGATCCCGGTTTCTTTTTTACGACCGTTTTGATTGTCTATGCCGGCGCTGCGGTGATCTACATGGGTACCGTAATATTTTCCTCTATTTTTAACCGGCCGGGCATAGCCGGCGCTGTTGCAGTTCTTTTCTGGGCGGCCGCTTCCGTGCCGGGCTGCTTTCCCTCCAGCGCACCGTATTCAATCTTCTATCAGATGAGAGCAATTCCTTATATTTGCCATGGCCAGGAGCCGTTTATTCCCCTGGGAACAGCCCTGGTGCTCGGCGGTATCTGTTACGAGTCCGGCTTCTGGCTCTGGAGCGGGCAAGAGTTTTAAGATGGAGGCCAAAAGGGTGGAATCATGAATAAAGGAAGGAAATAGCCCCTGACACGGCGTATTTACCTTGATCCGGAAACATTGATCCCCAGAAGAAATGAGATGGTCTTTATCACTGCTGAAGGCAAAAAGAACACCCTGGAGGTGATCTACGGGCAAGCTGAAACAGACGCATGGTCAAACGGAGGAGGAAGCAACCGCCCCCTCCCCGTCGCCGCCTTATTATGATAACGAGCAGTGTCCACTCCGGGTGCGGACCCTGCCTCTCGAGACAGGCTGGAATGGGAAAGTCAAGCTTTTCGTTCCCGCGACGGCGCAGACCGTGACAATCGATATAGAGGTGGTCCGGTGTGAAGAGGTCACCGTTCCGGTGGGCACTTACGATTGCCATGTCGTGGAGTTGAAAAATATCGGCCAGCGGGCCTGGGTAGGAGTGGAACC
>CAYFRE010000004.1:0-41850 GCA_964345455.1 uncultured Syntrophomonadaceae bacterium | reverse complement strand
AACCGCCACACCCGCTGGTGAAATATGTCGATGAAATCAACGGCACCCTCTCGGAGCTGGCTGAATTTTACCCGGTCGGCGGTGAATAGCATTACGGTATGCATCTGCCGGCCGTTGGCTGTATTAATAATTTTTTTCAAAGACAGCTTGTAAATTATTCATAAACATTATATAATCTTTATAGAGCTTTAACCGTCAAGGGCAAAACTGCCGCAAGGCAGTGACGCAAAGCTATGGGTCCTGTAAAGGATTGCCAGGCTGCCGGTCAGGAACTGATATATTTATTTCTCCCTGATGAGGCAGCCGTAAGCTGTCTCTTTTTTTAATACTTGAAAAAGATATCAAGCCAGCTTAACCCCGGCTTGGTTCCTTCACCGTTGGGTACAAAATTCAAATTTTGTACCCTTTTTTTCAGTGCTGTTCTGAACCACGTTTAGACTGGATTAAACGACTCCTCCAAGATATGCGGCACGGTTGTTTCGAAATTTTGGTATAAGCGGTAATCAAGGTGCGGGAAGACATTGTCCGCTTCTTCCAATGCTTTAAGCCATCCGGCATCGATGGACCCCTCGTTTATCTGGCGCAGCAGGCTCCTGAAGCGAACCAGGTGGTTTTCTGCCCTGCTGCGGGCATATTCGACCATGGTTCCCGAGGTTATGATAAAGGGCCAGTCGCTGCTTTGGGCCAGCATCAGTTCGCGGGCGGCCTGGCGAAGGGCCCTGCTTTGCAGCCCTTCAGGTTCGGGATATGCAGTGGCCAGCTCGATCATATCAGCGGCGGCTTTGTGCAGGTGCCGGTAAAGCCAGTCGTTGCTTCCGTTTAACCAGACTTCGTGATATCCCTTGTCACCCCAGCTGGAAGGGTTGGGAGCAGCCAGCTGCAGCGGGTAACCGAGGTCAAGGTATTCCCCGGGGGTGATCAGTTTTAAATGCGGCTGGTCAAAAGCGATTTTCCGGCAGAGAAAATCGAGCCATTGCGGCCCCTCGAACCACCAGTGACCAAACAACTCGGCGTCATAGGGGGAGATGATTATGGGGGGGCGGCCCATCACCGCGGACAGGTACCGGACCTGCTGCTCGCGGTTAAACATGAAGTTTCCGGCATGCAGGGCGGCTTTTTCCCGGGCACGCTCCGGCCGGTAGGGCTCATTGTATTCCAGCCCTTCGCAGGTGATGCGGTAATATTTTATGCCGGTGTCGCTGCGCATGCCCGGCGGGTGGAGGTGTGGACCGATATAGTCAAGCGGCAGGTCATAGGCGATATCCCGGTAGAATTCGCGGTAGTCGTAATCCCCGGGGTAGCCTTCCTGCGCGCTCCAGACCTGCTTGGATGTTTCCGCGTCCCTTCCGAAGACGGCTGTGCCGCTTTTGGTCAGGATAGGGCTGTAGATTCCGTATTTTGGGCGGGGTGAGGCGTAGAGCACCCCGTGCGTGGCGGTAATAAAGTATTGTATCCCCAGCTCCCCGATGAAATCTTCCAGGCCATGTTCAAAGGCACATTCGGGCAGCCATATCCCTCGCGGAGCCTCTCCGAAAAGCGCCGTATGATACTGGACTCCATTGGCGATCTGTGCATAAATGCTCTCCGGTTGAAGCTGCAGCAGCGGCAGGTAGGCATGCGTGGAGGCGGTGGTAATCAGCTCCAGGTAGTTTTCTTCGGCCAGCTTGCGGAATGCGCCGACCAGGCGGCTGCCGTAGCGGTCAAAGTAGGCTGCGGCAGAGTCAAAATGGGAGCGGTAGAGCCGGGCCAGGGGAGCAAAAGAGACATCACCGGCGGTTCGTTCTTCTTCGAGCCGGGCCAGATTTTGCAGACCCTGCAGGTATTGCCGGTAGCGCTTCTGCAGCAGAGGGTCTTCCAACATCGCCAGCAAAGTTGGTGACAGAGAAAAGGTCAGCCGGAAGTCAATTCCCTCATCGCGCAATCCTTCAAAAACCATCAGCAGGGGGATGTAGCATTCGGTGATCGCTTCGAAAAACCATTTTTCTTCGAGGGAATGATCGTATTCCGGGTGGCGGACATAGGGCAGGTGCGCGTGTAAAATTATTGCAAGAAAACCTTGAGCCATTCTTTGGTGGAGCCTCCTTCGGATAGTTCACGCGGGTTGATTGTGATTGTTCCCGGTTTATTTCTTGCGGCGTCTTAAAAATTCCGCTGAGCTGAGATGGTGCATGGAGATCCGGCGGAAAAGCTTTCGCGCTTTCCAGTCGGGGAGCTGCCAGTTTTCATCGATCAGGTCGCTGAGGCCGTCACGCGGGGTGCGGATTAGGTTTGAACGAAGGATCGATTGGAAAGAGCTCTCCGGCAGTTTCCAGCCCAGTTCGACATGGTAAAACCGGTCCGCGTCCGGGACCGGAATATACCAGTTATTACTTTCCCGGTCTACTTCCAGGTCAAAATAGTTTTCTACTGTTTTTTCTTCGGCCCAGGCATGTTTATATACCCGTAGCGTAAAAGTGACCTCCGGCCACTGTTCCACCCCCACTCTCTTTTCCAGGGCCTCCCTGGCCGGCAAGCTTATTTCCCAGTAAGCAAAAATATTGTAGGGATCCCGGGGCAAAATCACCAGGCGGTCTTCGCCGTAGCACTGCGGCAGGGACTCGCCGCGGTTTAAATAAATTGTCTGTGGATCGGCCACGTGTTCGCCTCCTTGCTAAAAATGGTGAAGAAAATAACCCTGTGATTGGCAATAAATGCAAGAAAGAGAGCATCAATTTCAACTGCTATTATGCCCTATGCGTCAGGATATATATCCGGTTTTTCAGGTTCAGTGGTGGAATAAAAAGGACTACCGCGGGAAACCTAAGCTTGATTTTTGGTAGGAATACACCGTGGAAAGGAGCCGCCTCAATCAATGCTGATCGGAATGGCTGTCTTTGAACTTCTGCCGATCAGGGTGGGCGGCCTCGCCGAGGCCGTAACTTCACTGGCCGAAGCTTTGAGCAAAGAAGACGATGTCGACCTGTTTATGCCTTCTCACGGTCTGACCGGGAAAGGGCCCGCTGATGGCGGATTCGATTTACATAAATATGCCGATTTTAGAATCACCGTCGGGGAGAGGCTTCACCCGGTCTCTGTCTACCAGGCCCGCCGCCGCGGGGTGAGGATCTTCTTGTTGAGCAATGAAGTCCTGGACAGCCCTTCTGTTTATCACCCTCACCCGGATTTTATTCAGAAGATGATCCACTTCACCAAGGCTTTGCCGGGCCTGATCAACCTGATGATCAAACGCGAAGGCCGCAAGCCGGAAGTGATCCATGTTCACGACTGGCACTGCGTCTTCGCCGGCTCTCTCGTCAAGAAATATTTTCGGATTCCATTCATCTTTACCATTCACCGGCTTTGCCGCGAGCGTATCTCCGCGCGCGAGCTCGGAGAGGTCAACCTGGGGGAACTGATCGAGCTTCGCTACCTGGAAGGGGAAATGTTCAATATCGAGGCTTTTGGAGCACACCAGTGCGACTATCTGACCACGGTAAGCCGCACTTATCTTGATGAGGAATGGGCCTCTTTTTTCAGTTCATTCCAGGGCAAGGTCACCTATGTCTGGAACGGGACCGATGCCACATTTTGGAATCCAGAGGAACTCAGGGATGCCGCACTGCCACGAACGGAGAGGCGCCGCCGGATCCTGGAGGAAAACGATCTTGCCGATGGTCCCTTTTTCTTCTATGTCGGCCGGATGGATGCAGCGCGGAAAGGGGTCGATATCCTGTTGCGTGCTTTCGAAAAGCTGATGGAAGCTCAAAACAGCGCTGCAGAACAGATCCGCCTGGTTCTGCTTGGAGCGGGGGATCCGCTTCTGGAAGCGAAGGCGCAGCGCCTTGCCTCGCGCTATCCCCGCCAGATGAAAGTGATCCGGGAATACCTTCATCGCGAGGCGACCCGCGAGTTTTACGGAGCGGCCGATTTCTGCCTGGTCCCCTCGATTTTCGAGCCTTTCGGCCTGGTCCAGCTCGAGGCTATGTGCATGGGCTGCATCCCCATCGGAAGCCGGGTGGGCGGAATCAACGATACCGTCATTGATATCGGGGAGAACCGCACCGGGGCTACCGGCCTCTTGATCCCGAAGCGCGATCCGGAAGCCCTGGCCGCGGCGATGCATAACATGGTGGAGATGCTGGAAGAAGAGCCCGCCCGGATAGAGAGAATACGTTGCAACGGGCGGCGGCATGTCCTTGAAAACTACAACTGGGAGCGCGCCGCCGGGCGCTATCGCCTTCTCTACCGTGGGATGGCTCCCTTGAAGCTGCCCTTTGTCTCCTACGCCGAGCCGTATTAACAGTCCGGGGCGGAGGCCTGGCCGCACAGGTTTTCAGGTGAATATTCTGTTGCGAGGTGCCTTGTTTGTCTGAAATTCGTCGTGATTCCATCTCCGGGCGGCAGGTGATCATCGCCACGGAGCGCTCCAGAAGGCCCGCAGCTTTTGCCGGAGAAGGCGGCGGAGAAAGCGGCCGCGCCGCTGTCCCGGCTTACGTGGAGAGCTGTCCTTTTTGCGCCGGGAATGAGCGGATGACCCCTCCGGAGCTCTTTGCCCTGGGTCGCAGTACGGCGGCCCCGGATACAGCCGGGTGGCGGGTCAGGGTTGTGCCGAACAAGTATCCGGCGGTGACGCTGGGTGAAAAGGCGAAACCGGATTCCGGGGGAGCATTGAGCCCCGGTTACGGCACTCATGAAGTGCTGGTTGAAATCCCGGAGCATAACCGCCACCCCGGCACCTTTCCGCCGCGGCAAATGGATCTGGTTATCGAAGGATATTACCGGCGCGGCCGGAACCTGGCGGATTACCGCCATCTGCGTTATTTGCAGATCTTCCGCAATCACCGCCGTGAAGCGGGCGCCTCGATTGAACATCCCCACTCCCAGCTCATCGCGCTGCCCTTTGTTCCTTCCGCTGTCCGGCAGGAGCTGGAGCGGGGACATCGCGCTTACCTTGTAGAAGGGGTTTGCCCTTTTTGCCGGATGCTGGATGAAGAGAGACAATTCGCCCGGAGGGTGATTGTTCAGAACGACGCCTGCAGCGCCTTTATCCCCTTTGCCGCCCGCAGCCCCTTTGAAACCTGGATCTTGCCGCGGCGTCATGAAGCTTCATTTTTTGAAACTGGTGAATCGGAACGGGCGGGGCTGGCGGAGATCCTTGAAGAGTTGCTCCGCCTGTTCACGCACGCTTTGGGCGACCCTCCTTACAATTACTACCTGCATACCGCACCCTTGCGCAGCTCACCGCTGCCCCATTATCACTGGCATATCGAACTGCATCCAAGGGTAAGCATTGCCGCGGGATTTGAAATGGGCAGCGGAGTTTATATCAACGTAACACGGCCTGAAGAAGCGGCCCGGTTTTTACGTGAGAAAGGAAGAGGGGACCATGGATCATGGCGGAAAGATCTACTTCGTACTTGCTCTGCACAATCACCAGCCTGTAGGCAACCTGGATGAGGTTTTTGAGCAGACCTTTACGCGCGCCTATGAGCCGTTTATCGATGTCCTGGAGAGATTTCCCCGTATCAGGCTGGCACTGCACTACTCCGGCAGCCTCCTGGACTGGCTGGTTGAAAACAGACCGGAGTTCATCGGGCGCCTGAAGAAACTCGCTGCCGGCGGGCAGGTGGAGATCCTGGGAGGGGCTTATTATGAGCCGATTCTCCCCGCAATCCCGGATGAAGATAAAATTGGCCAGATCCGCCTGCTGACAACCCGCTTGCAAGAGCTGTTTGGAGTGGAGCCGCGCGGAATGTGGCTGGCGGAGCGGGTCTGGGAACCGCATCTGCCCCGCCCCATCCATGAGGCCGGGATCGATTACCTGGCCGTGGATGATACTCACTTCAAGGATGCCGGTTACACGGATCTGGAGCACTACTTCAGGACTGAAGAAGATGGTTATCCCCTGGACATATTCCCCATCAGTGAAGAGCTGCGCTACCTGATCCCCTTCAAGGCGCCGGGCGAAACGGTTGCTTTTTTCCAGGAGCGGCGGGATGAACAGGAGCAGCGCCTTTTCGTGCTGGCAGACGACGGAGAAAAATTTGGCGGCTGGCCGGGGACCTATGAATCGGTCTATGAAAAAGGCTGGCTTGAAGAATTCTTTACCCTGCTGCAGGAGCAGGGCGACTGGTTGAATGTAGTCACCTTTGAAGAGTACCGCCGCCTTTTCCCCCCGCGGGGTCCGGTTTACCTGCCGGCGGGGTCCTACCGCGAGATGAAAGAGTGGTCCGGCGGTTTCTGGCGTAATTTTTTCAGCCGCTATCCAGAAAGCAACCGGATGCATAAGAAGATGCTGGCGGTGCGCCGCCGCTGGGCAGAGCTCCCGGAAGGAGAGGTCCGCGCGCATGCCCAGCGGCTGCTCTGGGCGGGCCAGTGCAACTGTGCCTACTGGCACGGGGTCTTCGGCGGTCTCTACCTGAATTTCTTGAGAGCGGCCGTCTGGCAGAAGCTGCTGCAGGCCGAAAAGGTCATCGACGACCATATGAAATCCGCGCCATACCTGGAGCTGCAGCGGGGGGACTACAGCTACAGCGGCGCGGAAGAGCTCTATCTTTTTACCGACCGCCTGAACCTGCTGCTTGCGCCGCAGCATGGCGGCAGCCTGTGGGAGCTTTCATGGAGACCGGCGGCGGTGAATTATCTCGATACCCTTACCCGCCGCCCCGAGCCGTACCACCAGGAATACCTGGAGCAGGCGGCACCTTCACCGCCTGCGGAAGAGACTGCCTCGATTCACCACCTGCGGGCAGTCAAAGAGGAAGGCATACTCGATCATCTCTTCTACGACCCTTACCCTCGCGGGGCTCTGATCGAGCATTTTTTTGAAGAAAACGTGACCCTGGAAGAATTCAGCAAGGGTAGCTACCGGGAGTGCGGCGACTTCCTGCTGCAGCCGGCCGGAGTGCGGATCGAGCGGTTGTCAGCGGATGAGGGTCATAACGGTGAGGGTGTCCAGATTGTCTTTCAGCGGGAGGGGCGGCTCGACGGAGCAGCGCTCTTGCTGCTGGAGAAGACGGTGACCGTCTACGCAGGGGAGGACAGTTTCCGGGTAGACTATCACCTGGCCAACCGGGGGGAAGATAATGCCTCGATCTGTTTTGGAGTAGAGTTCAATTTTGCTTTTCGGTCCGGGTCGGACGAAGAGCTTAACTACATCATTCCGGGGCATGAACCGGAAGATATTACCCTCGGTTCCAGCGGCGCCGCGGAAGCGGCGAAAGAGATAACGCTGGTTGACCGGCGGCGCAATCTACAGCTGATCCTCTCCTGGCGGCAGCCGGCCCTGCTCTGGCGAATGCCGGTAGAGACTGTCTCCCAGTCAGAGGCCGGCCTGGAGCGATCCTACCAGCAGTCGCTCATTTTGCCCCGCTGGGATTTTCACCTGGCTGCCGGCGAGAGCCGTGATCTAAATTTGCTGCTGCAGCTGTCCGGGACCGGTAATAAGGAGCTGGAGCAGGCCATGGCGCGAGGTGAGGCGGGAGTATGAACGGGCAGCCGCTCTATGTGGCGTTTATCTGGAACCAGCACCAGCCGTTCTACCGGGATTCTCTATCGGGCGATCTGATCATGCCCTGGGTAAGGCTCCACGGGAGCAAGGATTATTACCAGATGGCGGCGATCCTGGAACAATATCCGAAGGTCCGCCAGACCTTCAACCTGACCCCGTCCCTGCTGGAGCAGATTGAAAGCTATCTTTCCGGTACTGAAGATTTTTATCAGAAGGTGGACAAACCTGCGGAGAAACTTAACGATAAAGAGAAACAGTACCTGCTGCATCACTATTTTGATATTCATTGGGATAAGGTAATCCGGCAGTATCCCCGTTACCTGGAGCTGTTGGAGCTTCAGGGTTGGACCCGTGAACCGGACGCAGTCCGGCTGGCCCTGAAGCGCTACAGCCTGCAGGATTATCGCGATCTGCAGGTCTGGTTTAACCTGACCTGGATAGATCCTGAAATCCGCCGCTCTGATCCCCGCTTGAACGGCCTTGCTGAAAAAGGGAGCAATTTTACCGAGGCGGAGCGGCGCTCGGTGATGCAGAGACAGCGTGACCTGCTTGCCGGGATCGTTCCCCTGCACCGCCGCTTGCAGGAGCGCGGGCAGATCGAGATCATGACCACCCCCTTCTATCACCCGATCATTCCGCTGCTCATCGACAGCTACAGTGCGCTGCAGGCCTGCCCGGGACTGCCGCTACCGCGCCGTTTTCAATATCCGCAGGATGCCTGTGAACAGCTAGCCCTGGCCGGAAAGCAATACCGGAGGCTTTTTGGCTGCCGCCCCAGGGGGATCTGGCCGCCGGAGATGGCGGTAAGCCCGGAGACAATTGCCCTCTTCATGACTTATGGTTTTAGCTGGTCGATCAGCGATGAACAGATCCTGGCCCGTTCGCTGAATGCCGAGATCATTCGCGACGGTTACGGCCATGTCTTGAACGGGGATCTGCTTTACCAGCCCTACCGGGTCCGCGGGGCAGGTGGCGAGATCACCATGATTTTCCGGGATCACCATCTCTCCAACCGGATCGGGTTCGAATACCAGCATTTTCGCCCCGGTGATGCCGCCGCCGACCTGGTGCACCGCCTGCTGAAGATCCGGGAGAACCTCGCCTGGGCTCCGGGCAACCACCTGGTCACGCTTTCGCTGGATGGAGAAAACGCCTGGGAGTCGTACCCGGGGGACAAGGGCCCCTTTTTACACAGTCTCTACCGCCGTTTGAGCGAAGAACCGCTCCTCTGCTGCTGCACGGTCAGCGATTACCTGGCGGCGAATCCGCCACAGAGGGTGATCGATGATCTTTTTACCGGTTCGTGGGTAGACCACAACCTGACCCGCTGGATCGGCACGGAAAACAAGAATCTTCTCTGGGATCACCTGCTCGACGCCCGTGAAACGGTGGAGCGCCACCGCCACGGCGGCTCCTGCGATCCCAAAATATTGAAGCGGGCCCTGGAGAATATCCATATCGCCGAAGGGAGCGATTTCCCCTGGTGGATCGACAGCATGCCTTACTACCTGGCCGCTCCTTTTGACGCCCTTTTTCGCAAACATCTCGCCGCGGTTTATCACTCCCTGGGAGCGGCAGTGCCCGATCAGCTTTGCCGCCCCCTGATCCGGCCCCAACCCGGAGAGAAAGCTTTTGCCGGTGATCCCCTGGCCGGGCCTGTCTCCATGGTCTCTTCCTCCAACGATTTTGAACAAAGATAAGCGCCGCTTTATCCAACCTCGAAAAATATTTTTCTTCTGCATGAAAAATAATGTTCCCTACTTGATTATTTATGATAATATCGAGATATCATTGCCGTGGGGAAGGGTGATTGTTAAGTGTACATGATCATTATCGGCGGCGGCGGGGTCGGCTCGGAGCTGGCCCGAAATCTTTCCGAAAAAAATTTTGATGTCGTCATCATTGAAAAAAACCCGGAGCAGGCGCGTAAATTAAGGGACATGTACGATGTAATGGTTCTTGAAGAAAACGGGGCCAATGCCCCGGCCCTGGAAAAAGCGGAAGTCAAGTCCGCGGCTATGTTTATTGCGGTAACCGGGACCGACGAGATCAACATCATCGCCTGTATGCTGGCCAAACGCTACGGTGTTCCCGTGACCGTGGCCCGGGTGCGCAACGCCGACTATGCTCTTGATTCTTCCGTGCTTGACCCGCAGCAACTGGGGATTGACCTGACGATCAGCCCGGAGCGCAGCGCGGCTTACGAGATCTCCCGCATGCTCCATTTCCCCGAGGCCTGCGAGATAGAGTATTTCAGCAAGGGACGGGTGATGATGCTCAGCCTGGTCGCCGGTCCCGAAACCGATATTGTGAAAAAACCTTTCCACCAGTTAAATCTACCGCCGGGCTGTATCATTGTCGGGATCAGCGAGGGACAGGATAAATTTATCATCCCCGGCGGTAAAGATATGGTTAAACCGGGTGCGAAAATTTACCTGTTGGGCCGGTCGCGCACGCTCAAGGATATCAGCCGGTTGCTGCTGCACGAGCGCACCAGGATCAACCATGTCACCATTCTCGGCGGCGGAATGATCGGCTACCAACTGGCAAAGCTGCTGGAGGAGAGCCACAGCCCCTTTAAGGTGAAACTGGTTGAAAAAGATACCGCGCGCTGCGAGCAGCTCAGCCGCGAACTTTCGCATACCCTGGTATTGCAGGGGGATGCCGCAGATCTCGACTTTTTCAAGATGGAAGAGATTGAGCAGACCGATGCCGTTGTCGCGGTCAGCGGGGACGATCGCACCAACATCATCGCCGGGGTGCTGGCGAAGCAGTCGGGGATAAAAAAGATCATCTGCGAAGTGGTTGATCCGCAGTTTACCCCGGTATACAGAGCCCTCGGCCTGGAGAGCATCATCAACCCGCGTTTGATCACGGCGGCGCAGATCCTCCGTTTTACCCACCGCGAGGACCTGGTCTCTCTATCCATTTTGAACGATGAACGGGCCGAGATTCTGGAGCTGGTCCTCCCTGAAACAGCGCGGGTGGCCCACAAAAAATTGGCCGAGGCAAATTTCCCCCGGGGAATGCTGGTCGGTTCGATTATTCGCCGGCAAGAGGTGATCATCCCCGGAGGGCAAACCGAACTTCTACCGGGAGACCATTTGATTATCTTCACCCTGCCTGAAATAAGCGGGCAGCTGGAACGTTATTTTGCTGCGGCCAGGGAAAACCGGGTGAATCATCACCCATCCGGTAATATCAAGTAGAAACACGGCTTGAAAAGAAATGCCGCCGGTATCCGGCGAGCCAACCGGGAGAGGATGATTCTGTGCGTCGCATCAGGATTTTTTATCTTTTGGGAATCATGATGATATTTTTGTCGGTCATGATGGCGCTGGCGGCTCTCTGGTCGATCGGGGAGCAGGGGGGAGACCGGTCTGCCTTTTTACGAGCCATCCTGGCTACTGCCGGTGCAGGGGCTTTTTTATGCGCCGTCGCCTATCCGTCGCGCCGGGAAAAACTTTCCCTGGCTGAAAGCTTCTCCCTGGTATCGCTGGCCTGGCTGCTGGCCGGTTTTTTTGGCGGGCTCCCCTTCTATTTTTACGACGGCTTCGGGGGTACTCTCCTTGATGCCTTTTTTGAAGCGGTCTCCGGATTTACCACCACCGGGGCGACGGTGATTGCCGATGTGGAGAGCCTGCCCCGCGGCCTTCTTTTCTGGCGCTCCCTCACCCAGTGGCTGGGGGGTATGGGGATCATCGTTCTCTTTCTCGCCGTTCTGCCGCGCTTCGGTTTCAAAAGTACGACTCTCTACAGGGCGGAGTTGCCCGGCCCGGTTGCCGAACGTTTTGTCCCTCGGGTTGTCGAAACGGCGCGCTGGCTCTGGCTGATCTATGCGGCGTTTACAGTTTTGCAAACCCTGCTATTGATGCTGTGCGGTTTGACCCTCTATGATGCCCTGGCCCATGCCCTTACCACCATGCCTACCGGTGGTTTCTCCACCTACAGCGCCAGCGTCGCCGCCCTGCATAACCCGGCGGCCGAAGTGGTGATCTTTATTTTTATGTTCCTGGCCGGAGTAAACTTTACCCTTTATTACCGCCTGCTGCGTAGAGACCGGGGTGTGCTGAAGAGTGAAGAGCTGCGCTTTTATGTTGTGGCGCTGGCTGTTGCCACCGTGCTGATGGCAGTAAACATTGCTCCCGTTTCCGGCTCGGATATCCTTCTTTCAATTCGGCAGAGCGCCTTCCAGGTGGTTTCGATTACCACGACCACCGGTTACGCCAGCGCCGACTTTGATGCCTGGCCCCATTTTTCACGGGTTCTGCTTTTCTTCCTGATGTTTCTCGGAGCCTGTGGCGGTTCAACCGGCGGGGGGATCAAGCAGACTCGACTGCTGCTGCTGCTTAAACATGCGCGGCGGGAACTGTTGCGCCTGATCCATCCCTCTGCCGTGGCCACGGTCAAGCTTGACGATCAGGCTGTTTCCGAAGAGACACTGCGGGGCGTGGCCGGGTTCACCTTTCTCTATATTTTATTCTTTGTGCTCACCACCCTGGCCCTGAGCTGGATGGATCTCGATTTTACCACCGCCGCTTCGGCCGCTGCCTCGGCCCTGGGTAATATCGGTCCCGGCCTCGGCCTTGTCGGACCGAGCTTTACCCATCAGGCTGTTCCCGCTGCCGGGAAGGCGCTTTTGAGCCTGATGATGATCATGGGGCGCCTGGAAATTTACACGGTGCTGGTTCTCTTTTTACCCGAGTCGCGCCGTCTTTTCAGAAACAGTGTCAGGGGGACATAAATTAGATGATCGGCTACCGGGAAGCCGCGCAGATGATTGCTTCGAGGAAACTTGTTCCCGCTTACCTCTTTTACGGTGGCGAGCCATTTTTGATCCGGGAGCTTTCCGATCAACTTGCCGGAGCCTACCTGGGGGAAGAAGGAGACTACGGCCGGGAGAAAATTGACGGGACGGAACTGACACTGAATGAAGCTTTGCAGCGCCTCGATGAAGTAAGCCTCTTTGCGCCGCGCAAGCTGCTGCTGGTGGATGAACCCCCTTACCTGGTCCCGAAAAGTAGAGAGAAGCGGGACGCGGCAGGAGGAGAAACAGGACCCGAAGAGAGCGGAGAAAAGGCATCAGAGCAGCTGGAACGCTTTGTTGAGAGTGAAAGGGCCGGAAAAATTCCTTCACGGATCATCCTTTTCCGCGCGGCGGCGGTTGACCGACGCAGGCGTCTCTTCAAGCTGCTGGAAAAGAAGGGCGTCGTGGTGGAGTGCGCTCCACTGAGAGGGGGCGAGCTTTCCCGCTGGATCCGGGAACAGCTGGCCCGGCAAGGTAAAAAAATTGAATCCGCCGCCCTGCAGCGGCTTCTCTGGAGCGGGGAAAACGACCTCCACTTTCTCTCCAATGAACTCGACAAGTATGGCGCTTACCTGGGCGACGGGGAGACGACGATCACTGCAGAGGTGGTCGAGTTGCTCTTCTCCGGTGACGTAAAAAGCAGCGTCTTCACGCTCACCGATGCGCTCAGCGAGGGCAACCCCGACCGGGCTCTGCAGGTTCTCTCACAGCTCGCCGGGAAGCGTGAAGAGCCGCTGCGGATCTTTTTTATGCTGGTGCGCCATTTCCGGCTGTTGCTCGGCGCCCGCTCCCTGCGTGAAGAGAAAGTACCCCCGGCGCAGCATCCCCGGGCACTGGGAGTAAAGCCTTTTGAAGCCCGCAAGCTTTACGGGCAATCGGCCGCCTTCAACCGCGAATCTTTGGAAGAGATCATTATATTTCTGCAAAAATTGGATCACCGGATCAAGACCGGTCGGGTGATCCCGCATCAGGCCCTCGAGGTCGCCATCGCCCAGATCCACCAGCTGTCTCCCCGGCGGAGGAGGAAACGGTGAAACGATTTGGCTGGATCTGTTTAATCGCTTTTTTAGTTGCAGCCATGCTGCCGGCTTTTTTTCAGCGTGATCTGCTGACGGCTCATATTTACCGTTTTATCGAAAGAATTGGCGAAGCGGAAAAGGTACCGATGCGCCCCGTCACGAGTGGCAATGCGGAAGTTAATAATGTTGAGCCTCCGGCAACCAACCTGAAAAATTTGGCCCGGCAGATTACTGCCGAAGCCTCGAACGACTACGAAAAGTTATGCGCGATTTACGACTGGGTTACCGCCAACATCGCCTACGACGTGGAGAAGGCCAAAAATATGGAGGACTACGGTTCAGGGGCGAAATATCTTCTTGAAAAGAGAAAAGGGGTCTGCCACGATTATGCAGATTTGACCAGAGCGCTGTTAAAGGCTGCAGGGATCAAGGCAACCTATGAAAAAGGCGAGGTTCACCCCGCTCCCGGCAGAACGGAGCGCCATGCCTGGAATCACGCCTGCATCGGGGAAACCTGGTACGGCCTTGATACAACCTGGGGAGCAGGCTTTGTCGATGAGGAAAAAGGAAAATTTGTCCAGAGGCCGTCGCGTCTCTATCTGACTGCGCCTGAAGAGCTGGCCCGGTTGCACAACGACCCGGCCTATAAAGAATCCCGCGAGAAGGAATGGCAGCGGGCGGAAGCGGCGGCGGAGAAGCCCGTCTACCTGCCGGAATATGAGTCCCGGCTGCTGGCGCTCTTCAACGAGACGCGCGCCGAGGCCGGGCTCACCCCTTTTGCCGGGGAAGCAAGGCTGTTAACGACAGTCCGACAAAGCGCTGCGACAGCCGCTGAACAGGCCTGCCGCGGTGAAGAGCATTCACTTGATCAGCTAAGAGCGGAGCTTGAACGAAGGGCTTCGGAACTGCGGTTGGCAAAGGCGGGAATGAATATGGTTACATTCTGGGATTACCCCATTCCCACGGCTGAGGAGCTCTACCGGCATATTATCACCGAGGGAAAGACTTATCTGAATGATGCCGGGTTTCAATCGTTGACAGTGGGTGTAATTAACAGGGGAGACTTGATCATCGTGACCCTGGTTTACCTCTCTTACCACTAAATCCTTGGATGAAGGATTCCCATAGATCAGGCCCGTCAATCTACAGGTTTAGGTTGAGTAGAATCGGCTGGAGAGTGAGGAGACTGTTTTAACCTTCTTGCCGCGGGGTCTCCGTCCGGCCGCTCACCTTGATAAATATAGGGGCTATGGCTTTTCTTACAAGCAACTTTCTTTGAACTAACGGTTATTGATGACAATAAATCCCCCTTAAAAAAGGGGGACTTTCCGGTCTTTTCAGGCTTCCCCCTTTGGAAAAGGAGAGCCGGGGGATTTGAAACAAAAAACATATTCAGTTAACAGGCCAATAGACGCATACCTCGTGCGCAAGCACAATATAATGCAGTAGCGGGAGATTAGCCGGCTGCATTATGGTTAAACAAGCGGGCCAGGTGCGATTTTTTCCGGGCGGCGTTATTTTTGTGAATGACACCCTTGGCCGCAGCCTGGTCAATCCGGCGGATAGCAGTAATTAACCTGGTCCGGGCAAGTTCGCGGTCGCCGCTCTGGATTGCCTCTTCAAAACGGCGTACGGAGGTTTTCACCATGCTTTTCACGCGGCGGTTGCGGGCGGTCCGTGTAATCGTCTGCCGCATTCTTTTTTCAGCTGATCTGGTAACAGGCAAAACCGGCTACCTCCTTTCTTTCTATCAAACATTGAAATATTACCATCAATTGCTCTGAAATGCAAGGTGCGGGGACAAAACGCTCCTGTGCATAGAGCAAAAATTTATTGGTTATGCTAAATTTGCAGCCGGCCGGGCCATTCCGGCTGTATTAAGGAATCCATCTTCAAAGGAGGCTTTCCAATGCTTGGTTTGATCGTTCGCTTGATTGTATCTGCGGTGGTGCTGATGCTGGTAAGCTGGCTCCTGCCGGGGTTTGCCACGCTTACCTTCGTGCATGCCTTGATTGCGGCGGTGGTGATTGCCCTGCTCGGTTTTATCGTCGAAAGCCTGTTCGGACGAAAGATCTCACCGCAAAACCGCGGCCTGGTCGGCTTCATCACCGCCACGATAGTTATTTATGTTGCGCAGTTTATCGTCCCGGGTATGACCGTCTCTTTTCTCGGGGCGGCGCTCGCTGCGGTGATCATCGGTATTGTCGACCTTTTTGTCCCTACCGAACTACGCTAGCCTGGAAGGAGCAAAGTAATGTCCTTACAACCGGAGCAGAGAGCGGGTTTTGTACCGCTCTACAATATCAGAACCGACCTGGCTCTGGAAGCGCAGGAGATTGTCCAAAGCCAAACTGCAGCAGAGATTCCCGGTGTGGTTTCGGAAAAACTTCAGGAAAACGGCATCGCCATCAACCGGCTTCAGGTTGAGACAGATCAGGCGGCGCAGCAGCTTGGTAAGAGCAGGGGCCGTTATCTTACCTTTGAAGTTCCCGGCCTTCGGCGCAAAGATGCGGATCTCCAGGACCGCGTTTCCGAAATTTTGGCCCGTGAACTGGTAAGCTTTCTGGATCTCCCCTCCGATCTCAATCAGGCAGTTTTGGTGGTGGGGTTGGGGAACTGGAATGTGACCCCGGATTCTTTAGGGCCGAAGGTAATTGAAGATCTTCTGGTGACGCGGCACGCGATGACGAAGGGCCAAAAGATCCTGGGAGAAGGTTTCCGGGCGGTCTGTGCACTCTCACCGGGTGTTCTCGGGACTACCGGAATGGAAACAGGAGAGATCATTGCCGCGCTGGTCAAAATGGTTAAACCCAGCTTCGTTATCGTGATCGATGCCCTTGCCGCCCGCCGCCTGGAGCGGCTTCATACGACCATCCAGGTAGCCGACTCGGGGATCAGCCCCGGTTCGGGAGTGGGCAATAACCGTCTCGGGATCAACCGCCAAACGGTCGGGGTTCCCGTTGTAGCTATCGGCGTGCCCACGGTGGTGGACGCCTCCACGATTGCCGGTGAAGCCTTCGATGCCCTGGCGGATCATTTCAAAAAGGACGCGCGGGGGTTCGCCCTGACCAATGCGCTCAAAGATTTTGATTGGGATAGGCGCCGCATGCTCATTACCGAGGTGCTCGAGCCTTACGCAGGCGGCCGCCTTATGGTCACGCCGAAAGAGACCGACACCTTCATCGAGGACATGGCCTATATCATCTCGGGTGGCCTTAACTCGGCCCTTCACCCCCGCGTGCACAGCGAAGGCGGCGAAAAATACCTCCAGTAAGTGAATTTTGGCGCCGGGCACTTAAATTCACTTACTCCTGGTCTAGTAAGGGATCAGGGTTTTATCTTCCAGGCGGAAACGGTCTACCTGTTCGGCGAGCTCTTCAGGAACCACCACCGTGGCGGGGTCGCCGTCCGAGATATAGCGTATTTCCGGATTATCGTGGAGCCGCTCCAGCCAATCGTAGAGCCCGTACCCATCGACATACATCTCGCTGGCCCGAACACGTGGCAGCGCCGCCGGGTCAAATTTAATGCTGAACGGGGAGGGGGCGGGCTCGGCGCCGACCAAAAGGATCCCTTCGTTGTGGTAAGCGGTATCTTCAAAGCATCCTTTAATAACATGGCTCATCTTTTCGGGGCGTTCTCCTTTGGGCAAGGCCAGGCTGCGCACGGTGCAGCCCGGCAGGTATTCCTGCGTCCGCTTCACGTGCAGCGCCAGTTCGCGGCGGGCCTCTTCCGGGGAGAGTTTGCTCAGGACGCCGTGTGTGTAGCAGTGGTTGCCGATCTCAAAACCTTTTTCAACCAGGTATTCGAGCTTCTGCTGGACATACTCATACTGCCTGAACGGATTATCGTAATATATGTAAAAGGTCGCTGCGAGTCCGAAATCGGGGTGTGCTTCGTAAAATTCTTCGAGGATGGCGACGGCGCAGTCGGGGTCGATCACCTGGCGGCCGTCTTCTTCCATATAACGGAACTGCCCGGCGGTGCCGTCGTCGAAGGTAAGCGCTACCGGAGAGCAGCCCGCGGGGACATCGATATGGCCGTCGAGCAGGTTGTTCATCGAGATAAGGCGGTATCCGGCCTCGTAGAGCGACTCCAGGTCTTTGCGGAAATTGGCGGGAGTGCGGCAGAATTCGGCCTCGGGCTCACCGATTTCGTGGTACATCAGGATCATGATCCGGCCCCCCTCGTTAACGCCGAGAGCCCGGTAATCGATCTCCTCGCCCGGGTTTTCAGAACCGCCCTGATTCCCGTTTCCGGGATTCTCATCTTCTCCGGGAGGCTCCCCGGTGCTGTTTCCGGAACTGCTGCAAGATACCAGCAGCGTAAATGCAAGAAACAGCACAACCGGCAGGAGCACCATCCGAAACCTGAATTTTTGCCACCAGGCTTTCAATCTACTGTTCATCTGCCCACCCCTTTGCCTGCAGTTTAATGCATACAGTTTTCGACAGATTGTGAGCCCGCTCCTGCCTCCCAAAAAAATACCAGATTCAGATAGACCTGGTCTGATAAGAGGAAAATAAAAAAAAGCAGAGAATGAGAATAGGTAAGATCATGCAAATGTTAACAGGTCAAATCGGGAAAACGGAACCGTCCCCGGTGTTCCGCTCGGCCCTGTTACAGCAAATGAGGTGAAATTAAATGAAGGTATTAACATCTACGGCAATGCGCGAGGCGGACCGGCGTACGATCGAGGAGCTCGGCTTTCCCGGGGCAGTGCTGATGGAGAGCGCCGGGATGAGGGTGGCGGAGGTGATTTTGTCTCTTCAGCCTGCCCCGGCGCGGGTGCTGGTTGTGGCGGGACCGGGGAACAACGGGGGGGACGGGCTGGTCATCGCCCGCCTGCTGCAGCAGGCGGGGCGGGATGTTTCCCTCTGGACCACGGTGCCGCCGGGCGGCTACCGGGGCGATGCAGCGGTCAACTATCAATTTTTAAGGCATAGAGGGTTTCAGATCAAGCATATACTGGACTATGAGGCGTTGGGGCAGTTCCAGGCCGCTCTGGGCGGGGTTGATCTGGTGGTCGATGCTCTCTTTGGCATGGGTCTGGACCGGCCGGTGGAGGGGCTGCCCGCCGGGGTCATCAAGGCCGTTAATACCGGCGGCGTTCCGGTACTGGCGGTTGATCTTCCTTCAGGAGTGCAGGCCGATAGCGGAAAGGTGATGGGATGCGCCGTGAAGGCGCGCTGGACGGTCACCTTTGCCTTTCCGAAGCCGGGCCTGCTGCAGTATCCGGGCGCGGATCTGGCCGGCGAGGTGATTATCGGGGAGATCAATATCCCTTCATTCCTGGCAGCGGAAGAGCAGGCTTCGTTGACCACAGCGCAGCGGGTCCGTGAATTGCTGCCGCCTCGCCCGCCGGAGGCGCATAAAGGGAACTTCGGCCGAGTGCTGATCACTGCCGGTTCGGTGGGGATGAGCGGTGCCGCAGCCCTGGCCTCTGAAGCGGCGCTCCGCGGCGGCGCCGGACTTATTTACCTGGCTGCTCCTGCCTCGATCTGTCCCGCGCTGGAAGGGCAGCTGTGCGAGGTGATCACGGTCCCGCTTCCAGAGTGTGCGCGCGGCTTGATCGACCTGCAGGCGGCGGAGCTGCTTGTTGAAAAAGCCGGTGGATGCGATGTGCTGGCAGTGGGGCCCGGCCTGGCGCCGGTGAGAGAGAATGCCTCCCTTCTGGAGCAGCTGCTTCAGCGCTGCTCTCTCCCGCTGGTGCTCGATGCCGGAGCTCTGGGGGCGCTGGCGCTGCTACCGGAAGCAGAGCGGATGGCGCTGTTGCGGGCGGCGCCGCAGACACCCCTGTTGACCCCGCACCCCGGCGAGATGGCCAGGTTGACCGGGCTAAGCCCGGGCGAGGTCCAGCGGTCCCGTCCGGAGCTGGCCCGCCGGCTGGCTCAGGAGTGGAGATCTATTATCGTATTGAAAGGAGCCGGAACGGTCATCGCTTCTCCCGGCGGGGAGATCTATTTTAATCCCACCGGTGGACCGGCTCTGGCTACGGCCGGGACGGGAGATCTGCTTACCGGGCTGATTGCTTCGTTGATTGCCCAGGGGATGCCGCCCTTTGGCGCCGCCGTGGCGGCGGTATATATTCACGGCCTGGCGGGCGACCTGCTTCCGAAAGGGCGCGGCGCCATGGCGGGAGATATCCTGGCCCGCTTCCCGGCGGCATTTCAGCACCTGGAGCAAGAAATTACGGCCACCTCTTCCTGGGGCCCGTATAACCGCAAGCTCAGGCCGGTTTGAATCAGTTTGCGAGGGGGTAGGCATTTTGCAGGTAAAAAAGATCATCCTGGAGGAGGGCTCCCATGTCCGCGCCTAGGGGGGTTTTCCTGGTCTGCCGGCTGCCTCTGCTGATTTTGTTGCTGCTGGGCCTGCTCTGCGGCCTTGGTTTCGGCGGATGGCGCCTTTATCATACCGGCCGCCACACCGGCCCGGCGGAGGAGATCCGGAAGCGCATGCAGGAAAAGATCTCCGGACTGGTGAGCTACCATGCCCGTTTCAAAACGATTCCTGCCGGCAGGAATGCCGAAACCACTTACAGCGTTGAAATCTGGAAAGAGCTTCCCGATCGCTACCGCCTCGAGATGACCACATATGAGGCAGGACGGCAGAGCAATCTGGAGGTGGTTATCGGTGATGGCGACGGGGTGTATCTATACGATCCTGAAGGCGGTGAGTTTCTGCCGGCAGGCGAACTGACCGATGAGGGAATTACCGCTTCCTCTCTCGAGGATTACTGGCGCTCGATCAGCGAGGCTACCTGCTTTGACTACTTGAGTGAAGAGAGCGGTTCGCGACATAACTACTATCAGGTTGAAGTTGTCCCTTCTGAGCCGCACCGCTACCGGGTCAGCGAGAGGGTTTGGTTGGAGAAAAGAACTCTGTTACCGGTACGGATTGAAAGTTTTGATATCGCCGGCCGCCTGACCCAGGTCACTGTTTTTGAGCTGCTGCAGCTAAATCCCACGCTTGAAGCAGTTTTGTTTCAGGTTGATACCGCCGGCTAAAGACGGTTCGCCGCAACTTTATTTTCCGGTAACCCGGCGGTAGAGGCGCTGAGTATGCTCGGCAATCAGCCGCAGTTCGCAATTTTCCCGGATGAATTTACGACCTTGCTGCTGCATTGATTCGAGAAGGGGGCGATCTTTCAGCAGGTTGGAGAGGTCGAAGAAGATTGTGCGGTAGCAAGGCGGATCAGCTCCTTCACCGGAGAGATCCGGGAAAGAAACTCCCGCCGGATACTGCGAAGGATCAAACATGCCTCGATAGCTTCGCCCCATGATCAGGGCGGCGTTTCCACAGGCCATCCCCTCCAGCAGCCCCCGGAACCGTCCAATTACCACTTGCGATCCGGAGAGCACCGGGGAGCTATCTAGCTGCCAGCCGTAATAATGACCTTTGAGCAAGGGAAGCTGCTCCGGGCAGATCAGCTCCAGTTCAAGGCCGGCCAACCCCGCGGCTTTAAGCAGCGCCGTGGCCCCCTCGCCGGTGAAGCCGCCTTTTTCTCCAATAAAGGTTACTTTGAAGCCTTCCTTCGGGGCAGGCCGGTATGTTTCCAGGGCCACCCCTTCCGGAATAAAGACCAGCTTTTGGCGCAATCCGGCATGGATTCCCGTTGCTGCCGGGTACGGCGTGATCAGAAAAGAAAGACCGGGCAACGAAGCGAGGTTGACCGCCGGATTCGGCTCTTCATGCAGGGTGATGCCGCAGGGGATCCGCAGAGAACGGAGCAGTCTTTGCGCCGTTCTCACCAGAGAGAGATCGTGAAGGTGCAGCAGGTCAAAGCGGTAATGGCGAGCCAGCTGCAAAATGTTCTCCGGCCGGTTTTCAGCGAAACAGGGAAAAAGTTTCTGGTAACGGCGCAGCGGTTCCAGGAAACCGGGAGGGCAATCTGTGATTACCACTACCGTTTTGACATCCTGCCGGTTTAGCCCGGCAGCGAGGCTGAAGATATGGCTCATCATCCCGCTGTAACGGAAGCGGCTTAACATCAGGACACGCAAAATCGATCACCCGGAATCAGCATATGAAACCGGGTGATGAAAGGTGAAAGAAAACGCAGGCCCCCTCTACCAACCCTCTGTGGTCCCGGGATTCTCCCTTCCTGGAGGGGGGAATCGGAATCGGGGAGGGGGTGTTGTTGCCGGCACTGTGGTCCCGCTTTAGCGGGGTAAAACAAACAGCTGGGTTACCAGGTACCCCCGGCCCGGCTTGTAGATTACGCCGATTCCTGTCTGGGTGTAACGGGAGCTCACGATCTTGTTCCGGTGTCCCGAGCTGTCCATGAAAGCGTTAAAGATCGCTTTGATGCTGCCGCCCATGCCGATATTTTCCGCGGCCAGGGAGAACTTGACCCCTGCATTTCTGAGCATGTCCCCGGAGCGGCCGTAGGTGGGAGATTCGTGGGCAAAATAGTTCAGATCGGACATATCCTGGCTCTTCAGCCGGGCAAGGTATGTAAGCTGAGCATTCAGCTGCAGCGGAGCCAGTCCCCGCTTCACCCTTTCGCTGTTGACCAGGTCAAAGAGCTGCCGTTCCTGCGGATTTAAGGTTACCGCTTCTCCGCCGGCAGGCGGCGGTTCGGGTGTTGCAGGCGGTTCAGGATCAACCGGTTTTTCCGGAAACTCCGGGGGTTCCGGCTGCGCCGGCGGCGTAACCGGATCTGACGGAGGAGCCTGCGGTGTCCAATCGTAAAAGCCCCGGTTGCTCGACCGGGCCCGGCCGTAAGAACTGCCATTGAAGCTGTAGGCCGGTTGTGACGGCGGTGATACCGGCGTGGTGGGCGCAGGCTCTACCGGGTCAGCCGTCTCTTCAGGCCGGGGAGACGGGAGAGAGGGAGCCGGCAGGCTGCCCTGATACTGCGGTTGTGAACGGGCAATGCCGTAGCCGGGGATGGCTTCTCCTGCCGAGCGGGAGACATAGGCTCCGGCAGCGGTGGGAAAAGCCAGGGTCAGAATCAGCAGCGCGGTAAGCAGGTAAATGGTAAGACGTTTTTTGGACTGTCGAGGTCCGGTCATGGGAATCCTCCTTTAAAACATGTTATTGTTCTTTAATAATTACCCGGAAAATATAATTATGTCAACCGGGAGGATTCCCTGCCAGCGTTGACCTGGCAATCTGGCTATACCGCTTTGTTAAAAAACTATAACATTTGAGAGATCTCAACCTCATGGTTTTTTGTGGAGGATGATCCGCTCCCAGAGCTTTCTTATGCTCCAGCCTCCGGCTGTTTTGGCGATCAATGTTTCGTTCTCTTCGTTGAGCTTTTCGATCCAGTACTGCTGTTCTCGAATGCGCGCCTCCAGCCTGGAGATCGTTTTCTCCTTTTCCTGCAAGATTTTTTCAATCTGCCTCCGCTCTTTTTTTAGCTCCTGCAGTTCGTCGAGATAGCGCCTTCTTTCCGCTTCCCTGGTTTGATTGCCCTGTTCAATTTTTTGCTTCATGTTTTTGATGATCTGATCAAAATCTTTCTGCAGCTTTTTCAACTCGGCATCTTTGTCATCCAGGTTCTTGCGCAGCTGGCGCATGGTTTTCTCGCTTTGCCGGGAGAAGTGGAGCATCTCTTTGCTCTTTGTTTTAACTTCTTCCTCCAGTCGTCCTTTCGCTGTTGACAGATCCGAGATGCGGCCGAACAACTTGCCGGAGTACCGGTGCAGCCTGTTGAAGTCGCTGTCCAGATTATCATCCGCCGCCGGCAACAGGCTGGAGAGAGGCGCGCCGGCGGCTGTCCCGCCGCCTTCCACGAGGATCCAGTAATTCAGCGGGCTTCCTTCGAGACTGAAAGAGCTGCTGCGGATCAGGAGCGGATTTTCAAAGCGTTGCGGCGCAATCCGCTCCCACTGGTCGCCGCTGAAACGGTACCGCCATAGATTGCCGCTCTCCAGCCAGGCGATCAGCAACTCCTCAAAGTGGTACGAAATAAAAGGGAAGGGCGGGTCTGTCAAGCCCGGGGAGATCACAGTTTCCGGCCTCCACCCGCCTGCTTTCCAGCGGGGTCCGCCCTTGAACCGGTAACAGATATAGTACTTTCCTTCAAGAAGAGTCCGCCAGAGCACATGTAGATTTTGTTCCTGATCGACGGCGATGGAAGGGTAATCCACGGGGGATGAGGCGGTGAGAGGGATAGCTTTGCTCCAGTGGCTGTTTTCCGGATCAAAATAACGATAGTAAAGGCCGGCCTGGCCGGATCCGGCAATGCGATAGACCAGGTGCAGGGAGTCGCGGGCGTCGACGGCCAGGTCCCCGTAATTTTCGGATGCGCCGCTGCCGAAGTCGATCACCCGCGGTTCTTCCCAGGAGCCGCCGAAGTAACGGTGGTGCAGCAGCCACCAGCGCTCCGCGGAAGGGTCAACCGCGAGGCAGATGAAGTGAAGCCCGGTCATCAAAAAATGGCTGCCCTCCTTGCTCTCTTCCCGGTAAAATAAAACTGCGGTCTCTTTCTCCTGCTCCGGCGAGAGAAAGAGGTGATAAAAGTTGCCGCGATCCATGACCGCCAGATGGGGCAGGCGGTTTCTGTCCAGGGCGGCACAATACCTCTCTCCAGGTTGCGAGAGGGGACGGGGTTCATCCCATGCCGAACCGGTCCCCCTTTGCAGCAGCAGCTTTCCCCCTGGACCGGGATTGATCAGATACTGTTTACCGGTGGAAGCCAGCAGATAGGGAGCCTCCAGAAAGGAGCTCTCTTGAAGATGAAAAGGCATCAGCATCACCCGCCTGATCCGGATTATTTAATCTATATGCCCCGCCCAGAAAATTGAGAAGTAACCATCCCGAACGGTAAATCCGGGCCGGGTGAACCCAAAAAACATAGTTATTGTAGCTTTTTCAATATCACCTTCTGAAGCGGAATGCATACTATGTCATTGAGCAGAACCGATGATTTTTGTATATCGCTCATCTATCAACGCGTAAAGGAGGGTTGGATGATGGGATGCAGTAAAGATACCGGTTATCCCGGCTACCAGCGGAAAAAGAGCGGGGAGCTCTACAGCCGCCCGGTACCGCCCGAACTGGGTGAAATGGGAGTGCCTAATATCGATACAGGAATCGAGATCGTCTGCATTAAAACCGAGAAGGTCTACGAATCCTGCAAGAAGGTTGAAACCAACGAAGAGGTCACCGATCTGAGCAATATCGCTGTCGGCGAGATCGAGGATGTCTGGTGTATTGATGCCGAACTAGTGATTGATGCGAAGCACCCCTTTACCTGCGAGAAGGTTCCGAACACAAATCGCGCCAGGGTTTCATTCTGGTACCGCTTCCGCTTTGCCTATATCGATCAGGCAGGACAGAAGTTTTTCACCAGTCCACCGATTTTCTTTGAAAAAACGGTGATCTTGAGCGACCGCATCTTCGACAAGAGGCTCTTTGTCCAGTGTGAAGTATTTCTCGAATGTTTCGAGTGCTTCGTTTCGGGACCGCAGGAGGTGACCTGCTGTATCGGCAAGCTGATTCTGGTTAAACTGGTGGCCCTGGTGCAGCTGCTGGTTCCCTCTTACGGTTTCTGCCCGGAACCCGACTTTTGCACCCAGGTGGAGGCGGAATGCCCGGATTTCGAGCCGGAGTGGCCGCCTTTCCCGCCGCAGGCAGATCTGCGTGTCGAATAAGTCGTATTTTTAAACCAACAATTCGTTCTGCCGGTGCGCTGCACCGGTTTTTTTAAGCACTTTCCGGACAAGCCCCCGATGGTATGGTATAATGAGCGGAAATATGAAAAAGGGGGCAGTCCGGGATTGAGTTCTGGGGAAACTGTTAAGATCGGCATGCTGGGGATGGGTACGGTTGGAGGCGGTGTGGCCGAGATCATCGAGCGCAACGGCGGCCTGCTGGCCAACAAGACGGATATCAAATTAACCCTGCAGCGGGTGCTGGTGCGGGACCTTTCCCGCCGCCGGGCGGTGGAGCTGTCTGCACAAACCTATACCGCCGATCCTGATGCGGTGATCAAAGATCCCTCGATCAGCGTAGTGGTGGAGCTCATGGGCGGGATCGAGCCGGCGCGCACCCTGATCAGCGCAGCGCTGAAAGAAAATAAACATGTTGTTACCGCCAACAAAGATCTGATGGCCCGGCACGGCCGGGAGCTTTTGCAGCTGGCCCACCGCTGCGGGCGGAATATTTACTATGAAGCCAGCGCCGGTGGAGGCATTCCCCTGGTTCGCCCCCTGAAACACTGTCTCGTGGCCAACCGGATCAAACGGATGATCGGGATCATCAATGGCACCACCAACTATATCCTCACCCGGATGTCCCTCGATGATATGGATTTTCAGGAGGCGCTGGTCCGGGCTCAGGAACTCGGTTTTGCCGAAGCAGACCCCTCCAACGATCTTGAAGGAAGGGACGCCGCTTACAAATTGACCATCCTGGCCGGGATCGCCTTCAACTGCCCGGTTGATCCCGACGATCTCTCTATTCAGGGGATCAGCGCTGTTACCAGGGCTGATATTCACTATGCCCGCGAGTTCGGCTATACGATCAAACTTCTCGCCATCGGGGAGCAGCAGCCTGCCGGCCTGGCTTTGCGGGTTCACCCGGCGCTGGTCCCGCTGACACATCCGCTGGCCTCGGTTCACGATGAGTTTAACGCCTTCTTTATCGAAGGTGATCTCATAGGTGAGGCTATGTTTTACGGGCGCGGCGCCGGCGCTCTCCCCACGGCCAGCGCGGTGGTGGCCGATATTATCGACGCCGTGCGCTCGCTTCATGCCCGGACTGAAAACGGGCCCTATCCGAACGGCGTCAGGGATGTGAAGCTGCTGCCCCTCTCCGCTATCGACTCGCGTTTTTACGTGCGGCTCCAGGCCCGGGACCTTCCGGGGGTTTTCGGCGCCCTGGCCACCGTGTTTGGCGAAGAGGAGGTCAGCCTGGATATGATCATTCAGAAACGCAAAACAAACGGCATCGCCGAGATTGTCCTGGTGACCCACGATGTCACCGAGGAGCGTTTTTACCGCTCCCTGGAAAAGGCGCTCCGGCTGCCGGCAATTCAGCCGGACCCCGGCGTCTTCCGCGTCCTGGACGGAGGGACCGGGTACCTGTCTGGATGAATTGGAGGGTGAAGAAAACGGTCAGTTTGTGTAGGGGCGAGGCGGGCCTCGCCCGGTTGACGGGGGTCGGGAAATGAACGTGAAAGTAAGAGTGAAAGTGCCTGCCACCAGCGCCAACCTCGGCCCGGGATTTGATGCCATCGGCCTGGCACTGCAGTTTTTCAATGAGTTGACCCTGTCCGTTGCGGCGGGCCCCCGGCCCGAGGTGCAGATCGAGGGTGAAGGGGCGGAGTCACTGCCGCGGGATGAAAGTCACCTCTCGCTGCAGGCCGCCGGCGCTCTCTTCAAGGCTGCCGGATTGAAGCCTCCTCCCTGGGCGTTGCGGCAGATTAACCGGATCCCGATAGGCGCCGGGCTCGGCTCAAGCGCCGCCGCCATTGTCGGCGGAATGGTTGCCGCGAATGCATTTTTACCGCATCCGCTCAGCCGTGAGCAGATTCTGGAGCTGGCCGTGCAGATGGAAGGACATCCGGATAATGTGGCGCCGGCGATTTACGGGGGGATGGTGATCAGCTGCCGCGAACAGGGGGAGCTGCGCACATATCATACTTCACCCGCCCCCGGGCTGCGCCTGCTGCTGGCGGTGCCCGATATCATCCTTTCCACATCAACAGCGCGCCGCATATTGCCGGAGCAGGTGACGCACAGCGATGCCGTTTTCAATGCAGGCCGCGCCGCCGCCCTGGCCGCCGCCCTGCTTGCCGGAAAAGAGGATGTTCTGAGCTGGGCCACGGAAGACCGGCTGCATCAGCCCTACCGTTACCACCTCATTCCGGGATCTGAAGCGGCAGTGGCGGCAGCCCGCCGCGCCGGTGCCGGCGGTGCCGCAATCAGCGGCGCCGGACCCTCGATCATCGCTTTCTGGTTTGAGCGCGGAGACAATGATCCGAGAGAAGGGTTGGTTTCCGCCGCATTGCAGGCCGCTTTTGCCAATGCCGGGATCCGCTGCCGGCTCATTCCCGCTATCCCCGATTGCTGCGGCGCCTCCCTGCTGCCTGAGTGACCGGCCACGCAGAACAGTCTATAAATTTTGGCAGACGGTTGCGGCAGGAATAAAGCTGCTACTGTTGAATAGAATAATCAATACCCGGAGTATTGATTATCTGATTGACTTTTTTTCTTGCAGCCGAAACCATGATGGGAGTGTTGAAGTGAGCCCCGTTTCTCACCTGCGGCCTACCCGGGCGGAAATAAATCTCGACAATATCGGGCATAATGTGAGCGAATTTCGCCGGCTGCTCGGTCCGGATGTGCAGATCATGGCGGTAGTTAAAGCTGACGGCTACGGCCACGGTTCCGTGGAGGTGGCCCGGGCAGCCCGCCAGGCAGGGGGTTCCTGCCTGGCGGTAGCTCTGGTTGAAGAAGCGCTGGAGCTCCGGCGGGCCGGGATTGAGGTCCCGGTTCTTCTGCTTGGCTGTACCGATCCTGCCGACGTGCCGCTTCTGTTAAAACACAACCTGACACCGGCTCTCTTCGATCTGGAGAAGGCCAAACTTTTCAGCAGCCGGTGTGCTTCGGTAGAGAAGCCTTTACCGGTACACCTGAAAATTGATACCGGGATGGGGCGGATCGGTGTCCGTCCGGCTGATGCCGCCGGATTTATCGCCGCCGTATCCCGCCTGCCGGGCCTGAAACTGGAAGGGATTTTTACTCATTTATCTTCCGCCGATGAAGATGATGATAGCGCGAAGGCATACACCGCCGGCCAGCTGCAGCTTTTTGACGGCGTAATTGCCGCCGCCCGGGAAAAAGGAATATTTCCTCCTGTTTGTCACGCCGCCAACAGCGCCGCCGCCCTGCTTTTCCCGCAATCCCGATATAACCTGGTCCGGATCGGGATTTCTCTCTACGGCTGTTACCCGGCGCCGTGGATGCAAAACCATGCAGCGGTAAAGCTGCGTCCGGCGATGTCCCTGAAAAGCAAAATCGTCTTTATCAAAGAGGTTCCGCCGCAAACGCCGCTCAGCTACGGACGGACTTACCGCACGGCAGAAAGGTCCATCATTGCAACGGTGCCCATCGGCTATGCCGATGGCTATCACCGCCGTCTCTCCAACCGCAGCGAAGTGCTGGTGCGCGGCCGGCGGGCTCCGGTTATCGGACGCATCTGCATGGACCAGATGATGATCGATGTCAGCCGTATCGAGGGTGCGGCGGAGGGCGACGAGGTTGTCCTTTACGGGATCCAGGAATCTGAGCGCATTACCGTTGAAGAGGTGGCGCAGCTTTTGGGGACAATAAATTATGAGCTGCTATGCAATGTCGGTAAAAGGGTGCCCCGTTGCTACCTGAGGCGGGGACGCTTTGCGGAGGAGCGCTAAAATATCTTATAGTCAACCCGGTTTTAGGCTTCTTTTTCCAGGGCAGGCTGCATAACTATTAAACGAAACCGTATAATACCTCATATGGAAGCAATGCGGCCTGGTTGATATTACTAATGAAGGGGGTAGTTGGCATCATGGCGGAAACAAAAAGGATCATGATTAGCTTGCCGCAAAACCTCTTGACGGAAGTAGACGGGATTGTGGCGCTGGAAAAGAGAACCCGCAGTGAGTTTATCCGCGAAGCGATGAAGCTGTATCTGCAGGAGCGGAAAAAAAGGCAAATCCGTGAACGGATGCAGAAGGGCTACCTCGAGATGGCCAAGATCAACCTGGCTCTTTCCAAAGAGGCGGTTTACGCTGAAAACGAGGCCGGCAGGATTCTGGAAGAGCTGGTCAGTGGAGAGTGAAATGGTGGAGGTTAAACGAGGCTATATATTTTTTGCAGATTTAAGTCCTGTTGTCGGCTCCGAACAGGGCGGGGTGCGCCCCGTCCTGGTGATTCAGAACGATGTCGGCAACCGCTACAGCCCCACGGTCATTATTGCCGCGATAACTTCTCAAATCGACAAGGCCAAGCTGCCGACACATGTTGAGATTAACGCTGCCGAGTATAATCTCGATCGGGATTCGGTAGTTCTGCTCGAACAGATCCGGACAATCGATAAACAGCGGTTGCAGAAAAAGATTACCGAGCTGGATGATCGGATCATGGTAAGGATTGATGATGCGCTGCGGATCAGCGTTGGCCTGATAGAATTCTAGTACCCACTGCCGGAATAATTTTCTTTTATAACCGCCTTCTTTTGGCCGGGGCGGTTTTTAATTTGCAGAAGGAGCGGGAGAGCCGTTGACCCGAAAACCGCATCAGAGACCGCTAATCGGGATTACCGTTAACCGGAATTACAACCGCCGCCGGGTCTGGCTGCCCTATACCTACAGCTGCCGGATCGAGGAGGCGGGAGCGCTCCCGCTTTTGCTGCCCCCTCTGGAGCCTGTTGCTGCAGGTCTCCTGCTTGGTTCTCTGCACGGCCTGCTGCTCAGCGGGGGTGGCGACGTGGCTCCCTTCTACTACGGAGAGGAGCCTCAACCGGACCTCGATGAAGTTGATCCGCAGCGCGACGCCTGGGAGTATGCTCTGGTCCGGGCGGCGCTGGTCCGGGGTTTGCCTCTTTTTGGTATCTGCCGCGGCCTGCAGATGCTGAATGTTGTTCTGGGCGGGACCCTGATCCAGGATCTTGGCAGGGTGGGTTGTTTGCAGCACCGGCAGAAGGCCCCCCGCACTCATCCCTCGCATACCGTGGAGATCTTTCCGCAAACCCGCCTGGCATATCTCCTGGGAGAGGGCCGCCTCGCGGTCAACAGCTACCATCACCAGGCCCCTGCCGCGATTGCCCCGGGACTAAAAAAAGCGGCGGCCGCTCCGGACGGGGTGATCGAGGCTCTTGAAGATCCGGATCACCGTTTTCTCATCGGGGTGCAGTGGCATCCGGAGTCCTTGCAGCATCCTGCATCGAGTCTCCTTTTCCAGGCCTTCGTCAACGCCGCTGCGGCGCTCCCTTAACTGTGATCCCGCAGCCCCGGCTCTGCCTCCGTCTATTATTATGACAGCGCCCATTGATGTCACCTCTTTGACCGCGTTAATCCTATTTTCCCCGTAGGGGAGGCGCTGTAAGAGGGATGGCGGCAACCGGTATATTGCTATGAAGTCAATAATTTACTTTTCAAGAATTCTGGATTGAATTTCTCATCCCGGCATAGTATATTGATAGGGAACAGGCTGCCGGGTAACCGGTGAAGCCGGGCTTTTTAGCAGCCGGTCGGCTCTTATCCAACCGGTGGGACAAAAAGCCGTTTTTCTTAAGTGAGGGAATTTTGATCATGAAATCACTGGATGAGGCCCTGGTTAAAGCCGTGGCCGGCGGGAGGGATATCAGCCGGCCACAGGAAAGATTGCGTCTCGGGTATATCGGAGGCTGGGCCAGCATTACCGGCAATGCCATATTGGCCCTGCTGAAATTTGCCGTAGGCATGGCCACCGGCAGCGTTTCCATGCTGGCCAACGCGGTGCATACCGCTTCTGACATCGTCACTTCGGTTGTGGTGATCATCGGCTTCAAAATATCAAGCAAGGGGCCGGATAGAAAACATCCTTACGGTCACGGGCGCGTGGAATACCTGGTCGGATTGGCCGTGGCCGTGGCTTTGATCGGGGTAGGTATCGGCTTCATCTGGGATGCCTGCAGGCGCCTTGCCGGGGGAATTACCATGCAGCCCAGCCTGGTGGCTGTCTTTGTGGCTCTTGGATCGATCCTGGCCAAGGAGCTGATGTATCGTTTTACCGGGAGTCTCGGCAGGTTGATCGGCTCGGAAGCGCTGATTGCCGACGCCTGGCACCACCGGAGTGACGCTCTCACCTCTGTCCTTGTTCTGATCGCGGTTTGCGGCGGCTACTTCAGAATCAGCTGGATTGATCCGGTGAGCGCTTTTTTCGTGGCCGGGTTTATTATTTACACCGGCGGGGAGATCGCCTACCATGCCGGCGATAAACTTATTGGCACCAATGCCCCTTCGGATCTGCTCGGCAATCTTGAAAAAGAGGCGCTGGATGTGGAAGGGGTCCTCGATGTGCACGACCTGGAGGTTCACGACTACGGTATGCACAAGTCAGTGACGATGCATATCAGGGTGGCTGACAGCATCAGCCTGCACCGGGCCCACAAGATCACACACCTGGTTCAGGATAGGCTCGAAGAAAAATTCAACTGCAGGGCCATCGTGCACCCCGACCCCCTGAACGATTGACTGAGCGGTTCTTTGCAGGCTCTCCCTTTAAAGATCGCCTCTGTTGATGTATAATGCAGATGAAATTTTCTTTACCGGATAAATTTGCATATATTACACCGGATTTTTAGATAAGAACAGGAGGCGTTAACCATGGCTGCTGAACCGGGAATTGAACAGGAGCTGGAGGAGCTGTGCACCCTGGCCTGCCTCTACCTGGACCACGCTGAAAAAGAACAGATTGCCCGCCAGTTGAATTCATCAATCAAAGTATTGCGTCAGGTTCAAGAGATAGATACAACGGGGGTCGAGCCTGCCGTTCATCCGGCTGCGCTGCAGCTCCGCTTACGGGAAGATGAGGTGGAGCCTTCGCTGCGCCCGGACCTTGTCTTTGGAAACACGGGCAACCGGCGTGAGCAATATTTTTACGTTCCCCGCATCGCTGAGGATGCACTGGATGAAGCTTAATCGCGGCGAACGGGCAAATCGTCGAAAGGAGCGGTTCGATGGAACTTTTTGAGATGACGGCGCTGGAGTTAAGCCGGCTACTGCAGAAGAAAGAAGCCGGCGCGGTGGAGGTAACGCAGAGCTTTATCGATCGTGCCGGAGCGGTGGAGCCGCAGGTCCGGGCTTATATTACCCGGACACCGGAAACCGCCCTGGCCGAAGCAGCGGCGGTTGATGAGAAAAGAGGCCGCGGCGAAGCGCTGCACCCCCTGGCCGGGGTTCCTCTGGCGGTTAAAGATAATTTCTGCAGCCGTGGGGTGCGGACTACCTGCGCCTCCCGCTTTCTCGAGGCATACATTCCTCCGGAAGATGCCGCCGTGGTCAAGAAAGCCCGCGCCGCGGACATGCCCCTTCTTGGAAAGACTAACCTTGATGAATTCGGCCTGGGCTCTTCAACAGAGAACTCGGCGTTTTTTCCCACCCGTAATCCCTGGGATCTGGCGCGGGTCCCCGGGGGCTCCAGCGGCGGCTCCGCCGCAGCTCTTGCTTCCGGCATGGCGCCGTTGGCGCTGGGTTCGGATACCGGGGGTTCGATCTGCCAGCCGGCCGCCTTCTGCGGCCTCGTGGGCTTGCGCCCTACTTACGGCCGGGTATCCCGCGCGGGGCTCATCGCGATGGCCTCGTCACTGGATCAGGCCGGTCCTTTGGCCCTGACCGCAGCCGATGCCGCGCTGCTGCTGGAGCTCATCGCAGGCGCAGATCCGGCTGATGCCACTTCGTCGGACGAACCTGTTGCCCGATATATATCTGCACTGCAAAAAGGGGTCAAGGGGCTGCGCGTGGGGCTGTTGGCTAAAAACATGCCGGAGCATTTCAACGCGGAGATCGTTGCCGCGGTACATAAAGCCGCCAAAAGCTTTGCCGAAAACGGGGCTATCATAGAAGAAGTTACCCTGCCGCATGCCGGCCACAGCCTGGAAGCATATCACCTGATCAGCGCCGCCGAGGTGGCCTCCAATCTCGGCCGCTTCGATGGAGTCAGATACGGCCGCAGCGCGGCGGGGGAGAATGTAACCGAAATGTACAGCCGGTCGCGGGGTGAAGGCTTTGGTTTGGAAGTGAAACGGCGTATCCTCCTGGGGACACATATCCTGCGCGAGAAGCAGTACGAGACCTATTACGCCCAGGCGATGCGCGTGCGCACCCTGGTCCGCCGTGATTACGAATCTGCCTTCAAGCGATTCGATCTCCTGCTGGGAGCGGCTACTCCGACGACGGCTTTCAAGCTGGAGGAAAAGGTAGATGATCCCGTGGCTTTGCACTATGCCGACATCTTCAGTTTTCCCGGACCCCTGGCCGGAGTGCCTGCCGTCTCCGTCCCTTACGGCCTGGACTCAGGCGGGTTGCCCATGGGAGTACAGCTGACGGCGGCGCCCTTCCGGGAAGAGATCCTTTTCCGGGCGGCACATCTTCTGGAGCAAGATCACGGTATGGAGCCGCTGCGCCCGCGGCTTTTGCCGCTTGAGTCGTAGAAGGAGGTTTACTTCTGGATGGAATATGAAGCAATTATCGGTCTCGAGATCCATGTAGAGTTGCAGACCCGCTCTAAGATATTTTGCGGATGCAGCACCGCCTTCGGAGCAGAACCGAACACCAACTGCTGCCCGGGCTGCCTGGGGTTGCCCGGCACCCTGCCGCTGCTGAACCGCCGCGCTGTGGAATATGCCGTTCTGGCGGCCCTGGCCCTGAACTGCCGGGTGCAAGAGAAAAGTGTATTTGCCCGAAAAAATTACTTCTATCCCGACCTACCGAAAGCCTACCAGATTTCACAGGACGATGAGCCGCTGGCCTGGGGAGGATATCTCGAAATAGATTTTCCCGAAGGCAGCCGCAGGGTCAACCTGCACCGGGCCCACCTGGAGGAGGAGGCGGGCAAGCTCATTCATGCCGGGGACTCCATCTTGAGTGCTGCTTACTCCCTCGTTGACTACAACCGGGCCGGAGTGCCGCTGCTGGAGATCGTCACCGCTCCGGAGATCTATTCGGGAAAGGAGGCGCGACTCTTTCTTGAAGAGTTGCGCACGCTGCTGCTCTATACCGGCGTCTCCGATGTGAAGATGGAAGAGGGTTCCCTGCGCTGTGACGCCAACATCTCGCTGCGCCCGGCCGGATCTGAGGAGCTGGGCATCCGGACGGAGGTCAAGAACTTAAATTCTTTCCGGGCGGTGGAGCAGGCCTTGAATTACGAGGCCGAACGCCAGGGCCGGATCCTCGCCGGGGGAGGCGAACTGTTCCAGGCTACCTGCCACTGGGATGACAGCCGCAGGGTCACCGTGGTCATGCGGAAAAAGGAAGGAGCAGCCGATTACCGCTATTTCCCGGAGCCGGACCTGCCGCCGCTGCTCCTGGAGCGCTCCTATATTGAAGCGATTAAGGAGCGGCTTCCCGAACTGCCGCGGCAGAGGCGGCAGCGCCTGCGGGAGCGTTACGATCTCTCGGCTGAAGAGGCCGCCATGCTTACCGGAACCCGCGAGCTGGCCGACTTTTTTGAAGCGGCGGCAGAGGGCTACCGCGACTACCGCAACCTGGCCAACTGGGTGCAGGGGGACCTGATCTACCGGCTGCGCGAGAGCGGGAGAAAAGTGGAGGAGCTTGCTCCCGCAATCCTGGTGGAGCTGCTCGAACTGCTTGATACCGGCGAGATCAACCGCCCCGTGGCCAAGGAGCTCCTGGCGGAGGCGGTCAAAAGCGGCGCCTCGCCGCGCCAACTGGTCCGGCAGCGGGGCTTGGGTAAAATATCGGGCGAGGAGACGCTGGAACCGCTGGTGAAGCAGGTCATCGCTGAAAACCCTGCTGCAGTGGAAAACTATCGCAAGGGAAAGGAGAAGGCACTGGCCTTCCTGGTCGGAAAAGTAATGGCCATGACCAGGGGCCGCGCCGATCCGCAAGAGCTAAACCGCCTTTTCCGGGAGAAACTGTAGCGCGTACCGGGTTATTTCTCAATGCTATCCCGTGAATCTGTTTTTGAGAAGGGCGGCGCCAGGCCGCCCGCTTTCTTCTCATTCCATCATGCTGCTTTATACCATTCTTTAACCCCTGTAGGGGCATCGTTCAGCACCGGTTTACGTTTCAGAAATTAAAAGGAAATATGTTGATTAACCTCGAATTAAAAAAATATATGGAAAATGATACAGTTTTACGCACATGGAGGTAGCCTGATGGATCGTTCAAAACTTTCCTTATTGATCGCAGCCTATCTTCTCGTTATATTTTTTATTGCCGCCGCCCTACCCGGAGCCGGCGGGCAATCTCCCACATCTGATGGCAGTCTCCATACGGGCGAAAGCGATGCTTGTTCCCGAAATGGAGATAACCGCCGCATTGGCGGGCCTCCTGCCGTCTATACCTCTGCTGCCGGTCCGCCTGTTGAAGCTGAAGCGAAAGCAGGGGATGATGTGGAAGAAAAAGGCAAAGGGGCAAAGGGTTCATCGTCTCCGCCGGGGCGGACTGTTCCCATGGTTTATCCGCTGCCGGCTTCTTCAATTTATACATATGAGCAGATGACATCCAGGCTGCATTCGCTGAAGGGGGCATATCCGGATTTGATCAAACTCGGCAGCGTGGGCAGCTCTGTCGAGGGCCGGAACCTGTGGTCTCTCTCCATGGGCAAGGGAGATCAGAGGATCTTGATTGTGGGTGCATGTCATGCCCGGGAATGGCTCACCAGTGCGCTGTTGGTAAAAACCATAGAGACTTATGCCCAGGCATACGGCAGCGGCGGCACCGTGGGCGGATATCCGGTCAGGGAGGTGCTGGATCAATACACTATGCTCTTCGTACCCATGCAAAACCCCGATGGAGTAACGCTGGCGCAGCACGGCCTGGCTGCTTTTCCCGAGGATAAACATGATCAGTTGCTGGCCATGAAACCCGGGAAAAGTGACAATTTTACCCGGTGGAAAGCCAACATCCGCGGGGTGGATCTCAACCGCCAGCACTCGGCAGGGCCCCAGGGGTGGGAGAAGCACAAAAATGCTCCAAAGACGCCCCGGAAACCCTGGTTCGAGGAATATCCCGGCCTTTCTCCGGAAAGTGAACCGGAGAGCAAAGCAATTGCCGGCTTAATCCGGCAGGGTAACTTTGAAGCGATTCTCACCTACCATTCAACGGGAAATCGCTTCTTTTGGTATTTTTTTTTTTTTCTTCATGGCAGCAAGATAATGGAAAGGGATCAAAAAATAGTCCAGGCCATGAGCAACTATTCAGGCTACCAGGCTTATCCTTCTCGATGGGTGACCTGGGATTCGCCTTCACACCTGACCGCATGGGTAGTATATAATTTAAAAATTCCCTGTATCACGGTGGAGATAGGGAAATATACAACCGGTTATTTGAATATGAGCGACCTGAAGACAATCTGGCCCAAAACGAGGGCGCTGCCACTGGTTACCGCGCAAAATCTACCGGGTTACCGGACCCATTTTACAATAACCTGCCGGGTAAGTCCCGAACAGGGCGGAGAGGTCACGGGGGGCGGCGAGGTCCAATATAGATACGGTACCGAAGTGAAAGTTTCAGCCAGGCCGCAAACGCACTATGATTTTGTGAACTGGACCGAGAATGGAGATATCCTGGGAACAGATCCTGACTTGGCGGTTCGAGTCACCGCCGACCGCATTTTGAGCGCAAATTTCAAGTTGAGGGAATATACAATTACCGCTTCTGCCGGAGATGGCGGATGTGTAGAAGGGAGCGGTTTTTATATTTACGGCTCTGAAGTTACTTTGAAGGCCATACCTGATGAAGGATATAGATTTAGCGGGTGGACGGAATACGGTGCGCATGTCTGCGATACGGCTATATATACTTTTCCTGTGGAAGGCAACCGCGATCTGATCGCCTGCTTTGAAATGATCTCAGAATAGATTGTCCCCCCTCCTGCCGGAGAAGCTCAGAGGAGGGAGCTCTATACCGGCGATGTATTTGTCAATTGAAAAATCCCCCATATTTTAATCGAAAACTCCCCCACTTAAAGTTAAAAAAACATGCTCATTCTTGTTCCTCCAACCATTTTTTTGTTTCTTTTAAGCGATAAGAGTTACCGTTCATATTCACAATATACGACTTGTGAGTGAGCCGATCGATCATGGCGGCTGTCATCACTGGATCTTTAAATATTTCCTCCCACCTTTCAAAAGATAAATTTGTAGTGATAATGGTTGATTTGCGACCAGCCTTTAAAGATAGGTGGGTAAACAAAAGTTCTGAACCCTCTTTATCAAAAGAAATATAGCCCAGCTCATCAGCGATAACCAGGTCATATTTTTCAAACTTACTTTCGAAGGCTCTTAAGACCTTGGCGGAGCGGGATTCTTTAAGCTGGTTGACTAACAAAGGTACAGTAGTAAAAAGCACCTTGTATCCTTCCAAACAAGCCTTGATTCCGAGGCCCGTGGCAATATGGGTTTTCCCGGTACCAGCATTGCCCGCCAGTATAACGTTTTGCCCTGTTTTAATAAATTCAAGGGAGCTAAGAAGTTTTAACTTTTTTCTGGCATCCTCCGGTAAATCCTCTACAATCAAATCTTCAAGATATTTCTTTGAGGGGAAATTGGCCAAGCGGATCCTGTTCTTTTTCCCGTTTTCCCGCCTTAAGTCACTTTGTTTTTGCAATAGGTAATACAAGAATTCCTCATAACCATAATTATTTTGATTTGCTTCCCGGGCATCTTCTACAAAGTTCTGCCTGATAGCCGGGAGTCTCAATTCTTTGCAATAATTTTCTATCTGTTCATTTATTTCCCGTTTTGTAATCATAGCACCTGGACTCCTTGATCGAATTTGTTAACACTGCCGTTTAGAAGCCGGCTGTAAGATTCGAGAATACCCTTGGACATGGTCAGCGTGTCATCTCCATTACCCGGCAAAATATTGTCATCGTTGCGCTTGCAGATAGATATCGATTTTCTTCGTTGACAAGTGGGTAGGGGATACCTTTCTCAGAGCCTCCACGGCTGCCGCTACTTTAGCTCAACCTTTTTCGCCCACCAGCTCGAGCAACTCTATGAATTATTATTCTTTTCCGTTATAATGTTCACGGTAAATTTTTTGAAGTCCCGGTTCCGCTTGCTGTAGGGCTAAACTGCCAGCAAGGGCACCGGGCTTTCTTTTCAGAGTTCTGGTGTAATGGGTAATTTTGATGCTCCACTTCCTCGGGCCGTATTTACGCTCATGGACGGCTACTTTCCGATCTTTGTAGTAACAAAAGATGCAAGAAGTGTATATCTTAACGAATAAAAATTCCCCCACGTACTGATCTGGCACCGAGTAGCGGCAGGTATCTACACATATGGTGGAATACTTGCCCACCCTCAGCTCAGTAACCCTTGCTGTATCATATTTCTACGCTCCACATGCCCCTTTTCCCAACCGGCCCGGGCGTTACAAAACCTGTAGTTAAATCCATAATACAAAGATAGCTTAAGCAGCGCTTCGGTGGGTTCTTTATCATCTCCCCGGCCTCCTATGTATCCTCTGGTTCCTATGCACAGGAGAGCTTATTCTATGGTGGGGGAGTTTTCAATTATTACCCCGGGGTACTTTTAGATTATCATAAACAGCCTGAAACATGAAAATATTAATGTGAGAATATGGGTGGTAGGGAAAGCTATTGATTTAAACTATCGAGCAGATGAAGCCAAACAAATTCTTGAAGAAATAGCAAAAATGCCTGATGCCGGTATTCTTAGGGAAAGGGTGTATGGTAAAGGTTTGAAAGAAAGATTATTAAGAAATCAATTCATTGACGGGTTGCGTCTTAAAGGCACAATACCGGGTGAAAAAAAATTATCCCGGCCAGGTTCTCTAACGTAATGGGGAGCCCCTGAACATAAGCGGGGGCTCCCGGGCTGTTTAGGACGGGGCCGGCTGCGCCGGCTCGTTGGAAGAAGGCGGCTGGGGCTGTTCAAGGGAGAACTGCCGCCCGCCTATATTGGAGAGGTCAAAGTAAAGCCGGGCATTTTCATCAACACCCCAGTCGCGGGTAGACCCGGTCCCCTGGACCTTCTGCAAAGCCTGGCGGAAGAGAGTGTTGTGGGCCTCTTCGCGGTTCAAGAGAAAGTCGATCATCTCGCGGATATGCTTATCCGCAATCTGGCGGTGCAGGTACTCGTAGACCACCTTGGCCCGCTGCTCCGCGGCTATGTTGGAAAGCAGATCCGCGGGCAGGTCCCCGGTCACGTTGACGTAGGCGGCTGTCCAGGGGAAACCGGAGGCGTTGGCCAGATACGGGGCGAGCCCGGTGAGGACCTGGTGCTCAATGGTGCCGCTTTCCACCGCGGTGGAATCAACATCATGGCCGTTAAGCAGATTTACCGCCGTGGCCACCATCTCCATGTGACTGAGCTCCTCCGCGGCGATATCCATAAACAGGTCCTTGATTTCGGGATCTTTGATCCGGTAGCTCTGCGAAATGTACTGCATTGCCGCCTTCAACTCACCCTGGGGGCCGCCCAGCTGTTCAACCAGCATGGCGGCGTAGGTAGGGTTGGGCCTCTCCACCTTCACCGGCTGGAGCAGGTTGCGGTCATATTTAAACATTGGCTTCCCTCCATGAGCAGGTTTGTAACGAGCAATCAGGTGTTAAAGGCCGCCCCGGAAACCGACTGCGCATTGGACAGGTCTGTCTGGATCTGCTTTTCCAGATCGTGAGGATAATACATCCCCTTGTTGACCATATAGTCGGCTACCTGCTGGTGGAAACTGATGGCATCATCGAGATGCCGTTTCAAAACACTGCGCACTGCCGGTGAATGCGCCTCGGTAATGGCGTAAGCGTAGGTCCGCACACCGTTTTTGGCGGCAAGAAGCAAATCAGGGGCGATGACCTGATCGCTAATTTTCTCGGTCACGTTTTGTACCAAGAGAAAAACCTCCTTCATTGATTTTTACTGGAAACCGGCAGAACCGCCGGCAATTATATCCTGCAGCTCTCGTATATGCTCCCTGGCCTTGTTGGCGTCCTGCTCCAGCAAGGAAATTAGCTGCGGGTCGGTGACCATCTCTTTCATGGCCATGGACTTTCCCGCACAAACCGTTTTCATGGTCAGAAGCTCGTGCAACTCGATCTTTTCATGAATTCCGAGCTGTTGATGCGGCATCACTTTTCACCTCCTTCAAAACGGCATTATGATTTGTTGCGGTCTGCATAACGTTTTCCCTAAGCATTTCGGAAAATAATCATGTACATGAGTGATCATATTAATATTGCAAGTTTAGCTATGCCCTGCTTAGCGCAATTTATGCTGGGAGAACAGGGGAGCTCAGAGCAGGCGGGGAGAAGCGCGGCTCGAAGGATTCATTGACCCGGGAGCTTCCAAATACTATAATATGGTATGTATGCTGCAATAAGGAACCGGTATTGTCATTGTGTCGGTTATACTGTTCGCCCCCACATGCAAGGAGGGATCTATTTGCTTAACATGAATCTGCATGACTACAAAGGGCTCTTTACCGCCTATACCGAGCTGAGAGTCCAGGAGAACCGGTCTGTAAATATTACTTTCGTCAAGGGCAGCAACACGTTGAACTCCCGTTCGTCAACCGGCGGCATATCGGCGCGGGTCTACCGTAACGGTTCCTGGGGCTTCGCCTCTCATCCCGGGATCTCTGAAGAAAACGTTAAAACGGCGATCCGGGCGGCCACGGATAATGCTCTCTTCCTCGATTCAAAAGAACAAAAAGAAAAGGATCCGCTGCCCGCGGTCCCGGCCTCTTCAGAGAATGACTTCTCCACGGCCAGGCCCAGGTTAAGCCAAAAAGATCTGGTTGAGTTTATCCGGGAACTCGACGATCATATCGCCTCTACCTACCCGCAACTGGCGGGGCGGACGCTCTCGCTGCGCTGCCTCGACATGGAGAAAAGGCTGCTGACTTCGGACGGATCTTACTCTCATTCCATGATCCCCAGGAGCTTCATTTATGTCCACCTCTCTGTGATAAAGAACGGCCACCCGGTGGAGCTGCTCGATGTTTATGGCGGTCTGGGGCAGTTTGAAGATCAATTTTCCACGCCCGGAGAGCTTTTCGAGAAGGTTGCCCGGCAGTATCACCACCTGATTAAGAAAGGTGAAGGGGTGTTCACAGATGCCGGGCTGAAAACCTGCGTTCTCGACGCCGACCTGGCCGGCATCCTGGCCCACGAGGCCATTGGCCATACCGTGGAGGCGGACATCGTCATGAGCGGCTCCGTGGCCGGGGATAAAATCGGCCGGGAGGTGGCCGGCCCCCTGATCACCCTGATCGATTTCGCAAACTCATACAAAGGCGAGACCTGCCCTGTTCCCGTTTACGTGGACGACGAGGGCACCGCGGCGAAAGATGCCGTGCTCATCGAAGAGGGTGTCTTGAAAAGTTTCCTGCATAACAAGGAGAGCGCCAACCATGTCCACGTAGCGCCTGCGGGCAATGCCCGCGCTTATGCATACTCGGACGAACCCCTCATCCGGATGCGCAATACGGCCATACTCCCGGGCACGGCCACTCTTGAAGATATGATCGCTTCCGTTGACGACGGTTACTACCTCATCAAACCGGGCAACGGCCAGGCCGATTCGACCAGCGAATTTATGTTTGGGATTGTCCTTGGCTATGAGATCAAAAACGGCAAAATCGGCCGGGCGATCAAGGATACCACCATCTCGGGTGTGGCCTTCGATGTTTTAAAAACCGTCTCCATGGTCTCCGGCGAGATGAGCTGGCTGAGCGGCGGAATGTGCGGCAAGAAGCAGCCGATCCCCGTGGGCATGGGCGGACCGGCGATCAAATGCCAGGTTAACGTGGGAGGTAGGTAAACATGAATAATTCAAAAGAGATCGCCAGGGACGGCCTGAATGAGCTGCTCAAGGCCGGGGCCGGCAAGGCCGTGTGCACTCTT
>CAYFRE010000003.1:20025-46796 GCA_964345455.1 uncultured Syntrophomonadaceae bacterium | reverse complement strand
GACCCTCTTGGTCAAAGTTTATTGGTTAAAACTCGTCAATCAGATAGCTCTTCCCCCTGAAGAGACACTATATATATATGAAGAAATAGCATCTATTTTCAATAAAGAAGTAAGCGGAATCGCGGCCCTGCTGCCTGACTTTGAGGAAAGATCTGGCCATAGAGCAAATAGTTGTCTATACATACCAACCCCCTCAATGGGCGCAGGCACATCGAAGCGGATCACGGGCCGGCTGTTATTCAGCACATGCGGCTTGTTTCTGAGTTAGAACAATTTACCCGTGACTCAAAAAGCGAATTGGTTCAACCGGCTTTTTATCCTTTCAAAATATCTTCTTCTTTTCAAAAACGGTGACAACTCAAATGGCTCTTCCAAGTATTTATATTGACAAAGCGCGCAAAATGTTATATATACAAATATATATTATAACTTTTGAATTTTGCAGGATATCCGTTAAAAAAAGAAGAATGCATATAGGGGAGGTGTTATCCAGGGATAAAAGGAGCAGTCATTGTTTACTCTGTTGTTTGATAATTAAAATTAATGGGGGGTATAGCGCATGACCAGAAAAGCTTTTCTCCTGTTAGCATTGGTTGTCTGCCTCGCGATTGCCCTGGTTGTTGGCGGTTGTGCAGACAAGGCTGAAGATAAGGAAGAGATTGTCTTTGGGGCGGCGAGGTCATATACCGGCCCTCTTGCCATCCAGGATGTAAGTTGTTTCGGCCCTGTTTACCGCATGTGGATCGATGAAGTAAATGAGCGCGGCGGCATATATGTTGAAGAATACGGGAAAAAGCTGCCGGTTAAACTGCTGCAATACGATGACACCTCAGACATGAACATGATGACCAACTTTCTGAAAAAATTGATCGTTGAAGACGAAGTCGATTTCCTGCTGGCGCCCATCAGCACAGCTTATCTGGAAGCCGCTGCCCAGATCTGTGACGAGTACGACTTCCTTTTAATCGGAGCCGAGGGCGGGGCCAAACAGCTGGAACCGCTAATGACCGAGATGCCATATTTCTTCTCTCTACTTAACTATGCCACGCACCAGGCAGGGCCCCTGGTAGATTTGCTGTCAGCCCACAATGTTGAATCGTCGGCCATAATCTATATCGAAGACCAGCACGGCCTCGAATATAAGAACGATTTGGTACCACTCCTGGAAAAGGCCGGCATCGAAGTTGTTTTTGACAAGGCTATTCCCATGGGAATTCAAGATGTTTCCTCAATTATCGAAGAAGCAAAGTCTAAAAATGTCCAGGCCCTGTTGTGCTGTGCTTACCCTGACGAAAACTTTGCCGTCATGGACGAATGCATGGCTTCTGATTACAACCCCGACGTGCTCCTCTTCGGCCCCGGCGCCTGTTTCGAAGTTTTCCATCAGATCTACGGTCAGGCTTCAGAGGGAGTCATGGGCTGGGGCGCATGGAACGAGAAGAGCTCCGATGAACTTAAGGACCTTGCGGAGCGGCTGATCGCACACCAGGAAGGTGAGAGAAATATGGACTGGTGGGGCATGGCCATCTACTATGCCGGGCTGGAGGTGCTGGAACAGGCCATTGAAAAGGCCGGTACACTTGATCATGAAAAGATCAAGGATATCATAGCCACGGAAAAATTCGATACCGTCGTCGGTGAACTCTGGTTCGAAAACGGCGGCGTCCCGGCTGAGTGCTATCCCGGCCAGGTCGGCCAGTGGCAGAGCGGAATCTTTGAAGTGGTGGCCCCGGCCGATCAAACAACCAATGATCCGATCATTCCCAAGCCGGAATGGCCATCTGAATAGAACAAATTAGTTGACGGTGATTGAGGAGAAGCAGGCTACCTGAAGGGTTATCAGCAGTCCGGCGACTTCGTGGAGCCGGCACACCGGTAGGGTAGCCTGCATTGCTAAATTACCGGACGGGAGTGACCATATGATATCCTTTATTAATGTAATCGTCAACGGTTTACTCTTGGGAGGGATATATGCAATTACTGCAGTGGGGCTGAGCATGCAATACGGAGTGGCCCGTATTTTGAACATCGCCCACGGCGAGTTTATCATGATCGGCGCCTTTATTACCTGGATGCTCCATTCATCCCTCGGCATAAATCCACTTTTCTGCCTCGCCCTGGTAGGACCGGTATTGTTTCTGATGGGTTACCTGATCCGGAATTACCTCTTTAAAACGCTTAAAGAGAGGACTCCTTCTCCGGCGGCATTTGAAGGCAATTCCATGTTGATGGCTTTTGGACTGTTATTTGTTATCCAGAGCATTGCCATTTTTATCTGGGGTAAAAGCATTGTCGGCTACTCTTTCATGCCCTACTCTGTTTACCTTGGGGAGATCCGCTTTGCGGCCAACCGCCTCGTAATCATGGTCACAGCCGTTGTAATCTGTTTTTTCTTCTACCTCTTTCTCACCCGGACCCGAATCGGCAAAGCAATCCGAGCCGCATCACAGGATCCTGACGCGGCCGCCCTGATGGGAGTTGATATCAACCGGATGCTTACAATCTGCTTTGCCCTTGGCGCTTTAATGGCCGGACTTGCCGGTGTTTTGCTGAGCATGGATGTTAAATTAAATGCCACCATGGGCATGCAGTATACCATCATCGCGATCATCGTGGTTGTCCTTGGCGGCCTCGGCAGCATTCCTGGCAGTCTGGTTGGCGGTTTTATCCTGGGTATATTTGGTACTATTGTAAGCGGTATCGAGCCGGGATTGACCATGGCGGCTTACTACCTGCTGTTCATGATCCTGCTACTGGTAAAACCGTCAGGCATATTTGGGAGGTAGCGCTACGATGATACAAAAATTTAATAACAAAAAATATTTCTCTAATACTGTCATGATTTTGGTCCTTGCCTTCTTGATTGCGGTACCCTTTTTTAGCAAGCCTTACACCGTTATCCTTTTAAAAAACATCTTTATGTTTATCGCACTGGCCTTAAGCTGGACTATATTTTCCGGCCCTACCGGTTACATCTCCCTGGCTACGGCGGTTTTTTACGGAGTGGGGATTTATACCGCGGCAGTGCTGGGCAAAGTGCTGCCCCTGCCGGTTATGGTTCTATGCGGTGGTGTGGCCAGCTCTATACTGGCTTTAATCATCGGTTCGATCACTTTAAGGCTGCGGGGAATTTACTTTGCCATATTTACTTTGAGCTCGGTTGAGCTGATCAAGCATGTGCTGCACTGGTACGAAATCACAGTTCTGGGGATGCGGGGGCGGCCCGTGGTGAAAGTCAGCGACACCACGGTATTTTATGTCTTATTGCTTATAGTGGTGCTCTTAATAGTTATCACTTACTTTCTGAAGCGTTCCAGATACGGCCTGGCCATGTCCTGTATCGGCAGCTGTGAAGAGGCGGCTGCCCATATCGGTGTGAATGTGGTCTGGTTGAAAGTGTTTACCTTTGCGCTCAGCTCCTTTTTCATCGGGCTTACAGGGGCAATCATGGCGACAGGTTTGCTTTATATCGATTGTTTTATCGCTTTTGACTTGAATTACTCCTTTTTCCCGACTTTAATGGCCATATTCGGCGGGATGGGCCATTTTTTTGGCCCCGTGGTGGGCGCCGCTGTTTTTTCATACCTGCGGGAAGTTCTTGTTACCAAGTTTCCCTATGCTTACATGTTTATATTCGGCATAGTGATGATCTTTACTATTCTCTACCTGCCCAACGGCATCATCGGCCTGGTTCAATCAATCAGGAAGAAATTTTCAGGAGGAAAACATGCAGATTCTTCAAGTCGAAAAATTAACTAAAAACTTTGGCGGGCTGGCAGCGGTATCCGGCGTGGACTTCCAGGTCGAAAGCGGCGAAATCCTGGGGCTGATCGGTCCCAACGGCGCCGGTAAAACCACGTTATTTAACCTCATCTCCGGAACATATGCGCCCCACGCGGGAAATGTGGTTTTTAACGGCGAAAACATTGGCGGCATGAAGCCCAATTACATCTGCCGGAAAGGGCTGGTGCGCACTTTTCAGTCGGTGAAAGTTTTCCCCGAGATGAGCGTTTTTCAAAACGTGCTGATGGGAGCCCTGTTCGGATCGGAGGCCAAAACATGGCCCGAAGCGTCCGCGGAAACCAAAGAGATCCTTGATTTCGCCGGGTTGTCCGCGTTGAGCGAAACCCCGGCGGAAAGCCTGACCCTGGTCAACCAGAAACGGGTTGAAGTAGCCCGGGCCCTGGCCACCAAACCCAAGCTCCTGCTCCTCGATGAGTTGATGGCCGGTTTGAATCCGACCGAAGTAGCCGATTCCATGGAGCTGGTCACCCGGATCCGGGATAGAGGGATCACCATTATCATGATTGAGCACGTGATGAAAGCGATCATGAATATCTGCAAGCGGATTATTGTCCTGCATCACGGCAAAAAAATTACCGAGGGCCCCCCGGCAGAGATCTCCACCGACAAGACAGTGATTGAAATCTACCTGGGAGAGGAAGAGCAAGCTCATGTTGGAAGTTAAAAACCTGAACGTCTTTTACGGTAATGTCCAGATATTGTGGGACGTATGCCTGGAAGTGGAAGAGGGAGAAATTGTCGCCCTGGTGGGAGCCAACGGGGCCGGCAAAACGACGCTCCTCAATGCCATCACCGGCCTGGTTAAACCGGCTTCAGGCAGCATTACCTTTCTGGACCGGGATATAATCGGCTTCTCTCCCAATGCCGTGGTGGAGATGGGCATATCCTACCTGCCCGAGGGAGGTAGACTTTTCCCCGACATGTCTATCCTGGAAAACCTGGAGATGGGCGCATTTCTCAAGAGCTCCTGGAAACAGAGAAAAGAAAGGCTGGAGAAGGTCTATTACATTTTCCCGCTGTTAAGGGAGCGGCGCAAGCAGCTGGCCAAGACCCTCAGCGGCGGCGAGCGCCAGATGCTGGCCATGGGCCGTTGCCTCATGTCCGGGCCCAGGCTGGGCCTGTTTGACGAGCTCTCTTACGGCATGGCCCCGAAGCTGGTCAAGGAATCATTCCAGATGCTGCATAAACTGCGCGACAACGGACTCACCATCTTCCTCAATGAACAGAACGTCAAGCAGAGCCTGGAGGTAGCCGACCGCGCTTACGTCCTGGAAAACGGCAGAATCGTCTCCGGCGGTTCCTGCGAGGAGCTCCTGCACAGCGACCATGTCCGGAAAGCATACCTCGGCCTATAGAAAATATTTTTAAGCCAACAATCCCTCTTTGGACGGCTCCAAGGAGGGTCTTTTATACCCAAAGGGAGCGTTTCACTGAAGATTAGGCCAGCCTTGCTTAGACGGGCGGTGACCCATACCAGGGCATTCCAGTAAGAAAAGCTGTGAGCCCCGGCGCCACGCACTGCCTCCATCACGATCATCTCGTTAATCTGCAGCACAGGTCAGATCTGGCAAAAATTCGTTACTTCAACCTCCGCCTGTTCAAGAATCCTGGGACAATGTGATCGTTTCCCGGACGTCGGCTTCCCATTTGCCGCAGCGGCTGCCCCATCGGCTGGCCAGCTTCCCGGCAATGTAAAGCTCGCTGATCTCACAGCTGTTACCGCAGCCGTCGCAGATAAATCCCTGCGGGCGGTATTCACTCTCCGCCACGGCGGAGGCGCCGCGGAAGACGCTCCTCTCCACCGTACCCTCCAGGAAACGCTGCCGGGCCAGCAGGGCGGCGCCGTAGGCGCCCATCACCTTGAAATGTTCCGGAATGACGAGATCTACCTTGAGCAGCTGCTCCAGGGCCCAGCGTATTCCGCTGTTGGCGGCCACCCCGCCCTGGAAAAGGATCACCGGTTCAACGTTGCGGTTGCGGGCCACGTTGGTCATGTAATTCTTGGCCAGAGCCAGGCAGAGCCCGGCAATGAGATCTTCGCGGCGGTATCCCAGCTGCTGCTTGTGGATCAGATCGGATTCGGCAAAGACGCCGCAGCGTCCGGCAATGGCCACCGGGTTGGCGGCACGGAGGGCGTGATCACCAAATTCTTCGATGGGGATATTCAGCCGGGACGCCTGGTGGTCCAGGAACGAGCCTGTGCCGGCGGCGCAGACCGTGTTCATGTTGAAGCCCACGGAGACTCCATCTTTCAGGTAGATGATCTTGGAATCCTGCCCGCCGATATCGATCACCGTCCTGACCTCCGGCTCTACCGTCCGAGCGGCCAGGGCATGGGCGGTAATCTCGTTGACCACCGTGTCAGCTCCGATCATCACCGCCGCCAGGTGCCGCCCCGAACCGGTTGTGCCTGCGGCTGCGGGGAGAGCGGGAAAATCCTGGACCCCGGTAAAAGCCTGGCGGACCGCCTCGATTGGGCCTTCCTCGTTGCGGCGGTATGAGGAATAGATCAGCCCGCCAGCCCGGTCAATCAGCGCTATCTTGGTGGTAAGGCTGCCCACGTCTGCTCCTAGAAAGTAGATTGTAACTTCCCCTCTTTCCCTGCCCTTCTCTCATCGAGAATATGGGCAAATGATTCAATCCGCGTCTTCATGCCGGCCTGGCCGGTCTGCTCGTTGACAATCACGGTCAGCAGGGGCAGGCCCAGCTCCCGGGCCACCCGGGTAAGGATGCTCTGGGCGACAATTTCGGGCATGCAGGTAAAGGGCCACAGGTGGATTACACCGTCGATCCCCTCGCGCGGCGCCAGCGCCGCCAGGCCGACGCTGTCGCGGCCGTGCCCGCCAACCGATTCTGCCAAGTAGGGCTTTGCCGCGGCGCTGATCCGGCGGTGGCGCATCACCAGTGCCGGGCTTTTCAAGACATTGTGCCGCAGCCAGTTCATTACCGTGATCTCGCGCTGCACCTCGATGCGGATATCCGGCAGCGAACCGAGGGTGCGGGCGAGTTCATGGTTTACATATTCCTCGAAAACGGCATAGATCTCGCCGACCAGCCTTACTTTTAGCGGCCTGGCGTCCTCATCCAGACTCAGCGCGGCGCAGTTGTTTTGAAAATCCTGAAAACAGGCTTTCAGCGAACCAAAAGAGGCCGCCTCGTTGACGCGCTGCAGAAAGTGCCTGAAGAGGGAATGCGCTCCGCCCCGCCGTCTCTCCCGGGCCTGCAGCCGATAAAAGAACGCCTCGGCCCGTTCCGTCAGTAGCGCCTTGTAAAAGGCCAGCATGGCGCTGGCGATAACTTTCCTGCCCAGCTGCGGATCATAGAAGCGTCGCACCGTCCGCATGAAAGAACTGTAATTCTGCCGGAGCGGAAATGGAGAATCGATCACCAGCATCTCAAAGTTGTAGCCGGCCCTTTTCAGCAGGATCTCCTGCAGTTCGGCATACCAGCCCAGGCGGCAGCGCCCCTTGCCCCCCACCATGATGATTGTGTTCGCGCCGGCCTCCAGGCACTGGCGCATCTGCCCGATGGTCACGGCAAAGGGATAGCAGATAAATTCGGGGGCCAGCTCCTCACCGAGCTCGGCCGTCCGCCGGGTCACCGGCAGGGGCCCCACCGCGTTAACCAAATCCCCGCTGAACACGGTGGCGAGGGCAGCGCCGAGATTCCCCAGGTTTGGAAAGCCGAGCACCCTTTTTTCCGGCAGCGGCGCGATGATTGGCCGGCCCCGCTCCTCCGGCGGCGCCGGCAACGAGGCCGGACTGTGCGTTTGGGGCCGATCCCGGACCGTATCCAGAAATGCCTCCAGCCGAGTCACCAGCCCCGCTTCGCCGGACTGCTCGTCAACCGTGAGGACCAGGAAAGGGACCCCGCATCTCGCCGCCTCGTCCTCCAGGAAGACCTCGATCACCGCCTCAGGGCCGCATTCAAACGGTCCCAGCAGGATCAGGCTGTCCACCAGGCGGTGGCGCAGCCAGTGCAGCGCGCTGCCGACGATAGCCTGCTCAAAACTCCAGAGAGCCTGCCCGTACGGGGTGCGGCGCAGGCTTTCCTTGATTTCCTCCGGGGAGACCATCTCCGGAACGAATACCGCGGCATGCTCCCGCAGCCGGTCCACGATATTGTGGGCGATATAGTCGTAGAGAATATAGCCGTGTCCGACCACCCCTATTCGCAGGTCCCTGTTCAGCCGGGCCGCGGGCTGATACGGAAGCTTTCTCTTGAAACGCCTGACGCCGGCAAACTTTTCATAGGCTTCCGGCACGGTCAGCTGCCGCTCCACGGTTAAGCGGGAAAAGTTGTTTTGAAAGCGAAGCGCTGCGGCAAAAGCCCGCCGCGCGGCGGTGCTGTCCCGGCCCAGCTTGAGGCCCGCCTCCAGGAAAGAATTGAGCGTGGCCCGGGCATTTTCCCGCCAGTTGATCTGCGGGGAGATGATCTTGCCGGGCGGCAGCTCTAGCCCGCTGCGCAGCATGGCCGGAAGGCCGATATGCTTCGGACAATAGTAGCTGTGGCGGTCCTTGCTCACCAGGGTAGGAATAAAAAGGCAATCCACTCCCCGTTCAAGCAGCTCCAGGGTGTGGGGAAAGGCCAGTTTGACCGAAATGCAGGGCTCATCGGTGGGACAAGCTGAAAGCCGCTCCAGGGTCCTGGCGGTGGTCGGCGCGGAGAGGATAATATCACAGCCCAGGTTCTCCAGAAAAGCTTTGTAGAAGGGAAGGTAGTAATAATAGGAGAGTGCCCGCGGAATTCCCACCCGCATTTTTCCACCCCATCGTTTAGGAAAAATCATAGCCTATTCTCACCAATTTGAGAGAGGGCTATTCTTTCAGCCCGGTTGCGCCGGCCTTGATAATATATTAAGATGACCTTATTCATAGAAAAAGGGGGAAATGCCGGTGGCTAAAATCGTTCCATTCCGGGGAGTGCGATACAACGAAAGAATAATAGAGGATCTGGCAGCGGTGATCACGCCGCCCTATGACGTGATCACCGCTGCAGAGCAGGAGCAGCTCTATCGGCGCAGTCCGTACAACCTGATCCGCCTGGAATACGGCAAAACATTCTCCCGGGACCGGGCCGGGGAGAATCGTTACACCCGGTCCGCCGCAGCCCTGGTGGCCTGGCTGCAAGATAAAGTATTCATTCTGGAAGAGCAGCGCTCTTTTTACCTTTACCGGCAGACCTTTGCGGTCCGGGAACGCACTTATCACCGGACCGGATTTATTGTCGCCTTGAAGCTGGAACCTTACTCCAGCAAGATGATCCTGCCCCACGAGGATACACTGACCTCACCGAAAAAGGACCGTCTGGAGCTGCTGCGCAGCTGCCGGGCCAACTTCAGTCCGATCTTGGGTCTTTTCTCCGACCCGAAGCAGGACTTCGCCGGAATGTGTTCCCATCTGCAGCAGGAGGCGCCTCTGTTTGAATTTGACGACCGTCGCGGCGAGAAACATACCCTCTGGGCGGTTAACCGGCAGCAGGACCGGGTAGCCCTGGCGCAGCTGATGGCGCCGCGGCAGATCTTCATTGCCGACGGTCATCACCGCTACGATACCGCGCTTCGATATTCGCGCGAAACCGGCCCGGAGAGCGGTCCCGGCGGAGGATATGTCCTGGCAGTCCTGGTGCCCCTGGAAGACCCGGGCCTGGTGATCCTGCCCTTTCACCGTCTTCTGGCCGGGCTTGAAGCGAAGCAGCTTGAACTGCTGCACGCGAATATGGAAAAACATTTCGTTATTGCAGAGCGCGGCCGCCTGAAAGAGCTTGATACAACCCGTTTTGCCGCAGAGATCTCGACCAGGGGAAAGCAGGTCCCGGCAATGGGTTTGCTTCTGCCCGGCCGGGTGATGCTGCTTACGCTTAAAGAAATAAACGCCTCCGGTGAGCTCGATGTCTCTCTCCTGAAGCGCCTTCTCCTGGATCCCCTCTTTGAGAGCTGCGCCGCCCCCGAACGGCACCTCGATTTTACCACCGCGGAAGATGAGGCACGGGAGGCCGTCCTCGCCGGGCGTGCGCAAGCCGCCTTCCTGCTGAACCCCACCCCCATCGAGGCGGTTACCGCGCGTGCCCTAAAAGGGGTGAATATGCCCCAGAAGTCAACCTGTTTCTACCCGAAGCTGCCGGGCGGCCTGGTGATCCACCATCTGGACCTGAGCCACCGTAACGATGAGACTTTCGCTTAACTTCCGGACCGTCCTTCCAGCACCTGGCAGAGCTTTCTCCACAGGAAAGGATTCTTTTTGCGCAGGGCCACGGGACGCCCCTTATCGTTGACAAAAGCATGCTCGGTGCTGCCGCTGGCCAGGAGACGCTCCCCGCAGCGCACCTCGTAAAGAAAGGAGATCCTGACGGCGCGCAAACTTTCCAGCAAGGTAACCACAGTCAGCTCGTCGTCATAACGTGCGGGCGACCGGTAGTCACAGGAGGCCTTGATCACCGGAAGGAACAGGCCGCTTTTCTCGAGATCGCGGTAAGGCAGGCCGAGGGCGCGCATCCACTCGGTCCGGCCCATTTCAAACCAGACAAAATAGTTGGCGTAATAAGCTATCCCCATGGCATCGGTATCCTTGTAACGGACCCTTATCTTGGTTTCATTTCTGCGCATAATATATTCCTTTCATGGTCGGAGCGGCCCAGCCGGCCTGTTTCTTTATTTAGAGGACACTGGCCTTTCCCCGGTAAACCAGCCCCCTGGTGCTGTCAACCGTGATCGGATCACCGGAGCGGATCAGCCGTGTGGCCTTCTCCGCCCCCACGATGGCCGGTTTGCCCAGATGCAGGGCCAGGATAGCGCCGTGCGACGTGAGCCCGCCCTCTTCGATGACCACCGCAGCCGCCTTCTCTAGGGCCGGCAAAAATGAGCTGTCCGCGGCCCCGGTGACAAGAATCTGCCCCTCTTCAATTCCGGCCAGCTCCGCCGGCTCCGCAACCACCGCGGCTTTTCCGAATACCGCTTTCTTCCCGATCCCGGTTCCCTGTACCAGGATCTCGCCGATGGTCTCCACCCGCAGCAGGTTTGTCGTTCCGGAAACGCCTACCGGTACCCCTGCGGTAATCACCACGAGATCTCCATCCCGGATCAATCCGGCATTCTTGGAGGCCCGGGTGGCGGTGAGAAACATTTCATCGGTCGATTCTGCAGGGGGAGAGGGCACCGGGGTCACTCCCCAGGTCAGCTGGAGCTGTGCCGCCACCCCGTAGCGCGGGGTTACGGCAATGATCGGCGCCCGCGGTTTATACTTGGAAACCATCCGGGCCGTGTGGCCGGATTCGGTCGAGGTGATGATTGCCGCCGCGCCCAGTTCTTCCGCCACATGGCAGGTGGCAGAGCTGATCGCATCGGTAACATTTTTATTCACGGCGGACCCGGATTCTGCAAGAATTTTTTCAAAATCAAGCGCTTCTTCGGCCCGCCGGCTGATCCGGGCTATCGTCTGCACCGCATCCACGGGGAAACGTCCTACGGCTGTTTCCCCGGAAAGCATCACCGCGTCAGTACCGTCAAAGATGGCATTGGCCACATCGCTGGCTTCGGCCCGGGTCGGGCGGGGATGGTGGATCATGCTCTCGAGCATCTGGGTGGCGGTGATCACCGGCTTGCCGGCGCGGTTGCAAATGCGGATGATCTTTTTTTGAAGCAGGGGCACCTCTTCGGCGGGGATCTCCACCCCCAGATCGCCCCGCGCCACCATCACCCCGTCGGAAACATTCAAAATATGCTCAAAATTGTCCAGCCCGCTGTCGTTCTCGATCTTGGCGATAACCTTCGCTTCGCTGTGCTTCTCTTCAAGAAAACGGCGCAGCTCAATAATATCGTCGCGATCGCGGGAAAAAGAAGCCGCTACAAAATGGGCTCCCAGCTCCAGTGCCGTTTTTAGATCGGCGCGGTCCGCTTTGCCAAGAGCCGGCAGGCCGATTGTGCTGCCGGGTATGTTCAGACCCTTGTTGCTTTTCAAGATGCCGCCTTGCAGCACCCGGCAAAGGATTTCCTCGCCGCTGATCTCTTCTACCCGCAGCGTGAGCATGCCGTCATCGATCAAGATCAATCGCCCGGGAGCGATATCCCGCGGCAGGCCGGGATAGGTTACCGAAACCTTCTCCTGACTGCCGGCCCCGGGAACGGTGGTCAGGATAAACTCGTCCCCGTCGGTTAGACAGATCCCCTCGCCGCAAAGAGGACCGGTCCGTACCTCCGGTCCGCGGGTGTCGACCAGGATGGCCACTATCTTCTTCATCTGCCGGCTGACCTCGTTGACCGTGCAAAGCCTGCGCCATTGCTCTTCACTCTTTCCGTGAGAGAAGTTCAACCGGGCAACATCCATTCCTGCTTCAATCAAGGCGGCTATCACTTCCGGATTTTCGGAAGCTGGGCCAATGGTACAAACTATTTTAGTGCGCCGCATCCAAACCAGGCCTCCTCCAGATTGGGGTGCCGCAGGCGCCGCAGCAGCTATAAAGCCAGAATCAGTGAGATTTCATACAGATCTTTCGATAATATTTTCTTCCCGGTTATTGCGCTAAACAGTGGAACCGGGATGATTTCGCCGTCCTTGAGAGCGGTAATCACCCCGCTGCAATCGCGCTGTAGCAGCTCCACCGCCGCGGCGCCCATGCGGCTTCCCAGGAGCCGGTCCACTGCCGAGGGACTGCCGCCGCGCTGGATATGTCCCAGAACAGTAACCCGCGTCTCCAACCCGGTTCGCTCATGCACCACTTCCCCGATCTTGTAGGCGCTTGCCGCTCCCTCGGCGACGAGGATCAGGCTGTGCGTTTTTTTACGGGCGATCCCCTCGAGAAGACGGCGGCAGAGCTGTTCCAGATCTGTCCTGATTTCAGGGATGACGATAGCCTCGGCCCCGCCGGCTATCCCCGTCGCCAGGGCAATAAAGCCGCTCTCACGGCCCATTACTTCGACGATGAAGATGCGCTCGTGCGAAGTGGCGGTATCACGGAGCCGGTTGATCGCATCAAGAATCGTATTGACGGCCGTATCAAAGCCGATCGCGCTCTCGGTGCCGGGAATATCGTTGTCGATCGTGGCGGGAATTCCGATGGTCTTCACCCCGAGATCCTGTAGCGCCTGCGCGCCGCGGAATGAACCGCCCCCGCCGATGACCACCACGCCCTCGATCCCGGTTTCCCCCAGGTGACGGACAGTTTCCTCCTGGAGAGCTTTATCCTTGAATTCGGGGGCGCGTGCGGTGTGCAGAATCGTGCCCCCGCGGTGAATGATCCCGGCCACTGAACCGAGAGAGAACCTCTTCATGGGGCCGCCGCTGCTCAATCCGTTGAATCCTCTTTCAACGCCGTATACCTCCATCCGGTGATAGATCCCGGCGCGCACAACCGCTCTGATGGCCGCGTTCATTCCCGGAGCATCTCCGCCGCTGGTCATAACTGCAATCTTCTGTATGGCTGATCACCTCTACGTTAGAGTGTTCCACAGTCCCGGTTTCAACTCTTCCAGCCGGACGGAACCGGAACCCAGCAGCTGTTCAAGCTTCTCCAGAAAAGCGGGCTCCTCCGGGGCACGGTAGCCTTCATCAAGCAGGATCATCTTCTTCTCCTTTTGAAAGTAAAGATAAACCGGCAGTTCGCCCTTCGCTGAACGCAGCATCTTCCGCAGATTCGCCAGGGTATTCCGGTCAAGGCCGGGCGATACTTTGATGAAGAGTTGCCTGGTCGCGCGCGGCAGCATCACCGCAGATTCTGCGATTATTTTCGCCTCCTCCTCCTCTTTCAGATCCACTTTCCCCTTAACCAGCAAAGGATTATCTTCCTGGAAGATCTCGCTGCGCCGCTCGTAGAGGTCGCTGAAGACGATGATCTCCACACTGCCGCTGAGGTCTTCCAGCTTGACAAAGGCCATCGGCTTCCCTTTTTTGGTGTAGATCGAGCGTACCGCGGTGACGATTCCCCCCACACTGACTGCGCTCCTGTCCCCGGCCTCTCTCAGCTCGGCACAGGGTGTCAACTGCGTCATCCGCTCCAGGAGAGGGCGGTACTGCTCCAGCGGATGCCCGGAGATATATAGCCCTAGCATCTCTTTCTCCAGGGCTAGTCTCTCTTTGTCTGAAAATTCTTCAATATCGGGTAGCCGGTCCCGGATCAGCTCTTCCTTGCTCTGCCGGTCCATCAGCGCAAACATGGTCATCTGCCCGTTTTGGCGCTCCCGCTGCATTACCTGGCCCCCGGCGATGCTCTCTTCCATGCAGGCCAGGTACTGGGCCCGGTGCCCTCCCAACCTGTCGAAAGCCCCACACTTGATCAAACTTTCCACGGCTTTGCGGTTGCAGAGATGTCCGTCAACTCGTGCCGAGAAGTCGCGCAGCGAGATAAACGGTTTGGCGTGGCGGGCCTCGAGAATGGACTCGATCGCTCCCGTACCCACATTCTTTACAGCGGCCATGCCAAAGCGGATACGTTTCTCATCAACGACGGTAAAATTGATCTCGCTTTCGTTAATATCGGGAGGCAGCACCTCGATTTCCTGGCGCCGGCAATCGGCGATATAGAGAGCTACCTTGTCGCTGTTGCTGCAGTAGCCGGTCATCAACGCGGCCATGAATTCCACCGGATAGTTGGCTTTCAGGTAAGCGGTCTGGTAAGCGATGAGAGCGTAAGCGGCGGCATGTGACTTGTTGAAACCGTAGGAGGCGAACTTCAAGATCAGGTCGTAGATCTCCCGGGCCAGGCTGCGGGAATAGCCGTTTTCCAGGCAGCCCTGGATGAAAAGATCCTGCTGCTGATCGAGGATCTCCTTCTTTTTCTTGCCAATGGCCCGGCGTAGCAGGTCGGCCTGGGCCAGCGAAAACCCGGCCATGGTAGCGGCGATCTCCATGATCTGCTCCTGGTAGACGATCACCCCGTAGGTCTCTTTCAAGATAGGCTCCAGGACCGGGTGCGGGTAATGAATTGGCTCCCGGCCGTGCTTGCTGTTGATAAAGATGGGGATCTGCTCCATCGGCCCGGGGCGGTAAAGGGCGACCACGGCGACGATGTCGGCGAACTTGTTGGGAATCAATTCACGAAGGACATTGCGCATCCCGGAGCTTTCAAGCTGAAAGATTCCGGTGGTTTCACCCAGCGAAAGGAGTCGGTAGGTGGCGTCATCGTCCAGCGGGATCTCATCCAAAACGATCTCGCGCCCGTGGCGGCGCCGAATATGGGCCAGCGTCTCTTCAATGATGGTCAGCGTCTTCAGGCCCAGAAAGTCCATCTTCAGGAGACCGAGCTGCTCCAGCGTCCCCATGGGAAACTGGGTCACCACGGTCTGATCATTTGTCTTCAGCAGGGGGACATGGTTGACCAGCGGCTCGCGGGAGATAACCACCCCGGCGGCATGGATGGAGGCGTGGCGGGGCAGCCCCTCCACCGCCATCGAGGTATCGAGGAGCTGCCGGTAGCGCTCCTCATCCCGGTAAAGCGCCTTCAGCTCCTTGCTCTGATCCAGGGCCCGGTTTATGGTCATGCCGACCTCGTTGGGGATCATCTTGGCCATCCGGTCTACTTCGCCGTAGGGGAAAGCCAGCGCCCGGCCGACATCGCGCACCGCTCCCCGGGCGGCCATGGTCCCGAAGGTGATGATCTGAGCCACCCTCTCGGCGCCGTACTTCCCGGCAACATAACTCAATACCCGGTCGCGCTTGTCATCGGAGAAATCGATGTCGATATCGGGCATGGAGACCCGCTCCGGGTTTAGAAAACGTTCGAAGAGAAGAACATTGCGGATGGGATCGATATCGGTGATCCCGAGACAGTAAGCCACGAGGCTGCCGGCGGCGGACCCCCGTCCCGGTCCGACCAGCACGCCGGCGCCGCGGGCATATTTGATCAGATCCCAGACGATCAGAAAGTAGTTCGCATACCCCATCTGGTTGATGATCTTCAGTTCATAGGCGAGCCGCTGCTCCAGCTGATCTGTTATTTCCGGATAGCGCTTCTGCAAGCCATTGCGGCAAAGCTCTTCCAGGTAGTCGGCGGCTTCTTTTCCTTCCGGCACCTCGTAAGCCGGAAGGTAAAGCTGATCAAATTGAAAGTCGACCCGGCAGCGCTCCGCGATCCGCAGTGTGTTCTGCAGCGCCTCCGGATGGTCTTTGAACAGTACCGCCATCTCCGGGCCGCTCTTGAAATAAAACTCGTCGGTTTCAAATTTCATGCGGTCGGTATCGTGAACCGTCTTCCCGGTTTGAATACAGAGCAGAACATCGTGGACCGCGGCATCCTCGCGGGAGAGATAATGGACGTCGTTTGTGGCCACCAGCCCGCTGCCGGTCTCACGGGCGATGCTGCAGAGCCCCCTGTTTACCGCCGCCTGTTCCGGGAGGCGGTGATCCTGCAGCTCCAGGTAAAAGTTATCCGGGCCGAAAATATCCCTGTATCGGCCGGCCAGTTCGCGGGCTGCTTTATCCTGGCCCCGCTTCAGCAGGGTGGGGATCTCTCCGCCGAGGCAGCCGCTGAGAGCGATCAATCCGGCGGCGTTCTCCGCCAGCAGCTCATGGTCGACCCGCGGCTTGTAATAAAACCCTTCCAGGTAGCCGGCGGAGACAATCCGCATCAGGTTTTGGTATCCGGCCTGGTTTTCTGCCAGGAGCACGAGGTGGTATTGGTGGTCATCGAGCTTCGGCTCCTTTTGATGGCGCGAGCGCGGGGCCACGTAGACCTCGCAGCCGATCAGCGGTCTGATCCCGGCTTTGAGCGCCTCCCTGTAAAAATCGATTACTCCGAACATGGCCCCGTGATCGGTAATGGCCACGGCGGGCATTTTCATATCTGCCGCCCGCCGGACCAGCTCCTTGATGCGGGCCGCACCATCCAGAAGGCTGTATTCAGTGTGGCAATGCAGGTGGACAAAGTTATGATTCGACAATTTTCACACTCCAGTAGCGATTCGACTTCATGCCCCTTTCATGGCTTATTTCTACTTCTCGGCAAGTATTTCCTCTCATCGGCATATTTATTTGCTGAAGGGATGATCTCTGATGAACTCGGACCGCTTTATCGTTAGCCTGGTGCTGACCTTCTGCGTGGCCCTGGGGGTAAACCTGGGCGGCAGCCTGATGGGCTCGCTGGGTGCGGTCCTGCTGCACCGCCCTCCCCTGAAAACCATGCTTGAACTATCCGGGGAGCTGAAGATATGGGCCCTGATTGCCGCCCTGGGAGGAACTTTCGGGGTGATCAGGACTTTCGAGGCCGGTGTCCTCGGCAAGCAGTTTATTGATCTGGTCAAACAGCTCCTCATTATCGGCAGCGCATTCCTCGGAGCACATCTCGGTTACCTGATCATCATGTCTCTGGGGGGAGATCGTTAACCAATGCGCCGGAATCTGGGAGCGCTTCTCCTGGGAGTACTGGCCGGCGGTATGATCATTCATCTTAACCATGCCCACCGCCTGGATCAGCTCTACTGGGATAAAGAGAGGCTCAAAGTTCAGCTTTTTGAAACCACGGAGAGGCTCTCCAGGATCGAATCAATGTGGTCGGATCAGCAAAAATGGGAGATCGGTTCCGTAGACTTCGTGATCAAGGGGGAACCCGGCCCTTTTGTGGAGCTGGAACTGCAGCGCCTGTTTGGTGAAATCACATCCGGGCTGGTTGGCGCCGCAATCAGAGAAGTGCAGCCGGACCTGCTCGTGGCCTTGCTGCACCGGCGCAAGTTTACCGTTGAGAAAAAGGATTACCTGGTGACCGTCAACTGGGTGGTCATCGCTCCCGAAACCCTGTTCAATCTAAGCGTCTCTCCCGCTCCCGGAGGGTAGTGAAACGGGAACGGGCGCCTGCGGAACGGCGGCGCAGCTTCATTGCGGACCGGCGCCAGCTTTCCCGTATCCGGTTCAGCCGTAACAGCAGCCAGAGCTCCCTGCCAAAGGCTGCAGCCGAGATGGCGGCAGCCAACAGCCAGAACGCGGCAAAAATACCCCCGGTCGAAGCAGTCTCCGGAGCCGGCAGAAAATAGAGCCCCACCGCCAGCAGCGCCAGCGCCGCCAGGGTCCCGCCAAGAGCCTTCATCTCGTCACCTCCTTCTTAATGTATAATCAGCGGCACCCCTTTTAATGCCACTGAAGGTGACAGAGAACCGTCCCCTGACACCTTTGGGGGTTCCCTTTTTCCGGCACACATGATAGAATTCAGAAAAGATGTCGTGAAAGCTCCATTTTGCACCAGGGAGGGCCGCAGGTGAAAATCGAAAAAGAATGGCGTCTTGCGCTCAAGTTTGCCCTCTCCTTTGCCGTACTCGGCATTCTTATTTTTGTGCTGGCCAGGCTGGCACCGATAATCACTCTCTTCATTATCGCCGTCTTCATTGTTTACCTGCTCGTGCCGCTGGTAAACTTCTTGATCGGGCGAAAATTTCCTCCACTTCTGGCGGCGGCCAGCGCCGTGCTGATCGTCCTCGTTTTCATGTTTCTATTTTTCTACCTCCTCATCCCCGGCCTTATCCAGGAGCTTTCCGAGCTGACCAACTTTATCACCACCGAGCTGGTCGGTGATTGGTCGCAGTTTATCGAGCGGCTGGCAGATCTGGATACCCGTTTCAACCTGCAGCTGGCCGATATCCTGAACGAATATTACGCTGCTTTTTCAAAAGAGGCCCCCGGTTTAGTGCAGCAATTGCTTAAAAACCTGGCTGATTCCTCGGTGGCGCTGGTCTCGAAGGCGTGGATCGGCCTGATGCTAATCTTTCTTGTTTTCTACCTGGTCCAGGACCTGGAGAAGGTCAAATCCAACCTGACCCTGATTGCGCCGCAGATCTACCAGAAAGATGTGATCCATATCCTGGGCATCGTTGATCAGAAGGTAGGAGGGTTTATCCGGGGCACACTGATAAAATCCATCTTTGTGGGCCTGCTTACCGGAGGGGGGCTGGCCATTCTAGGGCTGCCCTTTGCCATGATGCTGGGTGCGCTTGCCGGAATCTTCAATATCGTCCTCTATATCGGGCCGGTCCTGGCCGCGCTGCCGGCCCTGCTGCTCAGTTTGCTCCCCGGCACGCCCAACTTTTTCCTGGTGCTCGCCGTCTACGTGATCACGCAAATTCTTGACGGCCTTGTTTTCACCCCTGTCTTCCTGGGCAGGGCAACCGATCTCAGCCCGCTTACCGTGATCGCGGTGATCCTGATCGGCGGCCAGCTGGCCGGGATTACCGGGATCATCCTCGCGGTCCCCTTGAGCGCCATTCTGAAAGTGCTCCTGGTTGATTACTACCTGGCAAAGAAGAGAAATTAAGGATCAACCGTCCCGCCGCCCTGTCAACAAGATTTAAATCCCCTTCCGGCCCCCGCTTCAAGACTTCCGCTCTGCAACAAAGGTCAGTTTCGGCTCACTGCCGGCGGCGGTCGCCAGCCGGAAGGTGGGCAATATTTCCAGAAGTCCGAAGCCGGCTTCTCGCAGGAGACGGTTCACCAGTTCCGGCGGATAATCCCTCTCCCGGTGGCGTTCCTGGAATTTGCGGTAAAGGCCGTCTTTTTCGGCAGTGAAAACGGTCAGGAGCATCTCCCAGTTTCCGGTGGCCCTGTCATAATTGCTCTCCCAGATCAGCGAATAATCTGGCTCATCGGCCCAGCAGACTGATGATTGATCGCTCTGCGCCCGCAGAGAGGGGCGGGTCAGGTCGAAAATGAAGAGCTCCCCCGGCCGCAGCATCTCTCGGACACCGGAAAATGCCCGCAATAGCTCTCTCTCCGTCAGAAGGTAGTTGAGCCCGTCTTGAAAGAGGAGGGCCAGGTCGTATTGCTCCGGCAGGCGCAGTTCGCGGAGATCCATCCGGTAAAAGTCAACCTGCAGCCCTGCCGCAGCGGATTTGGAGCGGGCCACCCGCAGCATGGCTTCTGATAGGTCCACCGCGCTGACCCGGTAACCGCGGGCGGCAAAGGGGATGGCCGAGCTGCCGGTGCCGCAGGCGAGATCGATCAGGGAGCGGGGCCGCCGGCCCAAACGCTGCAGCAGTGACTCGATGTAATCGGCCCAGCCTTCGTAATCCACGGAGCCCATGATCCGGTCATAGAGCCCGGCAAATCCGGCATAAGGCTTCATTTCATTGGCCGGCGCAGCCGAATTTTTATTCCTGTTCCCGTTCATGGGCTTCATCCTGCTCTTTCTGCTGGCTCAGCGCCTCGCCGAATTTCCGGAGCCGCCTGATCACTGCTTCATTTACAGTCTTGGAAGGAAAGCTGCCGTCTGCCAGTTCGCTTCCCGCATCCATGCCCGTAAGCAGTTCGATGCCATCGTCGATACTGGAGATGGCATAGATATGAAACTTTCCGGCGGCAACGGCCTCTCCGAGTTCCTCGCGCAGCATCAGGTTTTTCAGGTTCGCTTCGGGAATGATCACACCCTGCTCACCGGTGAGGCCCTTGATCTTGCAGGCATCATAAAAACCTTCTATTTTGCTGTTGATCCCTCCGACCGGTTGAATTTCGCCGTTTTGATTGATCGATCCGGTTACGGCAAGGTTCTGTTTCAGGGGAATCCCGGAGATGCTTGAGAGAATGGCGAAAAGCTCGGCTGCAGAGGCGCTGTCCCCCTCCACACCGCTGTAAGACTGCTCAAAACAGATGCTGGCCGAGAGGTTGAGGGGAACCTTGCTGCCGTAGCGGCGTCCCAGATAGCCGCTCAGGATCAGGACGCCCTTGTCATGTATCTTTCCACTGAGCTTGCTCTCCCGTTCGATATTGATGATGCCGCGGCGGCCGGGGTAAACCGTGGAGGTGACCCTAGAAGGGCGGCCGAACTGGTAATCTCCGAGGTCAATTACCGAAAGGGCGTTCACCTGGCCGGTCCTGGCGCCTTCCAGTCCCAGCAGGATCTGCCCCTTTTCAATGGCCTCCAGGATTTTCTGCTCATACTTGTTGGAGCGCTGTATCTTCTCGGCCAGCGCTCTTTCCACGTGCACCGCGCCGACAGTCTCAGCCCCGTCAATCCCTGCCCAGGCATCGGCCTCGTAGAGAAGCTCTACTATATCATTGAACCGGGTGCTCAATTTCTCCTGATGTTCGGCCAGGCGGGCGCTGTACTCGATCATCTTCGCCACAGCCTCACGATCAAAATGGCGCAGCTGCTGCATGTTGCAGTGATAGGCTATAAAACCGGCCATCTTGGCCACGTTATCGGGAGCCATATCCATCTCCACGTCAAAATCAACCTTGACTTTGAAGAGCTTGCGAAAATCCTCATCGTAAGAATAGAGCATCTGGTATAGCAGGGGGCTGCCGATCATGATCACCTTCAGCTGCAGCGGTATAGGCTGCGGCCGCAGTGTGGAGACGGTGATCATGGCGTAATGTTCCCCGAGGGTCTCGATGCGGATCTCCTTTGTTTTCAGGGTTCGTTTTAAAACCTCCCACGATTGCAGGCCGGCCAGAACATCATTGGATTGCAGGATCAGGTAACCGCCATTGGCGCGGTGAAAGGCGCCGGCCTTGAGCATGGTGAAGCCGGTAACCACCGCTCCGAGGCGGTTCTCATATTCCATTCTGCCGAGCAGGTTGTAATACGAAGGATTGGTCTCGTAAACCAGCGGCGCCCCTTCTGTCTCCCGGTGATCGACGATCAGGTTGACCTTGTAGCGCTGCTCCGCTTGCTCCTGGCTCTGGCGGCGTAGCCAGAAAAGCGGCAAGGACTGTTCCTCTTCTTCAGCACGAAATTCACCCAGGCTGGAGAGGACATCTTCCTGGAGTGCCCGCAGGTAGCGCTGCACCTCGGAGAACCCCTCGTATTTCTCCAGGATCTCATTGAAAAGATGTCCGGTCGCGGCAATGGCGATCTTCTGATCGAACTGTTTAAATTTCTCCTTGAGTCCCCTCTCGGCGGACTGGATCCGGCGCATGATCTCCATGGCCTTCAGCTGCACGGCGGTAGATTTTTTCTCCAGCTCATCTTTGACCGGCTGCTCGAGCTTGGCGTAATTCTCCTCGCTGATCTGTTCGCCGTCCACAACGGGGACGGTAACAAAGCCGGAGCTGGTCCTCTTCAGAGTGAAGCCGTTCTCCAGGGCAGTTTTATTCAGCTCTTCCAGATGGGAGCTGCGCAGTTCCTGGAATTCTTGCACGTAAGCTGCTTTCTGCCGCTCGTAATCTTCCGTGTCAAAGGCCTTGGGGATGACTTGCTTGAGATCATCCAGCAACTCTTCAACATTGCGGCAGAAAAGCGCTCCCTTGCCTGCCGGCAGGTTCAGGGCCAGCGGTTCGCCTGGATTATCGAAGTTGTAGACGTAAAGCCAGTCGTCGGGGCGAGGCTCCCCTGAAGCAATTTTCTGCACTGCAGAAAGGGCGTAGCTTGTTTTACCGGTCCCGGTAAAGCCGGTCATGAAGATATTGTAGCCGGCCCGTTTGATCCGCAGGCCAAATTCCATCGCCTTGACCGCACGCTCCTGCCCGATCATTCCATCCAGCGGCGGGATTTCGGCAGTGGTTTCAAAAGGAAGTTTTTGTGGATTGCAATGATATTTTAAATCCCCGGCGCTTAACTTGTATACAGCCATCTTATCTCTCCTCCTTGCTCCAGGGCAGTTGTTAAGTTCCCCGGGTGGACCTGTAAGCATTTTATGCCTCGGACCGGTTTTTCTTACTTTCTTTTCTCCCATCGGCAGCAATCCTTCAGGATACAGGCAGCGCATCGGGGGCGCCGGGCCTGGCAGACTGCCCGCCCGTGGGCGATCAAGCGGTGGTGCGCCTTGCCCCATTCTTCGGGAGGCAGAATCTCTTTTAACCGTGCTTCAACATCTGCCGGCCGCCTGCCCCCGGCCATGCCCAGCCGCAGCGCCACCCTGAAGACATGTGTATCCACGGCCAAAGCTGGCTTATTGAAAGCAACGTTCAAGATCACATTGGCGCTTTTACGTCCGATCCCCGGCAGCGAAGTCAGGGCGTCGAAGTTATCCGGCAGGGTGCCCCCGAAATCTTCCACGATCATCCTGCTCGCCTCGACCAGGTAGCGGCTTTTGTTCCGGTAAAGACCGCATCCATTCAGGTAAGGCTCCAGCTTTTCCGGTTGGAACTGCGCCATTTGGTGCGGCGTAGAAGCCACGGTAAAAAGCTTTTCCGTGATCCGGTTGACCTGTTCATCTGTGGTTTGCGCCGAGAGAAGAACGGCCACGAACAACTGGAAGGCATCTTTGTAGACCAGCCTGGTGCGGGCATGCGGATAGTGCCGCTCCAGAAGTGAAAATATCCGGCGGATCCGCTCCGGTCGCGCTGCAACTGCTGTCTCGTTACACATGACCTTATTATAAACTGTGAAAATATAATGGTAAAGGATCGGGCTCAACCGGCCCGGGCGGCGCCTTCTTCTAGAATAAGAGTAATCTCTGCGGCGGAATAGCCCAGCGATTCCAGGGTCTCCACGGTATGCTCGCCCAGGCGGGGCGGCGGCAGCCGCACCTCTCCCCCGCGTCCGGAGAAAAGCAGGGGATAACCGGGTTGTTTTTGAGAAGCGTCTCCCGGGCGGGACACCTCGATCCAGAAGCCCTGTTCCCGGGACAGCGGGTGGGCGGCGGCATCGCTCAGTTCGAGAACCGGCTCGCAGCAAGCGTCATGCCGCGCAAAAAATTCAACCCACTCCTCCTGCGTCTTCTCCTGGAAAAGCGCCCGCAGCTCCCGGATCAATTGCTCCTGGGCTGCAGGGTCAAACTGCCGCTCCACCCAGTCAGGCCGCTCCACGGCAAGGCAGAAGTTTTGCCAGAAAAGCGGTTCCAGCGCCCCGAGGCTCATGTATTTAGCATCGGCGGTTTCATAGAGATTGTAGCAGCCGTATGCCCCGGTGATATGCCCGCAACCGCGCCTCGGCAGTCCGCCTCCCCCTGACGGCGCCGCGGCGGCGTAAACCAGCCAGGGCAGAAGCCCCCGGGTCATCGAAATATCGACATGGCGGCCCTGCCCGCTTGCCCCGCGCGCATAAAGGGCCATGAATACCCCAGATAGCGCTGCCATGGTTCCCGCGGCAATGTCGGCAATCTGCACCGCCGGCATTACCGGAGCTTCGCCCGGCGCGGCGCTCAAGTCAAGCAGGCCGGCCAGGGCGGTATAATTCAGGTCATGACCGACCCGCTCCCGGTAGATACCCTCCTGGCCGTAGCCGGAGATGGAGGCATAGACCAGGCCGGGGTTAAGCGATTTGAGAGTATTGTAGTCCAATCCCAACCGCTCCATCACCCCGGGCCGAAAACCTTCAACCAGGACATCGCTGCGCGCAGCCAGCCGGCGCAGAATATCAAGCCCCCGCGAGCTTTTCAGGTTCAGCGACAGGCTTTTCTTGTTGCGGTTCAGCTGCCAAAATAAACTGCCCGCGCCGTCGAGCATTTCGCCCACTGCTCGCGTGGGGTCCCCGCTGGAGGTATCCTCAACCTTCAACACCTCGGCGCCGTAATCACCCATCAACATGGTGCATAGCGGTCCCGGCAGCAGCCTGGTCAGGTCCAGGATCCGCAGGCCTTCCAACAACAAGCCGCCCTGTAAGGCCGTCATCTATGTCTCTCTCCATTCAGACAGGAGTTGATCGCCCGGTAAATTTTCTCGTTCCATCTTGCCAAATCCTGCTTTTAGCCGGGCGGCATCCGGCAGATAAATATATCATCCGGGAGGTGAGATAATATAACCAACCAGATCGATGGGCAGGTGAGCGCATTACGATGGATTACCTCTGGGTGCTCTGGATTTTTGTGATAATCTCACTGTTCGCCCCGGTAGTAAAACAGCAGCGGACAAACCTGGCCCGCATGAAAATATTACGGCGACTCCAAAAACAGAGGAGTTCCCGGATCATCACCCTGATCCACCGCCAGGAGTTCTTGAGTATTCTGGGAATCCCGCTGACCCGTTTTATCAATATCGAAGATGCCGAGCTGGTCCTGCGCGCGATCCGCCTGACTCCGGATGAGCTGCCCATCGATTTGATCTTGCATACCCCGGGCGGCCTGGTCCTGGCCACGGAGCAGATTGCCGCGGCGCTGCAGAAACATCATTCCAGGGTAACTGTTTTTGTGCCTCACTACGCCATGTCCGGGGGCACGATGATCGCCCTGGCCGCCGACGAGATCGTCATGGATGAGAATGCGGTTCTTGGCCCTGTCGATCCCCAGATTGGCAGTTATCCGGCCGCCTCCATCCTGAAAGTTCTCACGGAAAAAAGGACCAATCGGATTGACGATCAAACCCTGATCCTGGCGGATATTGCCGCCAAGGCGCAGCGGCAGATTGAAGACACCGTCTACCGGCTGCTACGCAAACATCTGCCGGATGATGAGGCCCGCCGGATTGCCGGTCTGTTCAGCGGGGGGCACTGGACTCATGATTTTCCGTTAACCACAGAGGTTTTGCAGGAATTTGGTTTGCCGGTAAACACGGAAATGCCCCTGGAAATCTACAGCCTGATGGATCTTTATCCCCAGCCCGCCCAGCGCCGGCCTTCAGTGCAGTATGTGCCTCTCCCCACGGGCAATGAAGAAAGCGATCGCAGGCAGAAAGATTAAGCCCCTCCTTTTTACCGTAGATGAGTGGGGGACAACTGCCCTTTCCGGGAGGCTTGAGAAATGAAAGATGTCATTGTTATCGGCGGGGGGCCGGCGGGAGCCGGCCTGGCATACCGGCTGGCCCGAAAAGGAATCGCCGTCCTGCTTCTGGAAAAAAGCGAATTTCCCAGGTTTATACCCTGTGCCGGCGGGATCACCCGTAAGGTTATGCGGGAGCTTGCTTTTGACCTTTCACCGGTCATCGAAGACAAGATTACCAGGTTTGTGTTTACCAGCAATCTTGCCTCTCCGGTAGAGGCGATTACCGCCGAGTCGTTTGTTTATACCGTTCGCAGAGAAAAATTTGATGCTTTGCTGCTGAAAGAAGCGGCATCCGCCGGCGCGGAGATCATCACCGGAACGCGGGTCCGGAAAATCGAATCCTGCAATGGAGTGTTCCACATCAGCACCGGTGAAAGAATTTATCGCTGCAAGATTCTCGCCGGAGCAGACGGCGCTCACAGTATTGTTGCCCGCACCTTCAGCCTTGACGGTAGAATAAACCGCGGCGTAACCCTGGACTGCCGCCTCTCTCTTCCTACGGAGAAGGAAGCCTGGTTTTGCGGGACGATCCGGGTCGATTACGGACTTCTCCGGCAAGGCTATGCCTGGCTCTTTCCGAAAAAAGATTGCCTCTCCGTAGGAGCCGGGGCCATGCAGGGATCGCCGGGCGAGATCCGCTCCGCTTTGAATGAAATGATCAGGGTGATTGACTTCAACAAAGAAACAGAAATGATTTTTCCGGAACGTGGCTGGCTACTGCCGGTTAATCCATTCCCGCAGCGGCTGCACAGCGGCGCCGCGCTGCTCCTTGGTGACGCTGCCGGGCTGGTGGATCCCTTTACTGGAGAGGGTATCTACAATGCCCTGAAGAGCGCGCGCCTGGCCGCGGCCATCATTGAACGGGAAATCAGGAATCCCTATCCGGATCTGCGCGGATACAGCACCCTGGTAAAATCAGAGATGGGCCCCGATCTGGCGGCAGCCTGGCGTCTGAGCCGTCTTTTCTTCCGGAGAGCTCCATTCTTCCACCGCCTCCTGCAGCGTCATCCCGAACTCGCCGGCGAATTCCTGGAACTGCTTGCCGGTCAAAGCAGTTATCCCCATTTCCTCCGCCGCTGCCTGAACCTGCTCCTGCGGGAAAGCTTGAATCTGCTTCAGCCAACTTGAACGGTTGCTCTTTGACCCTTGCCTGATGAGATTTAGTGTTTTATAGTAAAGGTATCTTCACGTCCAAAGAAAAGGAGCGATCAGCCCTGTTCCGGAATATATTTGCCGGCGCTACACTCCGGGAAAAAGAAAAGAAGCTCGATCGGCTGCTTTCTGGCTACCACGGAGCGCTGGTAGCCTTCTCCGGAGGTATCGACAGCACCTTCCTTATCTACAAGGCTGCCGCGCTGTCGGGAAGGGAAAATATCCTTGCCGTAACCGCCGCCTCCCCGATCCGGTCCGCCGCTGAAACCGG
>CAYFRE010000003.1:0-20015 GCA_964345455.1 uncultured Syntrophomonadaceae bacterium | reverse complement strand
CTGTGCGCTCGCCGCGGTGTTGAAAGTTCCCCACCGCCTCATCCACACTGCGGAAATGTCCCGGGATCTGTTTCTGGATAACCGGCCGGATCGCTGTTACCATTGCCGAAAAGAGCTCTACGCATCCCTGGCCGTCCTCTCCGGACAGGAGTCCCGGTCCTTCATCCTGGATGGGGCCAATCATGACGACCTCTCCGACTACCGCCCCGGCGCCGCGGCTGCGCGAGAATACGGCATCCACAGCCCGCTTCAGGAGGCTGCCCTGACCAAGGAGGAGATTCGCCGTCTCTCCCGGCGTTACCGCCTGCCCAACTGGAACCGGCCTGCCGAAACCTGCCTGGCGACGCGATTTCCTTACGGGGAAAAGATCGAACTGGAAAAACTGAAGCGTGTTGAACAAGCCGAAAGCTTCCTGCGGTCCCTGGGGCTGCGCCGGGAGATAAGGGTGCGCTATCACGGTGAAAGCGCCCGTATCGAAGTTAATCCCGCAGAGTTCGCCCGTGTGCAGAAAAAAAGAGCTGCCATCAGCTCTTACTTCAAAGAAATCGGTTTCAAACATATCTCCCTTGATCTCGAAGGGTTCGTTTCGGGCAACCTCAACCACAGCCTGCCTGCTGAAATCCCCGAATAATGTACCGAGAACCTTTTAGTTATTATTCAGCCTCTCTTCCTCTCTTCGAGCAGCTCTCCGCCGACCCCAACCTGATCCGTTGCGGTCTCCCGGAGATAAACCACGAAAGCCTCTTCCTTGATCCCGGTTGCGGCGCTGGCCACTTTGGTAAAACTGCGGATCAGATCGATTTTTTTCTCCCGATCCAGCCTGGGTCCATAAAAGAATATTGTCGGCATCTCGTCGCCTCCTTCCTTGATTTGCTTGATTGGGGATATCTTTACCAGGCTTCGCGGTAGATGGCCAGTACCTCTTCCGCCTCGAAAACCGGCCGGGGATTGTAGACAATTGAACCGTCCGAAAGAGAGAGATCAGCCGCCGCCGCCAGGCCCTCCTCCGGAACGCCGGTTTCGCGCAGCCGCTGGGGCAAACCGATTTGACGGGTCAGCTCCCAAACCGCATCAGCCGCCGCCCGGGCGGCATCTTCATCGCTAAGCTTTCTTCTATCAAGGCCCATCGCCTGCGCCACCAGGGCATATCGATCGGCGCAGCTTTCCAGGTTGAAGAGCATCACGTGGGGCAGCAGAATGCTGTTGGCCAGGCCGTGCGGCACTTCAAAGAGGGCTCCCACGGAATGAGCCATGGCATGGACCAGGCCGATCTGGGCATTGCCAAAAGCCACGCCGCCCATCAATGCGGCAATCTGCTGCTGGCCGCGGGCGACAAGGTCGTCTCCTTGCAGCACAGAGCGCGGCAGGTATTCTGCAATCAAGCGGATGGCATGAAGCGCCATGGCGTCGGCGACCGGTTCGCGCTGCAGTGCATGCAGTGCTTCAATTGCATGCGTCAGCGCATCCATCCCCGTGGAAGCGGTCAGGTGCGGCGGCAGCCCTGCTGTCATCAGCGGATCGAGGATCGCCACCCCTGGTATGATGTGATGATCGCAAAAAAGAATCTTTTCGTTGGTTTCCCAGTTCTTGATCACCGCGGCATAGGTGACCTCGCTGCCGGTTCCCGCCGTGGTGGGGATGGCGATATGCGGCGTCTGAGGTCGCGTGAGCAGCTGGAATCCGCTGTAATCTTCCATCTGGCCGCCCTCTTTCAAGAGAATGCTCATCCCCTTGGCCGTATCGATAGCGCTGCCGCCACCGACGCTGACGATGACATCGGCGTCCACCTCGCGCGCGAATTCGGCCCCCTCATTGACGATATGAAAGCCTGAATCCTGGATCGCGCGGTCAAAGGTCCCCGCGTGCTTCCGCCCCAATGCTTCCTCTACTTTTCCGGCCAGCCCTGCTTCAACAACACCGCGGTCGGTGATCACTACCGTTCTTGATCCGCCGAGCGCTTCAATCTCAAGACCGACCTCTTTGATACTTTTTTCACCGAAGATAATTTTTGTGGGATTGTAATAGATAAATGAAAGATCTCGATCATAAGCCAACGTTTTCACGGTCCCCTTTCACGGCCCCGGCGGCAGGCTGGCCGGTTAGATGCCGAACTGCGCTCCTGTTTCGGCCAAAATATTTTTCAGGGAATCAATCTCCGCATCATTCAATTGAGAAATATATTTGGTCCCGATCTGACCGGACAGCTCAACCAGGCGGGTCGCAGCTTTTACCGCCCGCACGATGGTGGGCAGGTACCCCTTCAGCTTGATTTTACCCTGCATCATTGCCTTGATCGTATCGAGCTCTCCGGACATAACCGCCTCCCAGCGCTCCAGCTCCCCGGTAAGAACGAAATCGCCTTTTTCTCCCACTTCGGGCGGAACCGGGCGGACGAAGCGGCAGTCGCCATGCCACAGATCCATAAACAGGTAAATATCTCTCTCCAGCCCGCTCTCCGGCCGGGCCAAGATATGTATAACCACGGATCCCTCCCAGGTTTTTGCCGCTTCCTTGTACAGAGCATCTTCCTGGATCAGCTTCTCGTATGTGGCCACCCATTCGGGAGTGCCCATGATATAGGGCTTCTCCGAATCCGCAAGACGCCGCTCCACCAGTTCACGGTAAGCCTGTTTCCACTCCACAGTTCCGTAAGTATAGGTCACTTTTCCGATACCTCCTTTGGTTACCAAGCATTGTTTTAACTAACATTCGTTCAGGCCACTGAAAGAACTTTTGTCAGCCGGACCAGTTCCAGCGGGTGCCGCAGGAGCCCTTTCAACTTCAACTTGCCGCGAAATAGTTTTCGCGCTACCCCGCGGCCGGTTTCATCAAAAAAGTAGGGCATTCCACCTTTGATCTTTAAATTGGTCAGGTCCAGCAATGTCGCGGAGTCAGCCTCGATGGAGATTGCCGGCTTTACCGGTTTTCCGGTATGGACGGTGAGATGGCCTTTCTTGAACAGCAGAGATATTTCCACGCCGGCATCCACGGCATTGATATGCACCGCAGATCCCAGATCCCGGAAAGCCTTGACCCTGGCACCCCCGCTTTCTAAATTGCTTTCAATGATCTCCACCAGCATCGAGGCCAGGGGAGTCTCTTCGGCCCCGGCTGCAAAACTGATCGTCCCCGGCATTTACTTCACCCCTCTCGCTATCTATATACATGGTATTATCAGTATTATAACATTATTTGATACATTCCGAAACCGGGGTTATGGTGGCCGTGTCAAGACTGATAGGTATTGCTCCTTTGATGAATACCGCGCCTGGACCGGCAGGTCTTGTACGAGTCATACAAAAGCCCTAGCTTTCAATCCAAAAAAAGGGCCGCAGGCCCTTTCCGATACCCGGTCTTATATCTCCGGGGCATTAAAGGTGTCGCCGCCGCTGATGGTACCCAGCTTGAATCCTTATCAAACCAGCGCGCTCATGGATACCACCTGAGCGGGAAGTATTCACACAGCTGACCCCGGCATACCTTCGTTCAGGATATTAACGGCCTGCCGCATCCATGATGACGGCAGGCCACCGCAAAATATCCGCCCCGGTTTGTATATTTTGTTTGGCCCCGCTGGCTGCCTAGCCCCGGTTCACCCTGGAGACAGTTGCCCGGATACGGCGGCGCAATTTACGCTCCAGATCTCTGCCGTCATGATAAATAATAAAATTGAAATCTTTCACATCAAAATGGATATCCTGGGCTGAATTGGCCAGGTGGATGACCTCTTTACCGAGGGCATGGGCTACACCGAGTTCGTAGTAGCAGTTTGGCCGGGCTTCGGTAACATCGGCAATAATAAAGAGGGCTTCCCGGATATTCTTGAGAATGCGATCCCTGATGCTGTCGTTGAACTCCTGCTCATCAACTCGCTCACATCGGCAATCGAAATTTTCCACCGCGGGCTTGATGACCCGCTCGTAAAGTTCTTGCAGCAGCGGATTTCTCGACAACGCCATGATTACGAAACAGAAGCAGTCGGCATTAATCACCATATCCCCCCTACTTTTCGGTACTATGTACCATCATATGATCGATCACTGTAATATTGACCCCGGTATATAAAGAAAACTACATTACCTGGGTTACAGGGGGGCGTTTCTCATGTCACCTTCATCCCGCGCTATTGTTCGATGTAGTAGCACCGCTCGATCTGTTCACTATTGCTACCGGTGAATTCGACCAGGATACGAAGCTGTTTAAGCGTCAAATCAGGTTCGGCGAGGGCGGCTCCGATGATCACCTCATCGATACCGGTGGAGTCTACCTGGGGAAATAAATGCTGTACAAGATTCTCCGGCTCGAGGACGGAAAAATATACGGTTTGACAGGCAGTTTCTCCGAGGTCAATTTCCTCACCAGTGACCGCGCCGCGAAAGCATTCTTCCTGGCCTTGCAACAGCTCCAACGGGGTGATCAGAAATCCGGACAGGCCTTGCAGACCAAGAGATTCAGCCTCATCCCACTCCGAAACCTCTTCCTGTTTCATCTGCAGCCGGTTATCTTTGTACATGACCTCAAGTTTGTAGTCGGGTAGAATGCCGCTCAATTGATCGCCGTTTTCTACCCGGCCCTTGAATGAAAGCTCATATTTGGGCGCTTTTTCAATAATGGTCAGATCGTAATTTTTGCACTGCTCCATTTGGACCAGCGTCTTTTGCAGCAGTTTAGTTCCGCGGGACCGGGTTACCGGCAGGATCAGGATGACCGAGCAGAGGATAAGCGCCGTTAGGGCCATACCCGCCGCCAGCATCCCTGCCTTCCTTCTCACAAAGGCTGTCCTCTTCATGATCAATCCCGCCTCCTTCGTCATATATTCAGATCTATGTATATGCTTGAAAGAAGCCTGCTATGAGGACGTTTCAGCTTTCTTTGCCCTGCCCTTTGATCACGGCTACGGGCAACAGCCGCGCCACCCTGCGGGTAAAACCTATTTCAGTAAATGTGTCGATCACCGCTTCGATATCCTTGTATGCCTGCGGCGCCTCGTCAAGATAGGCCCGGTAGTTGCGGCCGAGAACCATGATCTCGCCAAGGGATTTCCGCAGCTCTTCCACTTCAATCTCGCGCTTCGCCGCCCCCCGCGAAAGTACGCGTCCGGCACCGTGGTTCACCGAAAAGAAGGTACGCTCCACTTTCGGCTCGGCAACGATCACATACGAAGCCGTCCCCATGCTGCCGGGAATCAAGGCCGGATGGCCGAGATCACTATAGACCGGCGGGTTGCCGGGATGACCAGGAGGCAGTGCCCTGGTTGCTCCTTTGCGGTGTATGAGCAGCCGCTTTCCTCCCACCTCTTCGAATTTTGCAATATTGTGCGCCAAATCGTAGACCAGCCCTAAATCGTAATCCCGGGCATCTCCGCCAAGCACCGCGCTGAAAGCCTGGCGGACGTCGTGGGTAATCCACTGGCGGTTGCAGAAAGCAAAATTTACGGCACAGGCCATCGCCGCCATGTAGCGCTGCCCCTCCACAGACTTGATCGGGACCGCCGCCAGCCCTTTCGTGGGAATTTCCAGCTTCAATTTGACCGCAGCTTTCAACATCAACGCGGTAAAATCGGTGCAGATCTGGTGTCCGAAACCACGGCTGCCGGTATGGATCATCACCGTCAGCCGCCCTTCGCTCAGGCCCAGCTTCTCTGCCGCTGCAGAGTCAAAGACCCGGTCAACCCTGCCCAGTTCGATGAAATGGTTGCCGCCGCCGATGGTCGAAAGCTGCGCGCCGCGCGCCACCGCTTCGGGGCTGACCGCGGCCGGATCTGCCCCGGCCAGGGCGCCTCCTTCTTCAATGCACTCAAGATCGCCGGGCCGGCCTAAACCGCGCTTGATCAAGAAAGGAACCCCTTCAACGAGGTACCCTGAGAAATCTTTTCGCACCAGTTCAGGGCGGCGGCTCTTCTTTCCCACTCCGGTGGGAACCCGCTCCACAATGGCATTGATCAGGCCGCGCAGCAGCGGCTTGTCCAGCGATTTTGCCTCCAGGTTGGTGCGTAAGAGCCGTACGCCGCAGTTGATATCCATCCCCACGGCACCGGCTGAGACGACTCCATCGGAGGCATCCACCGCCATGACCCCGCCTATGGGCAGTCCAAAACCGGTATGTATATCGGGCATTCCCACCACCGGCTCCACCACTCCCGGCAGGGTGGAGGCATCGACCAGCTGTTGCAGCGCTTCCTCTTCGTTAAAAGAGCGCTTCAGCACCTTGTTCAGGTAGACCACCGCATCAACCCGCATCTTGCCCCGCCGGCGGATACGGTAGCAGTTGGCGCTTTCCCGCTCCAAAAAAGACATTGAACCACTCCTTGATGCCATATTTTTTGTGGTCACAATGGATTAATTAAGCTTGAAATAATGATTTATTCTACCGGTCACTCATCTCGACGCGGGTCACCATCTTTTCAAGTTCCGGAATGAACGCATCGTTGGTCAAGTCAAGATGCACCGGCGTTATCGAGATATAACCGTCGCAGACCGCTCGCACATCGCTGTTCTCCTCTTCTTCACCCTCGATCAGGTCGCCCGCCAGCCAGTAGTAGATCAAGCCGCGCGGGTCGGTACGCCGATCAAAGCTGTTGCGGTAGCGCCGCGTACCGAGACGAGTAACCCTGGCCTCCTTGATCATGCCTCCTCCCGGCGGGACATTTATGTTCAGTAAGGTTCCGCCGGGAAGCTTCTCGGTAACCAGGTGCGGAATCAGGTCGCGGACAAATTCGGCGGCAAAAATAAAATCCTCACTTTTTCCCCTCCCGGTAAGGGATACCGCCACCGAGGGGATACCGAGGATGATCCCTTCCACGGCGGCGGAGACCGTGCCTGAATAGAGCACATCGGTGCCCAGGTTGCTGCCGCGGTTGATTCCTGAAATGATCAGGACGGGCCTCTCCTCGAGGAGCGCCTCCACGGCGAGCTTGACACAGTCGGAAGGGGTCCCGTTTACCGCCCAGCCGGTCAGAGCAGGGTTGTGTAAAAAATGCGCCTGCTCCACCCGCAGCGGCCGGTGCATGGTAATGGCATGCCCGACAGCGCTGCGCTCGTGATCCGGAGCGCCAACCGTCAGGCTGTAGCGGCCGCTTTCAAAGAGGACCTGGCTGAGCAGCTGGATTCCCTCGGCATAGATACCATCGTCATTGGTGATTAACAGATTTACCGGCATATTCTAGAGTCTCTGTATGCTCCTTCCCGTAAGTCTCTCCGCCCGGCGAGAGCACTCGTTGATAATTTTATCCTCGTCAAGCCCGGTGAGGCGACCCTCCTCGACCAGGACCTCGCCGTCAACAATTACGAAGCGGACATCCGCCGCCGCCGCCGCATAGACAATGTGGGCCTGCGGATCAAAGAGCGGCGCCGCCTGCGGCGCTTTCAGATTGAGGGCGATCAGATCGGCTTTGAATCCTTCTTTCAAGATCCCCACACCGGAGAGCCCGAGCAGTGAGCCTCCGTTGATCGTGGCCATCTGCAGCGCTATCCTGGCCGGGATCAAAGTCGGCTCCATGGCGCTTCCCTTGGCCAGCAGCGCCGCCAGGCGCATCTCTTCGAGCAGGTCAAGATTGTTGTTGCTCGACGCGCCGTCGGTTCCCAGGCCCACCGGGACTCCGGCGTCGAGGAGCCGCGCCACGGGGGCGATCCCGCTGCCGAGCTTCAGGTTGCTGCCGGGGTTGTGGGACACCCCCACTTTATTCTCCGCCAGTATGTTGATATCTTCATCGCCCAGGTGAACGCAGTGTGCGGCAATGACACGGCGCTCAAAGAAGCCCAGGCTTTGAAGATGCTCCACTGGCGTGCAGCCGTATTCGCGCCGGCACTCTGCCACCTCGCGCGCGGTCTCGGCAACGTGAATCTGCAGTGCGCTCCCCGTCTTGTCCGCCTCATCCATAACCCGGCGCAGAAAATCCGGCGGGCAGGTGTAGGGCGCGTGCGGCGCGTATGTGACGCTGATGCGCCCCCCGGCTGCCCCGTGCCAGTTGTGCTGAAAGGCGGCCGCTTCATGCAGCGCCTCGTCTCCCCCCTCTCCGAGACCGACCAGGCCTCGCGACAGCACAGCGCGGATTTTGCTCTCAGCCGCCGCTTCGGCAGCTCGCTCCATGAAAAAATACATATCGGTAAAGGTGGTCGTGCCGCCTTTTAGCATCTCGGCGATGGCCAGCAGGGTCCCCCAGTAAACATCGTCTCCGTTTAGATTTTTTTCAACCGGCCAGACCTTCTCTTCCAGCCACTCCTGCAGCGGTAGATCATCGGCATAGCCCCGCAGCAGGGTCATCGCGGCGTGGCCGTGTGTATTGACCAGCCCGGGCATGAGCAGCAGCTCGCGGCCTTCGATAACTCGCCCGGCCTGCTCTCTCTCGATCCCTCCCGTCTTCTCGCTGACAGCGGCGATGCGATCGCCTTCGATGAGCAGGTCACCGGTAAAATATTCCGGCCGCTCTTCATCCATCGTGATGATGCGGGCTCCGGTAAAAAGGATCTTCCTCATATCATCTTTCCCCCTTTGCCAAAAGATTCACCAACCCGGCCCTGTCGGGCCGGTGGAGGACACCGCGCTCGGTAATCAGCGCGCTGATCAGCTCCGCCGGGGTGACATCAAAAGCCGGGTTCAGGGCGTCAATCCCGGCCGGGGCAATCTCCTGCCCGTTCAGCGTGGTCACCTCGGCAGGATCACGCTCTTCGATGACAATACTCCCGCCGTCTTCCAGGGAGAGGTCGATCGTGGAGCAGGGCGCGGCGATATAGAAAGGGATTCCGTGCCGCTGTGCCAGCACGGCAAGCATATAAGTGCCGATCTTGTTGGCCGTGTCCCCGTTGGCGACAATGCGATCGGCGCCGGTGATGACCAGGTCGACCTTGCCGGCAGCCATGAGGTAACCGGCGCAGCTGTCGGTAACCAGTGTGGCGGGGATCTTCTCATGGTGCAGCTCCAGGGCGGTAAGGCGGGCCCCCTGCAGCAGCGGCCTGGTTTCATCGACATAGACATGCAGCCGTTTTCCGGCGGCGGCGGCTGCGCGAATCACCCCGAGGGCGGTGCCGTAACCGGCGGTGGCCAGGACGCCGGCATTGCAGTGTGTCAGGATAGAAGCCCTGCCGGGAATGAGCGGCTCTCCGTGGGCTCCGATCCGGCGGTTAGCGGAAATATCCTCGGCGAGCAGCACCCGCGCTTCTTCTTCCAGCGCTGCAATGATTTCATCGTCAGACGCCCCGGCAGCAGCCTCTTCTATGCGGCGCTGCATCCGGCACAGCGCCCAGCGAAGGTTTACCGCAGTGGGGCGGGCGCTCCGCAGGAGGCCGGCAATATCCGCCAGCCGCTTCTGCATAACCGGCATCCCGGGCCCCGCTGAGCTAAATTCCTTTGCCTCCAGAAGCATCCCGAAGGCGGCGCTGATGCCGATGGCCGGCGCCCCGCGCACAACCATCTCCTTGATCGCTCTTACCACGTCTTTTGCGGTACGGCACTCGAGGTAACGGATCTTTCCCGGAAGAAGCCGCTGGTCAAGTAAAAAGAGGGAGTCCTTTTCCCAGTAGAGGGTCCGCAACGGCTCAGGTCGCATCGCAATCCGTCTCCCGCTCCGGCGGCCAGGACCCGGCGCTCAGAGAGCAGTTGCAAGATCTATCCGCCGTAATTTCAGCGGCGGCCTCTAAAAGCAGCCGGTCCAGCGAATCCTTGCCGCGCGCCATCTCTTCAAGAACCTCTTCGTGACTCAGCGGTGTGACCGAGATGCCGGCGGCAAAATTGGAGACCAGCGCGATGGTGGCATAGCAGAGCCCCGCCTCCCGCGCCAGGACCACCTCGGTCACGTTGGTCATTCCCACAAGGTCACCACCCCAGTGAGCGAACATCCTGATCTCCGCGGGCGTCTCAAAGCGAGGCCCTTCCGCGCATAGATAGCAGCCACCGTCAACGAGCGTTTCGCGCAGCGCCCGGCCGGCCCGCAGAATGGCCCGGCGCAGCTCCGGACAGTAGGGCACGGTCAGGTCAACGTGGACCACACCGTTCCCGCCCCCTTCGTAGAAAGTCGAAGTGCGACCCTTTGTGAAATCGATAAACTGGTCGATGACCACCCGGCTGCCCGGGGGCATCCCCTGCCGTACGGAGCCGACCGCGGCGGTAGAGATCACCGCATCGATATGCAGCTTCTTCAACGCGGCGATGTTGGCCCGGTAATTTACCAGGTGCGGCGGGACTCCGTGGCCGGCGCCGTGACGGGCCAGGAAATAGATCTCTCTATCCTTGTAAAAGCCGCGGCAGAACAGCGCCCTGCCGTAGCCTGTTTCCACGACCAATTCTTGAGGTTCTTCCAGAAAAGGATTCTCGTAGACCCCTGTTCCCCCGATAATGGCAATCTTCAATCGTTTCACCGGCGCAGCAGCCTCCTCGCTGGGATTATCTCCAGGATTTTCATCCGGTATTTAAGAATTTCGTGAAAAAGAAGCTTAAATCCTGCCGGCCGGGCAGTGTAAGCAGCGAACCTACCTGTTAAGCTCCATCAGCTTGCGCGTGGTATGAAAGTAGCACTGCGCGCGGCTGTCCTGTCCAAGCAGCCGGTATACAACACCCAGCTCAAATGCGATCAGAGGCTCATTGGGATTGTTCCGGAAAGCTCTCTGTAGCGCCCTGACGGCTTCCTTGTGTTGTCCCAGGTAGCTGTGCGAACGGCCCAGGTAGAGCTCAATTTCCCAGTCATCACCGGCCAGCGCGGATGCTTTTTCAAAAGCGGCCACCGCTTCCCGGTAGCGCCGCAGGTTGTAGTATGTTGCCGCCAGGTTGAACCAGGCTTCTTTTAAGTCGGGGTCTTCGGCAACGGCCCGCTTGAAGTAATGCTCAGCCTGAGGATGATCCTCTTTCTGCGTCAGGATGATCCCCAGGGTGTTCAGGGCAAGAGCGCGTATATAATTGTTCTGATCCAGCGCCAGGACCAGCTTCAACTCCCGAAAAGCCTCCTCGACCTTGCCGAGCTGGGCGCTGGATAGGCCGAGACAGATATGCCCCACCACCAGGTCGGGATCGTCTTCCACCACCTTTTTGAATTCGTCCACCGCTTCTTTGAGCATGGCCAGCTCCCAGAAACCGAGACCGCGCCGGAAAGCGCTTACCGTGATTTCACTGATCGGAGCTTCATGATGCTCTTCCTCCGCCGGCGGGGGTGCAGAGCCGTCCTTGCCGGCAAGGGCTGCCGGGACCACGTTTTCCGGTTCGGGTTCACTGCTGTTGCCGTCAAGATCTTCAAGGAATCCCGGAGGCAGTGTGTCCGGCAGCGTCAGCTCAAAACGCTCCTGGATTTCTGTAACACGCTCTTCAATTTTAAGCCAGTACTGGACACACCGGTCCATTGTTTTGCGAAGCGAAAGGAGTGTCTCGATCAATTTTTCACGTTTTTTCTCGGTGATCGTTTCACCCAACTCTTTTTCAATAGCATCCAGTGCTTCAAAAATTGCGGTAAACGTGGCGAACATATCCAACCCCCTGTTTGATTGTTCTACAAACTGTTCCGGCAGGCCCGGCGTTGAGGCAAATACATCCTTAAAAGTTCCGGTATCAATGGGTTGACGAAGATTTTAAATTGGTTTATACTATTAATTGCCCTGCGGGGCAGCGGTTATTCGGCCGACGTAGCTCAACGGCAGAGCAGCTGATTTGTAATCAGCAGGTTACCAGTTCAAATCTGGTCGTCGGCTCCACCGGATAATTTGGAGAGGTACCCAAGTCGGCCAAAGGGGGCAGACTGTAAATCTGCTGGCGTTTGCCTTCGCTGGTTCAAATCCAGCCCTCTCCACCAGATGAGCCATTAGCTCAGTCGGTAGAGCACCTGACTTTTAATCAGGGTGTCGCAGGTTCGATTCCTGCATGGCTCACCAGAATGACCCCGGAAGAACCTTGAACGTTCCGGGGTCATTACTGTACCCTGGCGGGGCAAAGCCACGGACATGGCTGCACGGATTAAAACTGCCGCGGTTCCGACAAATGGAGGGTCCAGGATGAAACTACCGAAGCCGCATCATTACCGATATCTGTCGGTAGCCGGTTTTTCATTTCTATTTGCGTACTTGCTTTCCTTCTTGTTCGAGGGGCAGGTTTTGTACGGACTTTTGGAGCAATTCGGCGTGAAGACGTCCTTCTACATAACCGCGGCGATTGCGGCGCATTTTGCAGGGCTATTTTCAGGAGGCTTTGTTGTTAAAAACATTTCTGCCGCGCGGACGTTTATGCTGTTGGGAATGGGTATCAGTTTTCTTGCGACGATCCCCTTTTATTCTGCCCCGCCGGCATTGTTGGCGGCAGGTCTGATCATTGCCGGGTTTGCATCCGGAGTCGCGGTGGCTTCGTGGGGCTATTTTTTAAAGATTTTCACTCCCAAAAATGAAAGATTAATGTCGTGCGCAGATGTTTTGATTCTTTCCAATCTCCTGATGATTGCCATCGATGTGGCTGCGGTTCTCTGGTCGCCCTTTATCGGCCTTAACCTTGCTCTTCTCTGCATCCCGGCAGGCGGCGTTTTCATTTGGATGCTGCCAACGGCACCCAATCAGATCCTTCCGGATACCGGGGAGCCTGGACCGGATATCCGCGCCAATCATCCCCTGTGGCTGCTTTGCCTTTTCGTTTTCGTTATTACCATAAATTCGGGGCTGATGTATCAGGTCATCAATCCCGCTTTCTCGCATCTTACCTTTCTAACAAGCTGGTATTGGGCCGTGCCCTATATTTTGGCGCTCTTGATTCTGCGCAATCTGCCGGTGAATATAAACCGTTCACTGATGCTTTATGCCGGCATGGCTATGATCATGGCAGCGTTCATAAGTTTCATGCTGCTGGGTAGACAGAAGATGGATTATTATATCGTGGATACCCTGATGCTTGGCGCATGCGGTATTTTCGACCTTTTTTGGTGGAGTATCCTTGGAGAAATGCTCGACTTCACGAAAAACCCGGCGCCGGTATTCGGGATCGGCCTTTCAGCCAATGTGTTGGGCGTTCTCTGTGGCGATCTGTTGGGTATAGTCATTACCTCCGTTAACCTGCCCAACGCGGAGGTCGCGGTAATTGCGTTGAGCGTGGTCTGTGTTACCCTTGTTCTGCTGCCGCCGCTGAACCGGCAGCTCGTTCTGCTGCTGAAAAGCCACCCTTATCTGATCGTTAACTCCGGCATGGACCAAACGCAGCAATCGGAGATTGTTCGCCAAATAAAACCTCTGGATCCCCTGACTGCCCGTGAAGAGGAGGTTTTGCGGCTGATTCTGAACGGGAAATCCAATCTTGAAATCGGCGCTTTACTACACATCAGCGAGAACACGGTTAAGACCCATATCCGGAATATATTTTCAAAATATGACATGAGCAGCCGCGCGGAGCTGATCAGCACTCTTTTGAAAAACCAGAGCGTGTAAGTCTTCCGCGGCTGCACCCCCGAAATATGAATAGCGGCCCCTCATGCGAAAGTGTGAGGGGCTATATTTATTGTTTTCACTCTTTCGGATGATGACTGCTCCCTGCTTTTCATTCATCCTATAACTATAAGGGGGGACATCGGTAGTGAAACATTTACTAATCCGCAGAAATCTTCTCGCAGCTCTTTTGATCTAAACCGCCGGTATTCATTACAGAATAAGGGAGGATCTTTATGAAACAGCCAATAAAAACACATATGCGGTTATTCGCGGTTATCACCGCGGGAGTGCTTCTTCTAAGTGGCCTTGGCATCTATTCGCTTGTTGCCCGTTTGCGCAAACCGTCGATCTCGGGAGGTGACTCGGAGCAGGTAGTCTCCGTAAAGGGCGCCTCCGTGGATTTCGGCTGTTTGCTTGATGAGAACGACGAAGTTATAATCAAAAAAGTAAAGCCCGCCGAAATCGATTCCGGTGTGGAGATTTATGCCTATGATTTTCAGCTTTCCTCCGGTCAGCCCGACGGTGTAATTGAGATCGCCATCTCCTACTCGGATAAGGGATTGCAGGAAGAAGATGAAAAACGAGCGATCTGCGGCAAATATTTAAACGAAGAAACCGGAGAGTGGGAAGATGTTTTTTATACGGTGGATCCGGATTCCAATACCGTCCGGATTCTCACCGATCACCTTTCAATATACGGCGTGTTTAAAGTAACAGACCCGGCAAAGCGCAGCGCCTATATCTCAGAAGTCAGTATTTACGCCGCCGGTTGTATGACCACAAAACAGGCTCAAATAATATTGGAATGCTATGCTGGGCAGGGCCCCACCTGGAAAGAAGATGTGGCCGGTGCAACGATAGAGGCACTGGGCAGCTATCCCTATTTTGCCGCCACCTCTGTTCCCACACTCCTCTCGCTGGGGGGCGCTTATGACAGCATTTTCAGCAGTTCTTTTAACAACTCCCTGAATGTTCTGGGCGTCTCCACCGCCTGCGCACAGTTTGCCTTTGATGCCTATTATAATGGATTAAGCAGCAAGGAAGCCTCCCTCAGCGGCATGAAGACCGTTCTGGACCTGGCCTTAAATTTCACCGCACCATCCATTCAGCTGGCCTATATCAGCGTGGGCGCAATTGATCTGGCGCTAACCGAAGTGAGCACTTTTGCGGTTTCAAACAAATACAAAAGTACAAAGCATATGTACGACGCCTATTACAGACGTTCCGGGATTAACCGCAAAGCTAAAGACTGGTTTACGCTCTTTGAAAAGATGTATAAAGAAAACAAATACGAACCGCAGAAGGTGCTGGAAATGATGGAGGCGGAGATTGACCGCTACGTGCAGGAATACTGGACCGTGGCTGGAACCGACTGGGAGTCATGGATCGATTCTTACGACAAAAACGGAAGCTTATCCAAATACCCGTGGCCGTCGGCGAAGGACCGGAATAATATCTCCAGCATTTTCAAATCCGAGCTGTACGAGTATCTCCGTTGCGTATTCCAGGCAATTAGCCGCAATATGTACCTTGACAGTCTGACTGAACGGCAAAAGGATTACCAGAAGGTAGCCGACCTCTACAACAGGAAATTTTCCCTTGTCATTCGCGAAGATATTCCGTCGGGCAAAAGCTCCACCTGGGCGGGCTGCTACGCCAGGCTTGCCCCTCTCTCCAATAACACGGATCCCTCCGCATGGACGGGGAAGCTCAACAATAATGGCGGCGGCAGAATGAATTTCACCTTGCTGGCCCATCAGATCGCAGGATTTCCCATGAAGCTGGAGCTTTACAAAACCGCCGCGGATGTAAAAGCGGGGAAAAAGTTGCACACTGTAACTTTGCCGCCCTTCTCCGAGACCGAGCAAACCGTGATTTTGGAGCCCAGACCAGACTTTGAAGAGCCTAAACCGGCCGATGAAGATCCGGAATCGGACGAAAATACCCCCCCCGAGCTGCCGGTGACACAACCGCCGCATCCGGAAGAAAATCCGTGGTATGACATCACTATCAAGGCAACGGACAATTCAAAGGTTTTTTCCGGCTGGTTCGCCGTGTTGCAATACCCCAAGAACAGTTACCCTGATCTTAAGGACATGTATAAAGATTTCAACAGCAAAGGCGAGTGTGTCCTCTATTTTCAAAAATCCGATTATGACGGACTCGATTCTCCATCCCAGATATGGCTGTATAAAGATAAAACCGACTTGCTCAACAAGTTAAAGCCGGATCAGATCGTCAACTTTTCTCTCGGCTCCGCTTCCCGTGCCGGAGAGCGTTATGGAGAACCGCTGTACAAGTTAATCGTGAAAGCAAAGCCGCCGGGTAATAAACCCGACATCCTGGAGAGCATTACCGGAGATTATACGTCGTACATGATTCACGAGGAGTTCTTTACCGAAGGTTTGCCTGAAAAGCAAGTGGAGGATTATGATCCCGGTGAAAAGCCCTCCGGAAATGTTAACCTCCATTACAATGGCCCTTCCCTTACCCTTATTGCGGCGGCCGATCCCTATCATACGGCCAGGGTTCTGGATAAAATTACCGGTTACAGGTATGAGAGAACAGAAAATAACACCTGTTACCGTATCGAAATACTGACAGCCGGAGAAAACGCAAAACTTTATATATCTACCGAGTCTCCCGGCTACGAACTCACGCAGGTGTATATCTTAACAAAAAAAAATTGAGAGAGGCGGCCGATATCTAAAATCCGTAAAAGCGGCGGGAATTTACGATCCCCGCCGCTTTGACATTTTTATGCTATAATGGGCGATAGGAAGGGAAGTGAACCATGTATGACTGAGATGAGGATCTAATCCTTGGAGTCTTCCCGGGATGCAGACAGTGACTTTGAAAACATTATCCTCAGGTGTTCCAGTGTGGAATAGGGCTTGCCCGGCTCCGCCAGGTAAACGCGGATCAGTTCCGGCTCCTGCGGACGGTCCTTCGGAGAATTGGGCTCAGTCAATGCGCTCCGCTCCTTTCTCTTTTTTTAAGGCTTGCAGTTCTTCTCTGTTCCGGCGAGCAGCTCCGGGCACGGCAATAATTGACCGGTGGTACGGGGCCTGACCTAAATCCCTCTAAATCCCCCTAAAAGAACAAGGAATCACTCGTAGATAATCTCATCTTCGGCGAAAGCCTCTTCAGCATCGGCGGCAAAGTTTCGCGCCTGGCGAGCCTGCTTCTGCAGATGAAACTCCCGGTACCATTCATGGGCCACGATCATGGACATCACTTCGTTGCTTCCGGTCCAGATCGAGGCCAGGCGGATGTCGCGGCAGATCCGCTCCACCGGCAGGATATTGGTATAGCCGATCCCACCGAGCACCTGCATCGAATTGTGGACCACTTTCTGGCATGATTCCGTGACAAACCTTTTTGTCTCTGAAACCATCCGCCTGATGCGGCGGTGATCCAGGTTTGCATCCACAGCCCGGGCGGTGGCATAGACCAGGGCCCGCGCGGCATCGAGCAGCATCGCCGCTTCTGCAACCTGGAAGCTGACCCCCTGGAAGCGGTTGATCACCCGGCCGAAGGCCTTTCGCCGCGAAGTATATGATGTGGCGATATCCAGCGCCGGCCGGGCCGCCCCGATGGTCATCGCCGCGGTGCCGAGCCGTTCGGGGATCATCATCGTGTTGAAAACATCATAGGCCCCGTTGACCTTTCCGACAACGTTTTCGCGGGGCACCTTCACATCCCTGAACAGAAGGCGCGCAGTCCCCCCGCCGCGGCAGCCCATCAGCCCGTAGAGATATTTTGTCTCCACCCCCGGCCCGCGTTCGACGACAAATGCAGTGATCCCCTCCTGAGGCTTAACATCAGGGTCGGTCACCGCATAGACCAGGAAGAAATCCGCCCCCTCGCCGCCGACGATAAAGCGCTTCTGGCCGTTGAGCAGGAAATAGTCCCCATTATCTTCCGCCCTGCTTCTGGAGCCGAAGAAGTCGGAACCGCCTGTCGGCTCGGTGAGGCACTCGGCGGCAAATAGATCGCCCCGCAGCAGCGGCCGCACATATTTCTCTTTCTGCTCGTCGGTGCCGTGCAAAATGATCGCGTCGCAGACCAGCTCGGCGCCGACACCGAATACGCAGGCAAATTCATAGCCGAGCGTGCCCACCTCCTCCAGGGTCATGCAGGTGGTCACCCAGTCCATCTCCCGGCCGCCCCACTTCTCCGGATAGCGAATGCCGAATAAAGAGCGCCGGGCGGCTTCTTTCAGAAATTCCCTGGGGAACTTGACCTCATCCCTGTCCATATCCAGGATCATCTGCCGGGGCACCCATTTAACCAGGTCCCGGACCTCTTCCCTGAATTGAAGCTGCTCTTCTGTAAGCATATAATCAAACATGGTCCACCTCTTCTCCATTTCTTTAGCCCTATATTAACACAATTGAGTCAATATTTCTTTCTTTTTGCGGGACCGTGAAAAGGGCCCGCTTTATTCCAGATTATGTCTTAATTAAAAATGTGTCTCGTGAGAAAGAATATAACCGGGAGGTGAAGCAGATGAAAATGATGATCGAGGATATCATGCATAAAGGAAGCACGACCAGCTGGACAGTGGCCGGACTGGGCCTGATTGTTACCGGGGTTGGAAGAATGGTCGGAGGGAATCTGGGAGCCGGACTGATGGGCTTTGGCCTGGCACACGTGGTTCTGGGGCTGGCGGATATGTTCAGACCGTTGGTCCGGGATTAAGCAGTCCGGTAGAAATCAATCCGGTCCCGGTTTCCCGGTAACGCTACTGCCGGGGGGAAATCCAGTGAACCATGCCGCAGATTTCACATTTACCGATGCCGTAAATATCACCCGAAGGCCCGGCAATCTTCTCCAGCGGGACCGGCCCCCCTTCACGCAGGCCGCGGTGAGTGCAGATTACTTCTACCGGAGGTTCAGCCGCTGAACCGTGGTAACGCCAATCCGCCAGATTGGGTGTAAAATTTTTTGCCGCCGCCTTCTGCTGAAGCCAATCCGGCGGGTTCGGCAGATCCCACGAAAACAATAAATATTCCCCCTTGTCAATCATTTTATATTAAATTCTCCGCCATCCCTCTTTCCCCTGCAAAAAAAAGAGGAATACTCTTCCCCTTCGTAAAAATTCTTTCCCTAATTAGTCCGTAACAGGTCAATTATCATGCCTCTATCCTTTCGATGGAGAGCCGATCTGACAGGGCGTGATATTCTTCAGATATCTCCGGTGGGATTCTCTCGCCGAACTGCTCAAAGAAGCTGCGGTGCCCGGCCAGCTCCTCCAGCCAATCCCCGGGATCTACGGCAAAGAGTTTCTTTACTGTCTCTTCGGTGATATCCAGACCGTTCAGATCGATCGCATCCGGTGCGGGGACTAACCCGATCGGGGTTTTCACGGCAGAGGCCCGGCCGTGAGCCCGCTCAATGATCCAGTTCAAAACTCTCAAATTGTCACCGAATCCCGGCCAGAGGAAGCATCCCGCTTCATCTCTTCTGAACCAGTTTACGTGGTAAATTTTTGGAAGATTGGCCAGACTTCTTCCAAAGTCAAGCCAGTGCTTGAAGTAATCGGCCATGTTGTAGCCGCAGAAGGGCAGCATGGCCATGGGATCCCGCCGCACCTTCCCCTGTTTGCCGTATTGCGCCGCGGTGATCTCCGAGGCCATCGTCGCACCGACATAGACCCCGTGTTGCCAGTTGAAGGTTTCGTAAACCAGGGGTGCCAGCCGCGACCGCCGTCCGCCAAAGACAATTGCCGTCAGCGGCACGCCTTTCGGGTTGCTCCATTCCGGTGAAATCGTGGGGCACTGGGCCACCGGAGCAGTAAAGCGGGAGTTGGGATGAGCCCCGGGAACCGGTTTGCCCGATTCATCCAGCAACCCCGGTTTCCAGGGGCGGCCATCCCAGGCGATTCCTTCATCGGGCGGCTCCCCCTCGCCGTTCTCCCACCAGACATCGCCGTCACCGGTTAATAGAACATTGGTAAAGATAGAATTGCGCCGGATCGTGGCCAGGGCGTTGGGATTGGAATACGCATTGGTGCCCGGAGCAACCCCAAAAAAACCTGTTTCGGGATTCACCGCCCAGAGCCGGCCATCCTCGCCGGGACGAATCCAGGCGATATCGTCTCCCAGGGTCCAGACTTTGTAGCCCTGCGCCTGAAAATGCTCCGGCGGAATGAGCATGGCCAGGTTGGTCTTGCCGCAGGCGCTGGGAAAGGCGGCGGCGATATAGTCGATCCGGCCGTCGGGATTCTCGATGCCCATGATCAACATATGCTCGGCCAGCCACCCTTCGTCACGTCCCAACCAGCTGGCAATGCGCAGGCTGAGGCACTTTTTCCCCAGGAGCACATTGCCGCCGTATCCTGAGCTGACGCTCCAGATAGTATTATCTTCTGGAAAATGCAGAATGAGCCTTTTATCCAGACTGAGGTCGGCCTTGCTGTGCAGCCCCCTGGTAAAATCGTCGCTCCCGCCCAGCTGCTCCAGGATATCCCTGCCGGCACGGGTCATGATCAGCATATTCAAGACTACGTAAATACTGTCGGTCAGCTCTATGCCGATCTTGGTGAACGGAGAGCCCAGCGGACCCATGGCGAAGGGGATCACATACATGGTCCTTCCCTTCATCGCCCCCCTGAAATAAGTTCCCGCTTTG
>CAYFRE010000002.1:33343-47471 GCA_964345455.1 uncultured Syntrophomonadaceae bacterium | reverse complement strand
CCCCATCGACCTGCTGCCCCTTAAACGCGAGGAAATCATAAAGAAGCTAGTTTAAAGATGCATCAGGGTTTAACCGGTATATTCTTGCAGCAGTTTTTTCTGTTCACTCAAAAAGTAACTTTTTATTTCATGCCAGGGCAGTTGTATATGCATTCTGGGCAAGGGTTCTCTTTCCGCATCATCAAAGAAGGAGAGGCTTTTGACCATGTGATAAAGGTTTATTTCTACTTCCGGATATTTCTGTGGTAAGAGTTCTGCCATCATATCAAGGCTGTGCTTCTGATTGCAGATCATAAACAGATCGATAAAATCCTTGCGGGCCCCGCGCTGGCTGACGGCAGCCCATTTCATCAAGCCCATATCCAGCAAAGAAGCTAATTTAAGTCCGGGCATCTCCTCTGTTTGAATCAAATCAGCCAAAAGCGGGTTGGGATAATGCAGCCAGGTCAGGCGCACTCCGTCCAGGATGCCGTGGAATGTGCCCTTTTGCATATCTGAAACCACGACCTTCCCAAGCTCTGAGAGTATGCGTGGAATTTCAGCGGGATCAAAATCCTGAGGTGAAAACCAGTCAAAATCAATAGATTCACGATGTCCGAGAATGAGGGCAAGAGCAGTCCCGCCCGCAAGATAGCTGCCGGGAACAGGCATATTTGATAGCAGCCTGCTCAAAAAAGCTTTTCCTTCACCGCCGAGCGTATCCCAGCAGAGCATATCTCATCCTCCTTTAAATCAAAATAGTTCTGCCAGCACCGCGCTGTTTTCAAGGAAAGCCCCCGGCAGGCAACGACCGCCTCTTTGATTGTGCTTTGAGGGTAATTTTCAAACAGCCAGATGAGGGCATGATGATCCCCTTCATTTAACAACCTCTCGATGATAAAGAAACGGTGCTGCTGCAGATCGATCTCTTCCGGGGTGACATCCCAGAAATAAGGGTGAAATTGAGGTGGAACCTTATTGCAGGGAACCATAAACCGACCCTTCTTTCTTCAGTTCATCCCATACCATTATTTTACACCCGGGATCGGATTGTGGCAAGCGCGATCTGCTATTCGGCGGCTTTCCGGGCGTATTTGGTCAGGTAGACAAAGCGCATCAACAGGGATTCGATGGGATGAACCGGCCTAGCGCCGCCAAAGAGAGCGGTGCCGATAACGGCCCGGCAGCCTTTATCGAGGACCTGGGCCGCCGCCGCGGCATCGCTCCTGGAGGAGCCGCAGCAGAGAGCGCCGTTACCTTCAATCATGACGGCATAACGGCCGTGCAGTTTTCGGGCAATTGCGCCGGCCGCCGCCGGCAAGGGGCCGCCTGCGGCTGCCCTGGCGCTGACACCGACAATTTGCGCAAAGTCATCGAGCAGCGGGTAGACGGTTTGGCCCGTCTGCGAAACGGTGAGGATATCCGGCGAGGCGGTATGAATAATCGCCCGGATCTCCTTGAACCTCCGGTAGATCAGGCGGTGAATTTCGGCTTCGGGCGGGATCGCGTTGTTTTCAGACGACCCTCCCAGGCTGACCTTGATCCGGCCCTGCCCGCCCTCCGGAAACGGCTCACCGGGGGCGGTATTCAGGTAGAGCTTAAAATGATCGCCGCCTCTCTCGCTGCTGTAGAGCGGCCGTCCGGCAGGTTCGCCCGCAGAAGGGCCGCCCGGAGAAAGCTCTGCCAGGTAATAGGCCCTCAGCTCATCCCAGTCCGCCTCTTCCCGCCCGCCAAGCTGCAGGTAGCGGCGCATGATAAAATCTTCGCAGATCTGCTCCAGTTCCGCGGCAACCTTGAAAGCTTCGCCGCGGTTTTCGCCCAGGCAGAGCGCCCCGTGGTTGGCCATTATAAAGGCCTTGCCCTTCGAGCGGGAGAGCGCCGCAACAACTCCTTTTCTCAATTTCTTTGAACCGGGCAGCCCGTAGGAGGCGCAGGGAATCCGCCGGCTGCCGATCACCACGGCCGCAGCGGGATCGAGCTCCCCTATATCGCGGTGCAGCGCGCTGACCACGGAAGCGTGCACCTGGTGGGTATGGATAATACAATTGACCTCCGGGCGCTGCCGGTAAACTGCGGCGTGAATGCCCTTTTCTGAAGAGGGCTTGATCTCGCCCCGGTAGCTGCCATCGGCGATATTCACCGTAACAATTTCTGCCGGGGTCAGATTCTCGTAAGCCCTGCCGCTGGGGGTGATCACAAACCGTGACTCGCTGATCCGGGCGCTGACATTGCCCCAGGTGCGGGCGATCAGCCCCGCTTTGATTAACTGCTTCCCCGCCTGAACCACATCTTCTCTCGCCTGCTGCAGCTTCACTGATTTTCACCTCCGGATAGTGCCCGTCACCGGTCAAGTGGGTGCGGGCAGGTAGCTATATTTAAGGTTAAAAGCTTTTAAATCCCCCCTGACCCCCCTTTTCCAAAGGGGGGAACCTGATGCTTTACGCTAATTTTATTTCAGCCCCACATTGGCAAAAACCCGTTCAAAACGGGACAGGGCGTCATCGATCATCTCTTCGTTATAGGCCGCGCTGGTATACAGGCGGCTGCCGGCCAGCGTGACCAGCCCTTCGGCCATGTAGGCGGCCCCCATATGCTCCATCTCTTTCTTCCGCTCGGAGGTTGCTTTGATCACCGCGGGAATACGCCAGATCCTGCTCCAGTCGATCGTGAAATGCATCGTCCCCACGGTCTCCAGGTGGACAATCGAGCCCTGGTTGAAGGCCACAAAGGGCAGCTCATACTTCTGGATCAGTTCCCGCAGCCCCCCGGTCAGGCGATCCCCCATCCGGCCGGCCTGCTGCGCGGCGCCGGTTCTCTCTATTTCACAGATGGTGTAGTAGCCGGCCACGCAGCTTAACGGGTTTGCGGCCATGGTCCCGCCGACCAGCGCTTTTTTATGCTTCTCCCCGCCCTTGATCCCGGAGGCGAGATATTTCATATATTCTCTCTTGCCGCCGAGCCCGCCGGCGCTGGGATAGCCGCCGGCCACAACCTTGCCGAATACAGTGAGGTCCGGAGAAACATCAAAATAGCCCTGGGCTGCCGAGGGGCCCATCCGGAAGGCGGTAACCACCTCGTCGAAGATGAGCAGGGCTCCGTATTTGCGGCACAGCCGCTCCACCCCCCGGTTGAACTCAAAATCGAGCGGGCGGGTACCGCTTTCGGGGCCGACAGGTTCAATCAGCACCGCGGCGGTGCCCCCGCGCAGGCGGTTCAGCCGGAGCTTCCTTTCCAGGTCGTCCAGGTCATTGGGGAAAAACTCCTGGGTATGCCTGAAGATATGCCGGGGAATACCGGGCGCCTGGGTCCATTTCGAGCCGGGGACCCGGATCCCGTAGGCCAGCTGGTCGCTCCAGCCATGGTAGGCGCCGCCCATCTTCAGGATATACTTCTTCCGGGTGGCCAGGCGGGCCACCCGGAGCGCGGCCATGCAGCTCTCGGTGCCCGAGTTCAGCATGCGAAACATCTCCACCGAGGGGATCAGCTCGCAGATCTTTTGGGCCAGCTTGTATTCATACTCGTGAAACAGCCCCGTCGAGGGGCCGCACTCGTTAAGCAGCTCGAAAACCTTCTCCCTGACCGCGGGAGGGTTGGAGCCGAGCACGGTGGGGCCCCCGGCCTGCAGGAAATCGTAATACCTGTTGCCGTCAATGTCGTATAAGTAGCCCCCTTCGGCTCTGGTAAATACCAGCGGGAAGGGATGGTTGAAGGCGAGGTTGTGCTGCACTCCCCCGGGGATAACCTCTACGGCCCGTTCAATGATCTCCTTCGATTTCTTGCATTTTTTCCCGTAGTATTCATCTTCATATTTTTTAAGGGCATCGGGTTTTATGGTGTAAATCGGCTTCCGGATCAGCTCATCGAGCTGCCGGGTCACAGCCGCGGCATCAAGATATCCGTCTATGGCAAACTTCCTGTCCATGAGATCTCTCCTCCCAATTATTGTATTCTGACAGGATGGTGAGTGAGCAGTCACTCACTACCGACAGTCTAACCTTTTTTTTCTGCCTTGTCAAACAATAAAATGGAGCAAGAACTGTTCCATAACAGGGGCAAGATATGTTAGAATGAACACGTGAGTGAGCAGTCACTCACACTCGCTTTAACAAAAGCGCTCTTCTTTTGACAGATTACCTTGATGGAGGTTCTCATGGAAAATAGCTACCACAAAGAGATATTTGACCGCATCCCCCAAATAAGACGCCACAAAATTATCGATGTCGCCGTTCATGAGTTTGCCCATAAAGGCTTTGACAATGCCAATATCAACGAGATCGCCGCGGCCGCCGGCATCAGTGTCGGTTCGCTCTATAAATATTTCAATACCAAGGAGGACCTCTTCTTAACCTGCGTTCATTTCGGGGTGGAAACACTGGAAGCGGTCCTTGACAAAGTGATCGCCCTGCCGGGCGATCTCTTTGTCAAGACCGAAAAGATCGTGCGGATCATTCAGGCGCATTCGCGCGACCAAAAAAATTTGATTATCCTCTACAATGAGATGACCTCTGAAAGCAATGCCAAACTTACCTGGAAGCTGGCCGCGGAGATGGAGGCGCTCTCGGCAAAGGTTTATGCTTCTTTAATCAGGCAGGCCCAGGAGGCCGGAAAGGTAAAAAAGGATATCTCCCCCGAGCTTTTCGCCTTCTTCCTGGACAACCTCTTCATGATGCTGCAGTATTCATACGCCTGCGGCTACTATCGCGAGCGGTTCAAGATCTATGGCGGCGAGGATATCTTTGAACATGATGACCTGGTGGTGGAGCAGTTCATGAAATTTTTCAGGGCGGCGCTGGAATAGGCCGGTTCGTAAATTTTATATGGGGAGGGCTTATGTTGACAGATACTGTCCGGGTGCTTACCTACGACGTGGGAACAACGGGGATCAAGAGCTGCCTTTTCGCCATTGATGAGGAGATCGCGCTCATCGATTCGGAAATGGCCGGTTACGAGCTTTATATCCTGGAGAACGGCGGCGCCGAACAGGAGCCCCTGGAATGGTGGGCGGCGATGTGCTCGACCACCCGCAAACTGCTGGCCAGGACCGGCACAGACCCCCGCAGCATTGCCGGGATCTCCTTCTGCTCGCAGATGCAGGGGCTGATCCTCGTGGATCAAGAAGGCCGGCCTGTAAGAAGAGCCATGAGCTACATGGATCAGCGGGCCGTGGAGGAACTGCGCGAGGGGATGGCCCACGGGCTGCAGGTAGCCGGGGTCAACGTGTTCAAGCTGCTTAAATCGATCCGGGAAACGGGAGCGGTGGCGGCCAGCGTGAAGGACCCGGTCTGGAAGTATAAATGGGTCCAGAAGAATGAGCCGGAGCGGTTCAGCCGGGTCTACAAATGGCTCGACGTCAAAGAGTTTCTCATCCACCGCTGCACCGGCCGCTTCACCATGACCCGGGATTCCGCCTTCGCCACCCTGCTCTACAATATCCGCGAAGGCCGGCAGGGCTGGAGCAGGGCCATTTGCCGGATGACCGGCGTGAACATGGATCATCTTCCGGAGATTGCCGGGTCCACGGATCGAGTGGGAGAGATTACCGCCGTCGCGGCCCGGGAGCTGGGGCTGGCCCCCGGAACCGCCGTCTTCGGCGGAGGCGGCGACGCCTCGCTGATCGGGGTCGGCGCCGGCGCGGTCAATCCCGGGGATACCCATATCTACATGGGCACCTCCGGCTGGGTCTCCACCGTGGTCGGCAGATCCATTGTCGATGCCACGGCGATGATCGCAGCCATTGTCGGGGCCCAGCCCGGCAGATTCAACTATTTTGCCGAGATGGAAACAGCAGGGAAATGCTTCGAATGGGTTAAAGACCACCTGGCCCTGGACGAGATCGGGATCTACCTGCAAAAAGAGGCGGTTCACGAATCGAAAGAGGCGGTCTACAAGAGCCTTTATGATTATATGACCGAAGTGGTAAGCAGAGCCGCGCCCGGCTGCGGTGGGGTTATCTTTACCCCCTGGCTGCACGGCAACCGCTGCCCCTTTGAAGATCCCTACGCCCGGGGTATTTTCTTCAATATCAGTTTGGATACCGGTAAAACGGAGCTGATTCGCGCGGTCCTGGAAGGGGTCTGCTATCACCTGCGCTGGATGCTGGAGGCGCAGGAGAAAAAGGTCCAGTGCTCACCGGTAGTCCGCTTTGTCGGCGGCGGGGCCCTCGCGGAGACCACCTGCCAGATCCTGGCCGATGTGCTCGGCCGGGGCGTGGAAACGGTGGAGAGCCCGCAGAATGTGGGCGCGGTGGGGGCGGCCGCAGTCATAGCGGTGGGGCTGGGGCTGATTCCGTCTTTTGCTGAAATCAAAAAGCTGATCCCGGTAAGTAAAACATTTTCGTCCAATTCAAAAAATAAAGCGGTCTACAACCGGAATTATGAAATCTTCAAGAAGCTCTACCGCAACAACAGGAAGAGCTTCGCCCAGCTCAACAGCAGCGCTCTGTAATCGTTGCCGGCAGGGGCTGCCTCAAAAGGATCATCCTATTTTTTGAATAAGAGTTGTCTAATACTCTCATGCTCCGCCAGGTCCGTAGGGGCGACCCACCGGGTCGGCCCAAGCCCGTACCGGCAAACGAAAGAGATAAAGGCTGAAATACAAAAGCGCCTCCACCAACACAATCACGCAGCCTCACCGGCGGGCCAGGTATGCCTAGCCCCTACAACCCTGCAACTAGAATCGTGCCTTTAGTCTGTAAAACACCTGCCCTTGGTAATGGGCAATTTCTTGCTTCTATCTTCCGGCTTCTGATTTCCTGTACGGGCATGCCCGGCCCCTGCTAAAGTCATCCTAAATGACTTTTGGGACAGCCCCTGCAAATGGTAAGGAAGTAAACATGGGCGCTATAACAACTTTTCCAGCGCCTCCCGGTGCACGGCCAGGTCCTTTTCGCTGAAAAGGACGAAACGGACTGTTTGCACATGCTTCAGCGAAGGGGCGGTTTCGGCAACGGCGCGGCAGGCCACCGCCGCCGCCTCCTCCACCGGATAGCCGAAGATGCCTGTGGAGATGGCCGGAAAACCGACCGATTTTAACTTGTTCTCGTCGGCAAGCCGCAGCGCGTTGCGGTAGCAGCTGGCCAGCAGCTCGGCCTCGGGCTTGTCCCGGCCGTAAACCGGCCCCAGGCAGTGAATCACGTGACGGTTGGGCAGGTTGTGCCCGCCGCTGATCACCGCTTCCCCGGGCTTGATCGGAGCCAGAGGGCGGCACTCCTCTTCCAGCCCCGGTCCGGCGGCCCGGTGGATCGCCCCGGCCACGCCGCCGCCTCTCCTCAGCTGCGCGTTGGCGGCGTTGACAATGGCATCAAGATCGGGCTGCTCCACGATATTGCCCCGGACACACTCAATCGTGACACCGGATACCGTCTTCTTCATCTGCATCCCTCCCTTCTTGTTTTAGAGATAACCACAAACCCCGTATCGGGCGGGGATGGAACCCCGCCCCTACGCATCCATCCCCAACCTGCTACGGCACCAATATGCCGGAACCACAGGGCAGCATTCTCCGAAGCTGTAGGGGCGGCTCATGGGCCGCCCAAACCCGTACCGTGACGCATTACTTTACTCGGTAAAACAGTTGCCCTTGTTAATGAAGCAAATTTCTTGCTTCTATCTTCCGGATTCTGATTTCCTGTACGGGCATGCCCGGCCTCTTCAATCGGAAAGATAATCACACAGCCAACAGTCCCCCGGTCACCTGTTGTAAAACCCCTTTCCTGCGGGGTCGCAAAATTTCCGCTCATGGTTATTCTCTATCAGCGCACCGGTCTCGATTAGATCGTGAAAATCGTCCCACGGCTGAAAGGGAATCCCCGCGGCGGTGCAGACTTCGGCGAGGCGGTCGCGGGCAAATACGACATCAGCGTAGGCGGCGCCGAAGCGATCGTTCATCCCGTCGCCGGCATAGAGCACCCGGTAACCCTTTTCTTGCAACCCGATAACGTGGGCCGCCTTGCAGTTGCCGCAGACAGGGCAGCTCTGATGGGCATGGGGCGTCATCGTCTCGAGCCGCCCGTTGCCGGGAAAAGTGCTGTTGCAAAAGATCCCGGTAACATATTCCCTGCAGCCGTGCATCTCCAGAATTGGCTCGATATATAAGCCGAAACCGTCGCTGGCGATATAAACAGGGCGCTCCCTGGAGCGGGCATACTTGAAAAATTCCTTTAATCCGGGACGCAAAGCAGCCCGGGCTTCGGCAAACTCCAGCATCCCGCCCGGATCCGGCGGCAAAAAAAGGGACATCCGGGCCAGCCAATCTTTCATCCCGAATTCGCCCCGCTTGTAAGCGGCGCTGCATTTTAAATAGTGTTCTTTGCCGAAATGACGGGCCAGTGCAGTGGTTATATCTGTTGCAGTAACGGTACCATCAAAGTCTAGGACATAAGCGGTTTCAGTTGCGGTCAATTGATCAACACCCTTGCATAATTTTCACGAAAGTCGTTCCAGGCAAGCCAGCCTATCCCTTTCTTCTTACACTATAGTAAATCTGTTCGCTGAATTCAAGGGAAACCGGGCTCACCTGAGTAGTAAAAGTTCATGCCAACCAACCCTTTTCCTTGGCGATGTTTGTCAGCAAAAATGAGCTATCTCTTTCCGCGACTTACAATTTTATTGGCAAGAAAAATTCAGCCTATTTTTTTTCTTTGAAGTAGAGGGCGCCGCAGGGGCAGGCTTCAACGCAGAGGCCGCATTCGATGCAGGTAGATTCGGCGAGGCTGACATCCTGGAACGTGGTCACCACCCGCCTGATGCCGCGGCGGGAGAAACCGAGAGCGCCCACCTTGGTCACTTCGCGGCAGATCCAGACGCAGCGGCCGCAGAGAACACAGCGGCTGCGGTCAAAAACAAAGGTTTCAGCGCTATCATCTACCGCCACATCCTGTTCCAGCGGCGCAAAGCGGTCAAGCTTCATTTTCAAGCCTCTCTCTTTGGCGATCTGCAGCAGCTCACAGCCTTTTCTTTTGGCGCAGTCGCGACAGCCCAGCCGGTGATTACTGAGGAGCAGCTCAAAGGCGCTCTTCACCAGGTGGTCCACCTGGGGGCTCCGCGTTTTCACGGAGAGGCCCTCTGTAACGGGCAGCGTGCAGGAGGTGACCGGCCCAGAGCGGCCCTCCACCTGGACGTAACAGAGGCGGCAGCTGCCTGAAGGATGCTTCTTTCCTCTGATCGCGCAGAGATTGGGAATATAAATACCGTTTTTCAGGGCCACCCAGAGCAGCTTCTCTCCCTCGAAAGCATTAATTTTACGGCCATCGATAAATATGTTTACCGGTTTGCTCATGGGCTCTTCCCCTCTTTCTCCGCCAGCAGCCCGGGAGGCGAGAGCTTGATCACGGCGTTGTAGTCAGGGGGACAGGTTTTCAGGCAGTTATCGCACTTGACGCATTTCTCCTGGTCAATGGCCTTGAGACCGTCATCCCGGGTATAGACCGCCTCGGTGGGGCAACTGCCCACGCAGACGTTGCAGAGCTTGCTGCATTTTTGCGGCTCGATATAGTAGACGATCAGCTCCTTGCACATCAGCGCCGGACAGCGCTTCTCGAAGATATGAGCCTCGTATTCATCCCGGAAATAACGCAGGGTGGTCAGGACCGGGTTGGGAGCGGTGGCGCCCAGATTGCAGAGAGAGCCGGTGCGGATATCCCCGGCCAGCTCTTCCAGTATTTCCAGGTCACCGGGCTCGCCGCAGCCCTCTGTAATCCGCGTTAAGATGTCCAGCATATGCTTCGTTCCCAGGCGGCAGAAGGTGCACTTGCCGCATGATTCCTGCTGGGTGAATTCCAGAAAATAGCGGGCGATGGCTACCATGCAGTCGTCCTCGTCGAGAACGACCAGCCCTCCCGAGCCCATGATCGCCCCCGCCTCCTGCAGCGAGTCGAAATCGATGGGAATATCGAGCGCCGCTTCGGGAAGGCAGCCCCCGGAAGGACCTCCGATCTGCACCGCCTTGAACACTTTTCCGTTGGCAATCCCCTCCCCCACATCGTAGATCAGCTGGCGCAGGGTTGTCCCCATGGGCACCTCCACCAGCCCGGAATGGGCCACCTTGCCCACGAGAGAAAAGACAGCGGTACCGGGATTATCATCCGTGCCGATATTTCTGAACCATTCCACGCCCCGGTTGAGAATGGGCGGGATGTAGGCAAAAGTCTTGACATTGTTCAGCACCGTCGGCCGGCCGCGGTAACCCGATTGAGCCAGGCGGGGCGGCCGCGTCGCCGGGAGGCCCATCTTCCCCTCCATGGAGCGGACCAGGGCGGTGGCTTCGCCACAAACGAATGCCCCCGAGCCCTGAAATATCTCCAGCTCGCAGTTAAAATCGCTGCCGAGGATGGCGCCGCCGAGAAGCCCCTTATCCCGCGCCTGCTCCAGGGCCCGGCGCACCCGCTTCACCGCCAGCGGATACTCGGTCCGGATATAGAGGTAACCCTTCGCTGCGCCCACGGCATAGGCGCAGAGAAGCATCCCCTCGAGCACCTGGTGAGGGCAGGATTCGAGAATGCTGCGGTCCATGAACGCCCCCGGGTCGCCTTCGTCGGCGTTGCAGATGACATATTTCTCACCGGGGCCGGCTTTGACGGCTGCTTCCCATTTCAAGCCGGCCGGGAACCCGGCCCCGCCGCGCCCGCGCAGGTGCGATTCCTTCACCGTCTCCAACACTCTGGCCGGCTCCGCCCCAAGCGCGGCGGCCAGAGCGCCGTAGCCGCCCCGGGCAATATAGTGATCGATATCCCCGGGATCTATGAAGCCGCAGAGCTCGAGAACAATTTTCTGCTCGTAGACACCGCGGGGAAAATCGCTGAAAGTAGGAAATACATCGTTCGTCTCCAGCGCCACCAGGGCGAACTCATAGCAGGGATCGTCATGCATCAGAAAGTCTTCGACCAGCCGCACGGCCAGATCTTCGTCCACGTAACCGTAGCAGAGGGACGGAAAGCCGGGCTTGGAAATGATCGCCAGCGGTTCGGCGTAGCAGTGGCCCATGCAGCCCACGTCGATCACTTTTGCCGCAATGCCTTTCTCTTCGATCAGCCGGGCAAAAGCCTCCTTTACCGGCAGGGCGCCGGCGGCGATGCCGCAGGTGGCCGTGCCCACCCGGATCACCGGCTGATCGTTCAGAGCTTTTATCCTGGCGGCGGCGTCAGTTTCAAGCTTCCGGTAGCGTTCCCGGATAGCAGCAGCGGCATCCCGGTTCATGAGGCGTCTTCTCCCTTCTGTCCCGCCGCTTCTGCGGCCGGTGCTGCGGGTTTTTCAAAAGAAAGCAGGATCCCGTCCACCCTTGTCGGGGTCACCCGCCCCTCGACCTGCTCATCGACAACGACAACCGGGGCCATGGTGCAGCAGCCCACGCAGGCAACCCGCTCCAGGCTGAACTCCCGGTCGGGCGTAGTCTCCCCTTCGCTTACCCCGAGCCGTCTCTCGAAGCACTCCAAGGCAATGCGCCCGCCGACCATGTAGCAGGCGGTCCCCATGCAGACCTTGAACTGGTGTTTGCCGGGCGGGTGCAGGCGGAATTGGTTGTAAAATGTGGCCAACCCGTAAACATCTACCGCGGGTATTTCAAGGGCGGCGGCGATCTGCTCCATGGCCGGGCCGGGAAGGTAACCGAGCGCCTCCTGCACCTGCAGCAGTATGGGAATCAAGTTCTCACGCGTTGCCTCACAACAGCGAAGCACCCCGGCTACGCTTGTCCGGATAAGCTCTTCTTCACCTTCGAGTAGCGGCAAAAAAACACCCCTTTCCCACGATCAACAGATAAGATCCCGGAATGGACATTCTTATTATAACGTTTTTTGCGCAGAATGTGGAGACTTATCGCTATTATTTTAAATGTTTTGAGTAAATAAACAGGGGTTAGCCCTGTTCCCGGGCAATGATTTGGGCCAGGTTGCGGGCTTCATCCCAGAGTTTATCTTCGGGCAGGGGAGCTTCGAGCATGATCCGGATCAGCGGTTCGGTCCCGGAGGGGCGGATAAGAATTCGCCCGTGCCGGCCCAGCCTGCCGCGCAAGGCCTCAATTGCCGCCGTGATTGCCGGATTTCCTTCCCACCCTTTTTTTGTGGTAACCGGCTGGTTGTAGAGAACCTGGGGCAGCCTCTCAAGCCGGCCCGCCAGTTCGGAAAGGGGGCGCCCGGAGGCGCAGACAATTGACAGGAGCTGCAGCGCGGTAAGCAGTCCGTCCCCGGTGGTGGCATGGTCGAGGAAGATGATATGCCCCGACTGCTCGCCGCCCAGGTTATAGCCCCCAGCAAGCATCTCTTCCAGGACATAGCGGTCGCCCACCGCGGTGCGACGCAGTTTGAACCCGTATTCTTCACCCAGCAGATCGAGACCGCCGTTGCTCATCACCGTGGCCACCAGGGTATTTTTCTGCAGACTGCCCTGCCGGACCATGCCGATGGCACAGATGGACATGATCGCATCGCCGTCGACCACGGAGCCCTTCCCGTCGACAGCAATGAGGCGGTCGGCGTCACCGTCAAAAGCCAGCCCGGCATCGGCGCCGCAGCGCACCACCTCGCGCTGCAGTTCGGCGGTATCGGTGGCCCCGCAATGGACATTGATGCGGCCGCCGTCGGCCTCCCCGTGCAACAGCTGGACATCAGCTCCCAGTTGCTGCAGCAGCTCCGGGACAACGCGGCAGGCGGCGCCGTGGCCGCAATCCACTACCAGGCGCAGCCCTTCAAGTGAAGAGGCGGCGCTCTTGAGGTGTTGCAGATAACTCTCCAACACCTCTCCGTCATGAAAGACGCGGCCTACCGCGGTCCCTTCAGGGCACGGCAGGCGGCCGCCAAATTCATCATACCGGAAATAGATTCTTTCGATCTCTGTTTCCATCTCATCGGGCAGTTTCAGCCCGTCGCGGTTGAATATTTTTAAACCGTTATCCTCAATGGGATTATGTGAAGCCGAGATCACGATCCCGGCGGCCGCCTGCAGCGAGCGGGTCAGGTAAGCAACTGCCGGTGTGGGGACTATTCCCAAAAGACGAGCCGCCGCGCCGGCGGAGGTGATCCCGGCAACAAGTGAACCCTCGAGCATGGCGCCTGAAAGCCGGGTATCGCGCCCGATCAAAATAACCGGACGGTTTTCATTTACACCCAGCAGGGAGGCGGTGATCCGTCCGATCCGCAAGGCCAGTTCGGGTGTCAGTTCGCGGTTGGCCACCCCGCGGATTCCATCGGTGCCAAATAGTTTTTTCAAGCGCCTCTCTCCCTTGTCTGTTATGGCAAATCATAGCTTATGCTGTGCAAGCAATAAGTGTGACCGGCCTCACCCTGTTTGATCCCGGTAGGGATAACCCGGCTGCCTCGCTCCCAATTTAAGGTGAGGGTGCGTCATTCTCGCCGGTTCGGCTGAGGTGAACCTTAACTGAGATTTTCGGAGGCGTCACCGCCACCCCGCTGATCTCCTCGCCGGAAGTACTGAATAGCAGCGGGGTAAGTTCGGTTTCAAAGAGATTGTGCCTTTCGCTCAGGTCGACATGAACAACCACCCGGGCAACCTGTTCGAGAACCGAAGGCACCGCTTCCAGGCGTACCTGCAGCGGGTGGTGGGAACAATCATGCTTGATCCAACCCGGGGCGGGATCCCCGGAGAATTCAAGCTCTACCGGAAAAAGTTCCGTTTGAAGATCTTCGACGATCACCTCGACCTGCCGCGGCGCCAGCGAAATCAATGTCAGGCCGCGCGAGGCCTTCCCCCGCACCTGCACCTGGTGCGTCCCCGCTTCCAGTTCAGAAAGATCGAGATAGGCCTCGAGATCGCTGGCCAGAAGTTCATCAAAAGCCCCAGGCACTCCTTCCAGGGTCATATCCACGGTTTGGGGCATCTTCACCACAGCCAGGCCCGGCTGGAGGTTTTCATAACTCAAGGGAACATCCGTAACAATTTTGCGCACCGGCGTGGTCCGGGTGATATTGTCGCCGGTAACAAAAAGCCACAGGATCACCGCCAGAAAGACGGCCAGGATACGGGATATATTTTGGCTGCTTAAAAACTTAGCCATGCTATCTGTTATTCCTCCAAGGCCAGAAGCTCAAATTTATGCCTTCGCCCTTCGGCGGAGCGCAAAGCTCGATCAGCAGATTGCGCAGCTTCTTCTCATCGAGATAGCGGGTCAGAATACCGTTTTGGGCCACGGAGACGATGCC
>CAYFRE010000002.1:33025-33318 GCA_964345455.1 uncultured Syntrophomonadaceae bacterium | reverse complement strand
AACGATTACCGCCACCGCATCGGATTGCTCGGTAATGCCGAGCCCGGACCGGTGCCTCGCCCCCAGTTCCTTGTTCAGATAAGGATCATCGGTCAAGGGAAGATAGCACCCGGCGGCGACGATCTGATTGCCGCGGATAATCACGGCCCCGTCATGAAGGGGACTGCGCGGAAAAAATATATTGATCAGCAGCTCGGCGGTGACAAGCCCTTCAACTGTAATCCCCGTTTCCACCCAATCCTTCAGGCCGGTATCGCGCTCAATAACGATCAACGCCCCGATGCGTTTTTTCA
>CAYFRE010000002.1:9340-33015 GCA_964345455.1 uncultured Syntrophomonadaceae bacterium | reverse complement strand
CGAGTCCATGCTTCAATGCGGTCTCATCGCCTCCAACCAACGCGCGCATCAACGGATAGGAAAACTCGCGCCCGATGGCGGCGCCGATTTGGGCGATCTCCCTCACCGGCGCCAAGCGGTCGAGCCGCGCCATCAAAGAATCTTGAAGGGTCTCCGGAATGGCGAGCGGCGGCAGAGGCCCGTCAAGGCGGTAGCCCTCGCCGTCCTCGACCAGGATGCCCGCTTCCAGGACCGTCTTGGTCAGTTCCTCGAGGAAGCGGTCAAATTCCTGGGGGTCCCAGTTCCAGTAGCTGCTCTTGAAAATTTTACCCCGCCCGAGCTGCTCCAGGGCGCGGCGCAGTTCGGGTTGAAAGACAATCGGGATGGCAATCAGCCCGACCGTCATCACCTTCTCCAGGATCCAGTTCAAAGTATTCAGCCCAACCTTGTCGCTGACAATCATGGCCAGGAGCAAGATCACCAGCCCCTTGATCAACTGCTCCGCCCTTGTGCCGCGGATGAGCAGGATCAGGCGGTAAAATACATAAGAGACAATGATAATATCGATGATATCCAGATAACCTATATTCAGCTGGAGTATTGCCGTGACAATGCGATCCCAGATGGCCACTTTTCGGTTGCTCCCTCTTCAGACAGCAGGTTACATAAGCTATATCGCTCCATAGCTAATTCGCCTTATCGCGGACAAATCCCTTCAAACGGACTAAAGTAACCCACCGCGGCAGAAATTATTTTTTCCAGAATTCCCGGTTAAGTTTAAGAAACAACCCGTTCAGGCCGAGCAGGCCGATGAGATTGGGTACGGCCATCAGCGCATTCAAGGAATCGGCCAGGGCCCAGACCGGGCGGAGGCCGCCAACAGCTCCGATAATGATCCCGATCGTCCAGAGCAGCCGGTAAAAGTAACGCCCGCCCCCCAGAATATACTCGACGCACTGCTCTCCGTAATAGGACCAGGAAAGAAGCGTCGAGAAGGCAAATAAAACCAGCGCCGTGGCCACAATAAAGTTGCCGGCCACGGGCAGAATGGAGTTGAACGCCGCCGAGGTCATGGAGGCTCCTTCCAAAGGTCCGGTCCAGGCGCCGGTAACGAGCAGGACCAGCGCCGTTAGCGTGCAGATGACATGGCTGTCAATAAATACCTCCACGATCCCCCAGAGGCCCTGGCGGACAGGATGATCGGTTACCGCAGCGGCATGGGCAATCGAGGCGCTGCCCAGTCCGGCTTCATTGCTGAAGACGCCGCGGGTGATCCCGTAGCGGATCGACCGGATCACTCCGGCGCCGGCAAAACCGCCTGCCGCGGCCCGGCCGGTAAAGGCGCTGCCGAAAATTTCGGCCAGGGCAGGCCCGATATTCCGGTAACAAAGGATCAGGACTGCCAGGGAACCGCCGATATATAGAAGTGCCATCAGGGGGACCAGCTTTTCGGTAATATTCCCGATGCGGCGGATCCCCCCCAAAATGACCAGGGCTACCAGCAGCGCCAGAAGGATGCCGGTATGCAGGGGGGTAACGCCAAAAGCCGTCTTCAAAACTGAGGCCACGGAGTTTGCCTGGACCATGTTGCCGATACCGAAGGCGGCAGAAGCCCCGAATAATGCGTAAGCCAGACCCAGCCCGGGACACCCCAGGCCATATTTCAACGTGTACATGGGACCGCCGGCAAAGGCCTTGCCGGAGGAACGGACCCTGTGGCGCACCGCAAGGACAATCTCCGCAAACTTGGTGGTCATCCCGAAAAAAGCGGAGACCCACATCCAGAAGACGGCGCCGGGGCCGCCCAGGGTGATCGCGGTAGCCACCCCGGCGATGTTGCCCGTACCTACGGTTGCCGCCAGGGCCGTGGTCAGAGCCTGAAAGGGTGAAATATCGCCGGCCGCGGCAGCCCTCCGCCTCCGCCCTGTTCCAAACAGGCTCCCCAGGGTCAGGCGGAATACGGCAAAAAGACGCCGCTGCGGTAGAAATCCGCTGCGCACGGTGAGATAGATCCCGGCCAGCACCAGAAGCACGACGGCAGGCCATCCGCCAAACCAGTAGAGGACTGCCAGAATTTTACTGCCGGCCAGCTTGATGACATCCCCTGCGATTATAAAAACCCCCGCCACTTAAAGCAGTTAGTTGATTAGGTGCCAGGCACCGGAGCAACTAACTATATTTTTTAGGCGCACAGAATCCGGTAGTGTGCAAGGCACTGGAAGCGACCGGAAACATCAGATTGCCTCTAATGATAGTATGAGGCAGGATCGCGGGTTCATGCTTTTTTTAGTCTGATCCGGCAACCAGGTTGATCCGGGCCCCGCAATCGAGGCAGCGGTTGCCGGCAAGGCGGGCCATCCGGGTCCGGTAATAGCGGCGGGTGATCAAAAGAGCGCCGCATTGCGGGCAGCGGGTGTCGGAACCGCCGGGGAGATCGACATTGCCGAGGTAAACGTAGCGCAGTTTCTGCCGGGCGATCTCCCGGGCCGCCTCCATTGTTTCCAGCGGAGTCGGCGGCAGCTCCATCCTGTACTGGGGAAAGTAGCGGGAAAAATGAAGCGGCAGATCCGGGTTGATCCCGGCCAGCCAGCCGGTTAGCAGCTCCAGCTCTGCGGGGCTGTCGTTCAGGGTGGGGATAAGCAGGCAGGTAACCTCGACATGAGCCGCGGCGGCAGCCAGCTCCACCGTCTCCAGAACGGGGCGGCGCATGCCGCGGCAGTATTTTTCATAGAAGGAATCGCTGAAGGCCTTGACATCAATATTTAAAGCGTCGATGAAGGGCAGCAGCTCCTGCAACGCCTCGCGGGAGATAAAACCGTTGGTGACAAGGACGTTGCGGTAACCGTGCTCGTGAAGCAGCCGGGCGGTGTCGAAGACAAATTCGTACCAGACAGCCGGCTCGTTGTAAGTATAGGCTGCGCCAAGAACATCTGCGGGGCCCCCTTCCCGCTGCAGCAGCGCCAGCACCTGCGCGGGATTAATCGTAGCGGCCTCCGCACCCGGTTTGCTCCGAGCCAGGGACCAGTTTTGACAGAAACTGCAGCGCAGATTGCAGCCGTAGGTGCCCAGGGAGAGAATCTGCCGGCCGGGATAGAAATGATAGAGCGGTTTTTTTTCAACAGGATCCCAGTGCAGCGCAGCACAGAGAGCATAGTTCTCAGTGTAGAGTTCGCCTCCGGCCGCGCGGCGCACCCCGCAAAAGCCCTCCTGCCCCTCCTTGAGCAGACAGCGGCGCGGGCAGAGAAGGCAGCGGACCTGATCTTTCTCCCTGGTATAAAAAAGGGCCTGCTTTCGCATGATCATTCACCTTGGGACGTTCGATAATGTCAGTTGTAGCGGCGGACCTCGAAGCGGTAGAGCTCGACCGGTTCATGGAGGCCGATACCGGCCTTGCGGCGGGCGATGGCGATCTGCTCGGCCGCCGTGTCGATCCCCTCGAGGTCGGGCAGCAGGAGACCGCTGCGGTGCCCGCTGCGCAGCAGCACCCCGTATTTTCCGGGATCCAGCTCCGCGGGGCTCTCAATTCTTTCCGGGGGCATGAGCACATCCACCGAAAAGGTAAGCTCATCAATCTCTTCAAGGCGCACCGGTGCAAAGCGGGGGTCTCTTACCCCGGCGCTGACCGCATTCATGATAATCTCCTCGGCAAGGCTTTTGCGGACCGGCTCCACCGTGCCGATGCAGCCGCGCAGCTCCCCCCCTTTTTTCAGGGAGACAAAGGCTCCGGCCCGCGTAGAAAGTTCATCCGGCAGCGGTTCAGGCGGCGCCGGGGGACGGCCGTTCTCCAGGTAATGGCGCAGCGCCTGCCGCGCCAGCCGTACCGGATCACCCGGCGCATCGCTTTTTTCCCCGGCTGTCTCCTCTTCAGCAGCCGGAGCGCCCCCGCGGCCTGCCGCCGCCGGACGAAGCTCCGCTACCAGGTAACCTACACCAAAGGGGCCCTCGTAGGAGAAAATCTCAGTCTGGAAGGTCTCCCCGGAGAGCATCCCCAGGGCAATCAAATACGAACGCAGGGCGCATTCTCCGGCTTCTTCCACAAGATCTTCATCCATTGTCAGGATATCTTCGACCCGCCCCTCGCGGAGCAGCTCCACCATCAGGCGGTCGTATTCTGCGCCCCGCGGGTTGTAACCGGCCGGCGCCCCGGGAATAAGACGGTGAGAAAGGTCCCCGCTGGCCACCACTGCCACCGGCAGACCGCGGGCATCAACAGCGCGCCGCAAGGCCTGCCCGAAGCGGTAAAGAGCGCGATTGGAGGCAAAAGTATAGGTTAGATGAAGTCCGGGCACGGAGACCCCCGCCTGCTGCAGGTAGTAAAGCGGCACCGCGGCGCCGTGATCGAGGAACGTTCTGCGGCGATCGCCGGCAGCAAGAACTACCGGGCGCAGCGATTCACCCTCTGTCTCGCGCCGCAGATGCTCCAAAAGCGCGGCATCCGTTTCCAGAAAAACCTTCACCCCGGGAGCTCCGAAATCTCCGAAGTCACCTTCGAGCCGCGGCTCTGCCGGCACCGCGATCCCCTCACGCAGCAGGGGACCGTGCGGCGTGATCACGATGAGGCACCCGGGCGCCGCTTCACGGATCCGCCGGCTTAGGCGCTCCATCCCCGCGACAGTCTGCTGCACCCTGGAAAGTTCATTTCGGCCCACCTCCGGGATGATCAGCGGCGGGTGCGGGGTGATCCCGACTATTCTCAACACGGTTATCCCACCCCCGTAAGTTTTGGTTTCAGACTTGGCTGCTTTTTACCTAGTATAGCAGGAGAGGATAATAATAGTATACCAAATTCAGGCAGAGGGGACAAACGAAAAACGGGGATTCTTCGCTACGCTCAGCATGACGTAAAGAGGACTGTATAATTTACCGCTTGTTGGGGCGAGGCATGCACATGAAACTGGAAGCCAGAAGGTAGAGGCAAGAAAAACAAATGTTTAAAACTCCAAGGACACGTTTCCAGTTGTAGGGGCGAGGCATGCCTCGCCCCCCGTGAGATTGCCGATGTTTGTATTGGCAACAGTGTTTTGCTTAACCCAATACCTGTTTTGTTTACAGGTATTGGTTTGGGCCGACCCAATGGGTCGCCCCTACGGACCTGGCGGAGCATGAGAGTATAAAGACAACTTTTATTCAAAAAGTAGAATGCTCTTTTGGGACAGCCCCCTACAAAAAAAGCGAAGCATCGCTTATAATTTTTAGAGATGAATTTTTTCTCTGCAGGGATTAGCCGCTTTAAGCCGTCTTATATAAAGGGAGCAAAAAGGGAGGAGAGCGCTTGGGCCCTGAGTGGATCGAGAAAGCCGCCGGCGGCGATGAAAAAGCTTTTACGCAGCTCATTGATCGGTATAAAGGCTACCTGATGGCCACGATCCTGCCCGTGGTCCGGGATCCCGGCGAGGCTCAGGATGTACTGCAGGAAACCTTCTGGCAGGTCTACCGCTCTCTCTCCGGCTATCGCGGCGGCAACCTGAAATTCTGGCTGGCCCGCATCGCCACCCGCAAGGCCATCGACTGGTGCCGGCAGCGGGAACGGCGCAGCAGAGAAGTTCTTCATGACTCTCCGGGTGACATGGACCCCGGTGCCGCCCTCTCGGCGGAAGAAGAATACTTCAGCCATACGGCGAAAGCCCGCCTGGCTTCGCTTCTGCAGGCCCTGCCCCCGCCCTACCGCACCACCATGGCCGGCTACCTCCTGGAGGGGAAAAGCTACCGCCAGCTGGCTGATGAAGCGGGAGTCAGCGTAAAAACAGTGGAATCGCGCCTCTACCGGGCCAGAAGGATCTTGAGGAATGATTATGAGGAGGGGCTGTAATTGGAACATTACGATACCGGGGCCTGGATTTTGTACCGGAATAACCGGATCGATGAAGATCAGCGCCGCCTGATGGAAGATCACCTCGCTGTATGCGACAGTTGCCTGCAGAGCTACCTCGCCGCGGCTGTAGAGCAAGATGCTCGCCTGGCGGAGCTGCTGCTGCCGCCGGATTTCAACACCGCAGTTAAGGAAATGATCTCGACGAGAAAGCAGCAGGCGTACAAAAAACGGCGCGCCCGCTCCCTGGTCAACTATACCGTCGCCGCAGCGATCACCCTGGCCTTGATGAGCAGCGGCATGTTCGATCTCTGCGCCAGGGAGCTTCCGGGCATTCTGGCGGAAACAGAGCAACTTACCCGGGCCATCGAAAAGACAGCCCACTGGGACACCGGCCGTCTTCTTGAGAATGCCCGGACAAGGCTTGAAAAACTACGTGAAAGCAAGGAGGAATAAGCATGCCTAAAAAGAGCAAATTTGCCACGGTTATTCTCTCGGCACTCCCCGGGTTGGGACATTTGTACCTGGGCTGGCGGCTAAGAGGCCTTCTGTTTATGCTGGCCTTCTTCCTGACGATCTTTTTGATGGATTGGATCCGCCTGTCCATGTTTGTATTTTTACTGCCGGTAATCTGGTTTTACAGTCTTTTCGACGCCCTGCAGTGTTATGATCAGGATCCGCCCGATTCGACACAGGAGCCTGATGCCTGGCGCTGGATCTTTGAAAAACAGAGATGGGTCGGGATCGGTCTGATCATAATCGGAGGCCTGATCCTGATAAGCAAGCTGGCCGTGCCCTTACTGTTAAGATTTCTCACTTATGAAATGCTGAGGTTGATCGGCTCATCCCTGGTGGCATTACTATTAATTGCCGGCGGCATCCGCCTGGCCTGGGGCAGGCCGATTCCGCCGCCCCATCTGCAAGAAGAGAAAATGCGGACGCCGGGCCGACCGCTGCCGTTGGAGAAAGCACCCGCTCCCGTTCAACCAGTACCGTCAGAGAACAGGTCCATCGCAGACCAATCTCCGCAGGAGGAGGAATGAGCGATGAGACAGTGGCGTGTAGGTTCTTTCTCCATGGGTTTGATCCTGGTGCTTTTGGGTGTTGGATTGATCCTCAACCAGTTCAGCGGAACCCCAAAAGCGCTGGAACTGGTGGCCAACTGGTGGCCGCTGGCGCTGATCTTGCTCGGAGCCGAGATCCTGGCATCCGGCTTTTTATCCCGAAATGAGCAGTTTAAAATTAAATACGACGGCTGGTCCATCCTGCTGACGATCATTTTAGTTTTTTTCTGCCTGGGAAGCTACGCCCTCTTTTACAGCGGCATCATGCTACAGATCCGGGAGACGCTTTCCTTAACGGAGCACTCCTGTACCATCCCTGACCAGGAAACCAACCTTACCGGGATCAATAAGATAGTTATCTCATCCCAGGAAGGAGACCTGGAGCTGCACAGTATTTCCGGAAATAAGCTCACCGTCCTGGGGCAGGCGACTATCCAGGCTTCTACCGCCGAACAAGCTGCAGAGCTGGCCCGCCAGGCCCAGGTGGAAATCAAAACAGTTGGGGATACCCTCTTTATTCGGACCAACCAGGTTCCCGAGCGGAACAATATCTTCAGGTCCAATTACAGCAAGTCCGCCAGGGCAATATTTGTCCCCGCAGATATCCAGCTGGAGGTAACCAGGCCCTACACCGGCAGCAATACCATCTTAAATCTTGATTCTCTTGCGGCGCCCTGGTCTGTTGATAGCGGGGGTCCGGTCCGGATTAACCTGGCCCCGGATCTCGATTTAACGCTCTCCGGCTCGGTGACCTGGTCAAGGAAAAACCTAACCGGTAACGCAGACTGGGTGTATACCTCTGAAGAAGATCCCGATAACGGACCGCATCAAAAAGTTTCCGGGAAGATCAAGCTGGGGCAAGGCCGCTGGCCGCTGGTAATTTCCAGCGAACAGTCTATCGAGGCAAATCTGCGCCCGGTTCAGTGAACCAGCGGTTGCCGGATTCCCAGGAAATTATCCCTTATACATATGAAGGATCTCACCCCACGAGATCCTTCCTTGCAATATACCAGAACGAAATTTTTCGCTGCGCTTAGAATTCCCACGTGTTACCCACACCTCAATAACCGAAAGCGGTGAAACATAGATCCTTCGCTTTGCTCAGGACAGGGATCCTTCGGGCTTCGCCCTCATGATGACAGTAAGACGGAGCTAAGCTTCCCCGAAGGATGACAGGGGGAAAACCGGCAGTCTTGACTTCACCCCAAAAATATCCTAATCTAGTAAGAAACCGCGCCGCCTCCAAGGAGGATGAGATGTTGTTATGAACAAGGATTACCGGAACATGGATAAGTTTATCGCCTCCATCCAGGCCATCTTTCCCAAGCTGATGCACTATCTAAGCGCCGAAGAGAACCGGGAGCTGACCGGGCTGGAGATTACACCGGGCCAGATCAACGCCCTGCTGGTCCTTTACTTCAACAATGACCTGACCATGGGCGAGCTGAGCGCGGAGATATGCCTGGCTGAAAGCGCGGCCACCCGGCTGGTGAACCGGCTGGTTAATCTAAACCTGGTCAAACGGCGCGGTGATGAAAGAGACCGGCGCGTGGTTCGGGTTAACCTGACCTCTTACGGCCGGCAGCTCGCCGGGCTTGTTTTCGAGAGGCGCTCCTTCCGCTTCAACAACCTGGCCGAGCGCCTGGCCGAGGAAGAGCGGGAAAACCTGATTGTCTCCCTGCAAGCGGTGATGCGTGTTTTTGCCCAGCTGGAGACGGCAGAGCAGAATCACGGCAAAACCTGATAATCAAGACAACCATTGTTGTTAATTCCGATGAACTATGACCAGGTTTTTCATGCCGAAGAGAAACGAGGTTTTCGATTGAGCCGGGAGCAGCAGGCAGTACAGCAGGAAACGATCTCTTTGCTAACTATATTTCTAGTTTTTCTGAAGGTAGGCGCCTTTACCTTCGGCGGCGGCTACGCCATGCTCCCGATCATCCAGCGCGAAGTCGTCACCCGCCGGGGATGGGTTGAAGAAAAACTCTTTTTTGACATGATTATTGTCGCTCAGAGCCTTCCCGGAGCAATCGCCCTGAACAGCGCCATCCAGGTCGGTTTGCGCTTGCGCGGTATTGCCGGCGGCAGCCTGGCCGCACTCGGCGTGATCATACCTTCGTTTGGCATAATTCTGGCCCTCGCGGCTTTTTTCTTGCCCTTTTTTCGGGACAATGTCTATATAAAGGCTGTCTTCTACGGCCTGCGCCCGGCGGTGGTCGCCCTCATCGCCGCCGCCGTCATCAAGTTGGGGCGCAGCATTCTGGATCACTGGCTCAGTATCGCCCTGGCCGCAGTGCTTCTGGCGGCGGCGCTGCTGCTGAAAGTTCATCCCATTGCCATCCTGATTGCCGGAGGGGTGACCGGATTGATTATATTCAGAGAAAAGGCGGATTGAATGTTTACCTACCTCTACTCACTCTACGGAACTTTCTTGAAAATCGGGATGTTCACCATCGGCGGCGGTTATGCCATGATCCCGCTGATGGAGCGAGAGATGATCTCCCGGCACGGCTGGCTGACTGCGGCAGAATTTCTCGACATCGTTGCCGTCGCCGAGGTAACCCCGGGCCCGCTGGCAATAAACACCGCTACCTTTATCGGCTACCGTTTGGGCGGTTTCGGCGGCGCGATACTCGCCACCCTCGGCGTGGTCACCCCCTCCCTGGTGACCCTGCTTCTTCTCGGCAACTTCCTCATACGAACCATTCTTGATCCCCGCGCCGGACGCTTCCTGAAAGGCCTGCGTCCGGCCCTGATTGCCCTGATTTCGGTGGCCGTAATTACGCTGGGCCAGGCGGCGCTGGTTGACCCGGCCACGATTCTCATTGCCGCAGGTCTGTTTGGCGTAAGCATGATCTATCCCCGGCTGAGTCCCCTCTACCTGATCGGCGCCGGGGCGCTGCTCGGCCTGCTCTTTTACCCATACTAAACAACCAAGGAGCAGATCTGAAAAAGGTAGAAAAACCATTTTGGTAAAGGGTTTAAAGATGATATAATGAAATTCAGCAGGCTACATAAAACCAAATAGAAACTCCGAACCTTATCGCCTACAGCCGACAGGCTATGGTGAAAGGTCGAGGGTTGGGGGAGAAATCCCCCCGCCTCCCGCGCTTGGAAAGGAGATTACGCCACGATAACTGGCCACGTTTCCCCAAAGGCGGGAGCGCGGCCCTTTTATCTGGAAAGGTGAACCTGATGAAGCTGATGCGCGTGACCGATCCGCAAATCGTTCTGGAACTTATCGAAGAGCACTTTCAGCCGCTGTCCGCTGAAACAATACCCCTGGAGCATGCCGGAGGCCGGGTTCTCGCCGGACCGGTCTGCGCCGGCGAAGATCTCCCCGGCTTTGACCGCTCCACCATGGACGGCTACGCGGTTATGGCCCGGGAAAGCTTCGGCGCGCAGGAGGGGCTGCCCGCTGTTTTTGAATACGCCGGCGAAATTTTAATGGGCCGGGCCGCCCCGGCCCTAAAAAGGGGCCAGTGCTTCCTGATCCATACCGGGGGAATGCTCCCGGCCGGCGCCGACGCGGTGATCATGCTTGAAGATACCGAAACGCTGGAGAACCAGGTGCATGCCTTCCGCCAGGTCGCCCCGGGAGAGAATGTCATCCGCAAAGGGGAAGACCTGCGCCGGGGCGGGGAGGCGCTGCCGGCAGGAAAACTGCTACGCGCCCAGGAGCTGGGGCTGCTGGCCTCCCTGGGCGCCTGTGAAGTCAAAGTATACCGCAAACCGGTGATGGGGCTGCTCTCTTCAGGAGACGAACTGGTCCCCTACATGACGGCGGCTTTACCGCCCGGCAAGATCCGCGACAGCAACAGCCCCTCCCTGGCTCACCTGGGACGGAAATACGGAGCGCAGGTGCTCGAAAATGAAATTTTAAGCGACTCATTCACCGTTTTCCTGGAAAAAAGCCGCGACCTGCTAAACAAGGCCGATTTCCTGGTCTTCTCGGGCGGCAGTTCGGTGGGAACGCGCGATTTTACCGCCCGGACCATGCAGGAGCTGGGCGACCCGGGCCTTCTTGTCGAAGGAATCTCGGTCAAACCCGGCAAACCTACGCTGCTGGCCAACTGCGGCGGCAAACCGGTTCTCGGGCTGCCCGGACACCCGGTATCGGCCCTGATGATCTTCTCTGTTTTCGGGGCGGCCATCCTGGAGCGGCTCTCCGGCAGGAAGCCGCGGCAGTTTCACCCCGCGGTGCGCGCAACCCTGGCCCGCAACCTGCCCTCGCTAAGCGGGCGAACCGATTACGTGCGCGTGAAGCTGGAGCAGGGCGACGGCGGGGTCCTCGCGGTTCCGGTATTCGGCCGCTCGGGGATGCTGCGCACATTTACCGCCGCGGACGGTTTCCTGGCCATCCCCACCGAAAAAGAAGGGCTGGTTGAAGGTGAAGAAGTTGAAGTTTTCATCTGGGAATAATCCCGGCAGCGCCGGTTAACGACAGCAAATCAGGAGGCCAACCATGCAGAAAATATATCTCAGCAATATCCCCCGCCAGGAAGCACGGCAGAAATTTCTCGGCGGAGTGCAGATCTCCCGCCGCATCGAAAAAATTGAAACCGGAAAATCCCTGGGGCGGATCACCGCGGAGGCTCTTTTTGCCCGGCTCTCCATGCCCGGGGATCATGCCGCGGCCATGGACGGCTTTGCCGTGCCCGCCGAACGCACTTTCAGCGCCACCGATCAGAACCCGCTGCAGCTGACTTTGGAAGAAGAATGTCAACCGGTGGATACGGGCGATCCCCTGCCTCCCGGCTTCGACGCCGTGATCAAGGTGGAAGATGTCCAGTCCGTCGCCGGCGGCATCGAGATCCTGGCCCCGGCCACGCCCTGGCAGCATGTCCGCCCCGTCGGCGAAGACGTGGTCGCCGGCGAGCTGCTGCTGCCGGCTTATCACCGGCTGCGCCCGCAGGACCTGGGCGTGCTCCTGGCCGGCGGGATTACCGAAGTGCCGGTGCTGGACAAGCCAAAGGCGGTGATCATCCCCACGGGGACGGAACTGATCCCGCCCGGCGAGAGGCGCCGCAGGGGAAGCATCCCCGATTTTAACAGCACCGTTGTCGCCGCCTACCTGCAGGAATGGGGGGCCGCAGCGGTGATCCACCCGATCGTCCCCGACGATCGCGCCAGGTTGGAAGAGGCTGCTGCGCGGGCGGCGGCAGAAGGAGACCTGGTGATCATCATTGCCGGCTCCTCCGCCGGCCGTGAAGATTACACGGTGCATGTGATCGAGGCGCTGGGAGAGATATTCGTGCACGGCGTGGGCACGCGGCCCGGCAAGCCGGCCATTCTCGGGCAGATTGCGGGCAAACCGGCGGTGGGGCTGCCGGGTTACCCCGTCTCGGCCTATCTCAGCCTGGAGTGGTTCGTCCGGCCTTTGATCTGCCGCGCCCTGGGACAGGCCGAGCCGGCCAGGGAAAGGCTGACCGTAAGCCTGGGACGGCGGGTCGTCTCCGAAATCGGCGTCGAGGAGCACGTCCGCATGGCCGTGGGCTACGTTGACGGACGCTTCGTGGCCAACCCGCTGGAGCGGGGCGCCGGGGTGACCATGTCCCTGGTTCGCGCCGACGGGCTGCTGATCATCCCGCCGGAATCACTCGGCTTTGAACGGGACGAAAGGGTTGAGCTGGAGCTCTTCCGTCCCGCGGCGGAGCTGCGCGGCAACCTTCTCGCCGCCGGCAGCCACGACCTGATCATCGATCTCCTGGCCACGGCCCTGAAGGAGCGGGATACCGGCCTGACGCTCTCTTCGGCGCACCTGGGCAGCATGGGCGGTATCGCCGCCATCGGCCACAGGCAGGCCCACCTGGCCGGGGTACACCTTTTTGACCCGGAAAGCGGGGACTACAATCTCCCCTATCTCCAGAAACTTTTACCCGGGCGGGAGCTCTGCCTGGTCAACCTGGCCTACCGGATGCAGGGCTGGATCGTGCCTTCGGGAAATCCGGACGAAGTCAAAGATGTTGCCGGCATCGCCGCAAAGAAGCTAAGTTTTGTCAACCGGCAGAAGGGCGCCGGCACCCGCCTCCTTTTTGATTACCAGCTCGACCGGGCGGGACTGGACCCGGCCGACATTTACGGATACGAGCGTGAGGAGCATACCCACCTGGGCGTGGCCGCCTCCGTGGCCGCAGGTTCGGCCCGGGCTGGACTGGGGATTCTGCCGGCGGCCCGCGCCTTCGGCCTCGACTTTGTGCCGTTATGCGAAGAGCGCTACGACCTGCTGATGAGCGCTTCGTTTTACCGCTCCGCGGCCGGCAAGACCGTGTTGAAGCTGATTACCGACCCTGCCTTCCAGAAGAGGGTGGAGGCTCTGGGCGGTTACAGCATGCGCGACGCCGGCAAATTAGTAAACTAGGTGCCTGGCACCAGGTTAACTAATTACCGGGTTTTATAGAGAATATATCGTGGGAGAAGGAGAAAAAATGGCTCTGACTGATCTTTACGGGCGCAGGCATGACTACCTGCGGATCTCGGTGACCGATCGCTGCAACCTGCGCTGTCTCTACTGCATGGGTCCGGAAGGGGTTAAGCTGATCCCGCACCACCGCATCCTGACCTACGAGGAGATCCTCGAAGTGGTGAAAGCGGGCGCGGCCCTGGGCATCAGCAAGGTACGCCTTACCGGGGGCGAGCCGCTGGTGCGCAAGGGTCTGCTCCACCTGGTTGAAGAGATATCCCGGGTGCCGGGGATCGCCGACCTGGCGATGAGCACAAACGGGATCCTGCTGCCTGATTTCGCCGGCCCCTTGAAGAAGGCGGGGCTGCAGCGAGTGAACATCAGCCTCGATTCGCTGAAGCCCGCCGTCTACCGCAAGATCACGCGGTGCGGCGAGCTGCCCCGGGCCCTGGCCGGGATCGAGGCCGCCCTGGAGGCCGGGTTGAAACCGGTGAAAATAAACATTGTCCTGATGAAAGGGATCAACCACCGGGAGGTGCCCGCTTTTTTGAAACTGGCCCTGGAAAAAGAGCTTCACCTACGCTTCATCGAGTATATGCCCATCGGCACGCAGGGGCAGGAGCACCATAAATATTACCTTCCGCTCAGCTATGTGGAGGAGCAAGCGGCCCGTATCGGGCTGCCGCTTACACCGGCGGAATCTCCCCCGGGTGCAGGGCCGGCGGAGAGCTTCAGCCTGCCCGGGGGCAAGGGCACGATCGGGCTGATCCACCCGATCAGCCGTCATTTCTGCGCTACGTGCAACCGGCTGCGTCTTACCGCCGAAGGGTATCTGAAAAGCTGTCTCTACTGGCAAGATGAGCACCCGGTCCGCCCGGCCCTGGGAGATCCGGCGGCGATGCAGGAGCTGCTGCAAGAGGTGGTCCGGCTAAAACCGGAAAGACACCGCATGAGTCCGCAAAAGAGCTCCGGTCCCTTGAAGCTGCCGCAGATGCGGGGGATGTCCAAAATTGGCGGTTAATACGATGCGAAAGGGGTGTCCGGCATGCCGCCTGTGATTATCAATCTGATTGCCGCCCAGTCGGGTACGGGTAAAACCACCGTCCTGGAGAAACTGCTGCCGGAGATGACCGCGCGGGGGCTGAAGGTGGCGGCGCTGAAGGGAGAGGTGCACCACTACAACCTCGATCTCCCGGGCAAGGATACCTGGCGCTTTGCCCAGGCCGGCGCCGGGGTAGTCGGGATGACCACCCCCGAAAAATATATTCTTATCGGCAGCGCCCCTGCCGGCGGCGGCACCGCCGCCGCCGTGGCGAAGCTGCAAGAATTTGATCTGATCTTCATCGAGGGGGACAAGAACAGCCCTCACCCGAAGATCGAGGTGGTCCGCAGCGCGGTCAACCGGCAGCCTCTGCTCCCCGATGGGGTCATCGCCGTGGTCAGCGACCTGGCGGAACTGCCCCTGCCGCGGCAGCTGCCGCTTTTCCGGCTCGATGATCCGGCCGGCCTGGCCCGCTTGATCCACGATCACTTTTTCAAGCCCGGCGGGACAGAGCCGGAGCTGACCCACTTCGACATATCCGGGCGGCCGCGGATGGTCGATGTTTCGGATAAAGAGAGCACCCGCCGGGAAGCTTATGCCGCAGGAGAGATTTTCATGGCTCCCGCCACCCTGGCCCGGGTCAAGGCGGGCACGATGGAGAAAGGTGATGTCCTCGCCGTGGCCCAGGTAGCCGCGATCATGGCGGTAAAGGAGACCGGCCGGCTCATCCCCATGGCCCACCCGCTGAACATCTCCGGGGTGGATGTCGATTTTAACCTCAACGAGGCGGAGAGCAAGATCGAGATCGGAGTGAAGGTGAAGCTGACCGGGCGGACCGGGGTGGAGATGGAGGCGCTCACCGGGGTCAGCGCCGCTGCCCTGACGATCTACGACATGTGCAAGGCCATCGATAAAAGCATGCTCATTCAGAATATCAGGCTGCTCGAGAAGAAGGGAGGGCGTTCCGGCCACTACCGCCGGGAAGAATAAGATGGGTGAAATTATTGCTGTTTGCACCAGCGCCAAAAGAGGCGAGCGGAAAAAAGATGTCGGGGAAGGGCTCCTGGTTAAAGACCGCGGCCTGGAAAGCGACGGCCACGCCGGCTTCGCCCACCGCCAGGTGAGCCTGCTGGCCATCGAGAGCATCGAGAAGATGCGCGCGAAAGGCCTGGATGTCGGCCCGGGCGACTTTGCCGAAAACCTGACCACCCGCAATATCGACCTGGTCCATCTGCCCATCGGCACGCGGCTGCAGGCCGGGCTGGAGGCTATCCTGAGAGTAACCCAGATCGGCAAGGAGTGCCACGATCGCTGCGCCATCTACGCCCAGGCGGGCGACTGCGTCATGCCGCGCGAGGGTATCTTTACCGAGGTGCTGAAAGGCGGCCGGATCAGCTCGGGCGACAGTCTGCAGATGCGGCCCAACTACCGCTTCGGAACAATAACCGTAAGCGACAAAGGCGCCGCCGGGGAGCGCGATGACAGGAGCGGCCCCCTGCTCGGCGAGCTGCTGCTGCCCTGGGGCGACATTGAACACAGCGTGATCCTGCCCGATGAGCGCGCCGCGCTCGTCACAGAGCTGCGGCGCATGGTCGACGAGGGAATCGACGCCGTCTTTACCTCGGGCGGCACGGGGCTCTCGCCGCGTGACATCACACCCGAGGCCACCCTCGAAGTGATCGAGAGGCCGGTGCCGGGGATCGCCGAGGCGATGCGCCGCGAAAGCTACGCCGCCACTCCCCGGGCCATGCTCTCGCGCGCCGTGGCCGGGATCAGCGGGCAGACGCTGATCGTCAACCTACCCGGCAGCCCCAAAGCGGTGCGGGAATGCTTCGCCGTGCTGGAGCCGGTGCTCGACCACGCCCTGGAAACGCTCACCGGGCGCGGCGGCGAATGCGGCGCCGAGTAAAACTGGGGTATTTGTTACCCCGTTTCAGTCCCCATTAAATCCTATAGGGCTGCCCCTCCCCTTATTGCAGGGATGCTTGTAGGAGCGAGGCATGCCTCGCCCAACCCTGTTTCGCCCTGGGCAAAAAGACGCCCAATCACCCCATACCGGAGATATCAATTAATTCGATTAATACTGTTTATCAATTTATGCATGTTTTTGTCAATACTGCTTGTTTCAATCCACGCCCCCCTGTTTGTCCCAAATATGTGCATATATCAAGTTTTCAATCCACGCCCCCGTGCGCAGTTCGTTTTTGATCTCTTTTACCAGGGACTGCGGAGCCAGAGCCCTGGCTTCACTGCCGAAGCTGAGAATCCAGCTTTTAGCCTGGACAAGACCGCTGGTGGTCATGATCAGGATTACGGAGCCGTCGGGCTGCTCCGCCAGTTCCTGGGTGGGATGCCACTGTTTTTCCCGGATCCAGCGGGCCTGGCGGGGGCTGAACCATATCTTTATTTCGTGAGTTTCGTCTCCCTTGTAAAGCTGGAAAGAATCCTGCATGAACTGTTCAATCTCAAAATCCGTATGTATTTGGAAATCCCGGTTGGTGCGGGTTATTTCACTGATGCGATCTAGGGCAAAAAAACGATAATCGTTACGCAAATGACAAAAGCCAATCAGGTACCATACTCCCTGGTAGTAGCGTAAACAGTATGGATCGACGATACGTTCGCGCCAGTCATCCCTGGCTATGGCGTAGTGGGTGATTTTAACAGACTTTTTACGCCGCATGGCCGTGCTGATTGCGGCAAAATTAGCGGCCACCATTTCATCTTTACCGCGGAGAGGTTCCAGATCAAAAGTAATTGTATCGGCAAATCCGAAGTCGAGGGGAATTGTGTCCTGAAGCAAGGCGCATATTTTCCCGAAGGCGCTGGCGATATGTCTTTCGTAGGGCGTGCCACGGCACTTGAGCAGAAGGTTATGGCCAAGAAAGAGGGAAAGGAGTTCTCCCTCGGTCAGGTTCAGAAGGTCAATGGAGTAATCTTTTTCGGTATAATAGTAGCCGCGTTTCCTGGGACAGTATTCGAGGGGAGCGCTCAAACTGTCACGCATGTAATCCAGGTCGCGCATGATCGTGCGGCGGTGAACGCCCAGATCGGCAGACAGGCGGTTCGCATTCGGGTAGCTACCGGCTTTAATTGACCGGTGAATGATGGCGCAGCGGTAGAATTGGGGTCTATTAGGCGCGAGCATGTTTTTTGACACCGCTCATCCCCCGCCTTGCTTGTTAGAACTGTGCAGTCCCAATCAGTCTGCCTACTGTTGTAATATATTTCACATTAATGTGGGATTTCCTTCTTTTTGATTGGGCTGCCAAGGTTGCTGATGACAAACTGGCCGTATTTTGTATAGCTCTTTCCCTTGTCTTTTAGCAATGGCGGTGCCCAAACATCATCGTACCAGCAGGCTACCCATCCAATATTTCTCTCTTCCAGGTAATTCAGCAGGGGCTTTCCATATGATTCTTCGTCTCCAACAAGGTATGACTGATCTGCAGCCTCTCCGTTTTCGTCCAGGAAGCCCCACTCGGTAATCAGCACCGGGTATCTCTCTGAAATATCTCCAAAGTAATCGCCCCACAGGTTTTTGTCATGCGCCGGGTAGATATGTGAAGCATATACAATATTTGCATCATCAACAGGCCAGTCTTTTACCCAGGACAAGTCCCTGGCATATTCAATGCCTCCAACTATGATAACCTGGTTTGCATTTTGACTTCTTATGATTTTCACCAATTCTTCTGCATTCCTGGCCCACGTTTCTGCAGTGATCATGGCCGGTTCATTAAATATTTCAAAGATAACATTTGGAGTATCCCGAAAATAAGTGGCAGTTTGTTTCCAAAACTGCATGGAGAATTCTTTAGGTTCAATATCCAGGTCAGGCATTTCGCGGCCTTTTCCGGTATCAATGCTGCCAATATAATGCCAATCGATTATGACATACATCCCCAATTCCCCGGCCCAGGATACAACCGGGTCCAGGTACCGCCACAGGTAATCTTCGTCATGATAAAAATTTTCCGGATGAACCGGTATCCTGACCACGTTTGCCCCTGTATTTTTAATCTCTTGGAGAAGTCTTCGGTGGAATCTGTTTCTGCTGTGCAGTACCGCGGGATCGGGAGGCATTAAGCCTTTCAAGATAACAACCCGCCCGGAAGGATCTACTATTTTATTATTCTCCACGGATAATAAAGGCGGGAATTCTTCAATATTTTTGTGACTAAAAGCTTCTTTTCGTTTTACAGGCAACAAAATCTTCCCGCTTTCGGAAAAGTACGCGAAAAGGTTTAGCGCTATAAAAAGCAAAAGCAATGAACCGAGGGTAATCAACGATATTTTGATTATTTTTCTCAATATCATTGCATTACTCCTTTTATTGGCATTTCCTTGGTTCTACTAAACGCTGTCATCCAGTCACAATAACTGTTAAGGCGCCGCCTCCACCCAGAGCGGCCCGATATAGCTGTGCCGCCCGTTTTCGGCAACGATGCGCACGATATAGAAATCTTTTCCTCCCGTGTGCAGCGCCGCCGGGTCAACGGGGTTGTCGCTATACTCGTTGACATAGTAAGCCCCCTCCCGGAACACGCAATTTTCCCGTCCGTAGGAAGTCCCCGTTACCGGTTCGGTATCTGTAAAGCGAACGGTAGCAAAGGGCTTGCTCACGGAGATGGAGGCCAGCAGAGTCCCGTTTTTATGGATCTCCACTGCCGCTTTCCAGCCGGGCTGCCGGTAGCCGGTTACGGGAGCGGCCGGGGCGCCGTCCTGGACCACGGTCACTTCGATCTGCCGCGGCGTCCCCCGATCCTCTACCCGGAGGGTCGAGTCTCCCCCGACTCCGGTGCCGTTGATCGTGAAAAAGATAAGCGGCCGGCCGTGGTCCGAGACGGCGTAAAGGCGGCGGTTTTCCAGGGCGGAGAAGATCTCCCGGCGGGTAAGCTCCGCAGCATAAACAGCGGTAAGCCCGCCCGGGTAGGGCTTGTCAAACCTGGTCCACCAGTAGGTACAGGGCCGCTGGTGCCCGATCCAGGCCCCGGTATGGGCGAGATCATGCCCGGGATGGCCGTCGTGCGAGTCGCTGGAGGCATAAAGTGACAGCTGCAGCCCCATCTGCAGGGCGCCGGTGATGGAGCAGCCCCTGGTACCCGGCGGGGGAGGAAAGGTGGAACCGCGGTAGCTTAAGGGGTGGCCGGGCTCGTAAAGGTTGTCGCCGTGCGTGCTCGTTACCTCGGCAATCTTGACATAGCGCGGGTTATAGTAACTCCAGTCCTGCATGAAACGCTCCGTGACCGTGTGGTGGGGCAGGGCCAGAGCCCGGGCGCCGGTGGAGGCCGTAAATTCGTCCAGCAGCTCCCACAGCTCGAAGGGAGTCGGCAGGGCGGCGCCCAGGCCTATGTAGGGCGCGTATATGGGAGGGTTCTCCGGGAGCCGGTCCCCGTCGAAGATGCAGGTGTAGTGCCCGCTGTTATGGTTGGTATATTCCATGCCCGGGAAGGTGACAAACTCGCCCGGCCGGTAGGCCCTGTTCGTCTCCTTGATGTAGCGGGCCATCCGGTTCCGGCTCAGCTGGATGATCTCCCCGTGCTCGGTCAGGGAATAGAAGTCAAGAGCGGCCACGTGCCGGGCGTAGAAGAACTGGTGCGCCGGCGTGCCGCTGCCGTCGGAGTAGGTGCCGTGGGTGTGGATATCCCCCCAGAAGATGCGTTCGGTTCCGGCGGCAGCAAGAATGGGGTTGCTGTAGTAGGTGCGGCCCGTCTCCGAATCCGACACCTTTATATAATGAACTCCCGGGGTGTCGATTCTCGCCCGAAAGGTGCGGCGGCCGTTGTCCATGCCATTGTCGAGCAGGTAAGCCATGTCCGAGGGGCGGCCGGAGCCGGTAAAGGTATACTCCCGGGGCAGGGCGGCTTCCGCCGAGGGAAGGGGCTCCCCGCCGGGAAAGTTGTAAGATTCCAGGGAAAAGCCGGCGGTGCCCCGGTAAAGGGCGCTGATTCGCTCGAAGCGATCCCAACACTGGACCTGTAACTCGAACTCCTCGCCCGGGGGAACGATTGAGGGGGCATGGACCCAGAGCACCGCCGGCCGGTTATCGAAGATCACCGCCGGGTCCACGTTGACGGAGGTCCAGAGAGCTACGGGAATGAGAAACAACAGAAATGAAGCGAACCGCCGCTGCAGGCGCGGTCGGCCCGGGCGGGAAAATTTTTCTTTCAGCCCGGCCGTGAACGCTCGATAGGCCTTGCCACGTCCCAGCGCCAGGTGAAGGAGCAAAACCAGGCAGTAAAGCCCCAGTGTAACTGCAACCACGAGAGCGGCGAGAAAGAGCGGGTAAATGCCCGTGATTTCATCGAAACCGCGCAGCGGTCCGTTCGCGGCCAGGGCCGCGGCCAGGGCCAGCGCAAATCCCCCCCAGCGCCATGCGCCCTTGAAGCAGAAAAAATAAACTGCTCCGATCAGGATTGCGATCCAGCTGAAGAAGAAAGGGATGGCGGCAACCGCCCCGGCAACAAAGAGAAGCACTTTTAGCAGGTTCAAGGCAAGTGCCTTAAAGTCTAACCTGTATACTTCTTTTCCCCTCATCACAAACTCCCATACAGCAAATGGTATGCATTAAATTCGCTGTGGACCGATATATCCCTGCCCGGGTAATATTCCGGTTATGGCAGTTGGAAGCGAACGGCTTAAAAACTGAAAATTTCTTGTAATATTTGGTGCGCTGCACTATAATATTTGCATGGCAGTTACACATACGCAAAGGTAAGTTGCCTAATGAAACGAGTGCATTCATTCATCATTATAGCGCTGTTACTGTATACCGCCGGCTGCAGCCCGGGAACAATTCCGGATCACGAGCCGCCCCCGGCAACGGAGCAAGGATGCTCAATCTATAAAGAACTGGCGGATTTTATTGCCGCCGAAAAGGAAAGAATATCCGCCCGGCCCACCGGTTTGGAAGAGGAGCCCATAAAAGAGGAAGATACCGAACCTGAACCCGTCGGCACTCCCCGGAAAGAAACGGCGGAACAGCCGCAACCCCAACCCAAACCTGAAAAAGAAGACCGTCCGGAAAAACCGGAACCTGAACCGCAACCAGCCCGGTTCGCCAAAGAGGAATCCTTGCTTATACAGTGGGCCAATGAGACCAGGTTCGCGGAGGGCAGAGAACCGTTGGCGGTTGATCCCAACCTGTGCACCGCCGCCAGGGCCAAAAGCCAGGATATGGCCGATCACGACGATCCCTTTGATCATGCCACCCGTACATATCCCGATTTTCAGCAATTCCTGAAAAAATTTAAGATCGGCTACAACTGGGTCGGAGAAAACATCGCCTTCAGCAAACCCAACCTCATCCCGACCGCTATTCATAACAGATGGCTTAACTCAGACTGCCACAGAAAAAACATGCTCAACGTAGCGGCCACCCACATCGGTGTGGGCATCGCCAGGGCCGAAGACGGTACTTATTACTATACGCAGCTCCTGGTTGGGCGTTGAGCGCCGCCCTGCAACGAGAATCACTTGGAGAACGCCCCCGGTTGGCGGCTTGCCTATTTAGTGATCACTATATGGTCAGATGCACATGCTTCAAGATGCTTCAGGATTGTCCTGGAAGAGGGGTCCATTTCATCGCAGTTGATAATGTGGATATGGACGGAGTAGATGGTGGAAGCATGACTTAGAAACCTCAGAAAGGCATTCACGATGCGCACGGATGGAACCGTTCCTATTTCCTTATGTTCTCTTGAGATCAACTTCTCATAAAACAACAGCAGTTCATTCTGGATATAGCTCAGATCCAGTATATAATTGACATCAAGTTCCAGAAGATATTTTTCATCGGCGTTCCGCAACAATGCTCCTACTACATCTGCCGCCCAGAAATATTGCACGTTTTTGATGCAGCGAGTTTCGATGGTTAATCTTTTCTTCTCCGCTTTGTTTCGGTTAGTGTGTTGGTCTCTCGTAACGCAAGGCTCTTCCGGAAGGGCCCGGTAGAGGAGCTTCAGATCGTTATTCGGAGCAATGTTCAGGTCCCGGCGCAGCTTCCCTTCAAATTTCTGATAATAATTGATTGCTGCAGCACGGTTGCCCGTTTTTTTATAGATATTTAAAATCCTGTATGCAAAGTTTTCGTTATAGGGTTCTAAGGCCATCATTTCATGGAGGACCTGCAGCGCTTCCTCGTTCTGATTATCTGCTTCATAGAGATCAATGAGCTTTTTCATTATCTCGATCTGTTTGGTCTGGCAAACGACCTGTTCAAAGAGGATGATCTCATTGAACTCATCGCAGTTTTTAAGATAGAAACCTTCAAGAAAATCCCCTTTGAACAGCTCTTTGAGCCGGATAAGCTCCTCCACCGACTTCTCTTCCTTGACATCAAAACCATCAATGCACAATTTATCGCATTGAAACCGGTATTGCTTATTGATCCGGCAGCTATCCTTTGTGACCAGAATAAAGTTCTGTCCATTTTCGTCGGGAGGAATCAGCTTCTTGACCGCCCATAAGTTATAACGCAGGTTGTATCTGGCAGCTGCTTCATCACTATCCGGCCATAGATAAGCTGAAATTCTTTCCCTGCTCATCTCGCGATCGGCATTCAGAACAAGGAGACAGATCAAGGCCACCAGCTTTGTGCTGAGCTTGTCTGCTATGCGCACCCCGTTATAGCTGATATTCACTTGCCCCAGCATATTGATCGACAGCATAGAATCGCACCGCTTCTCACTTCAGCTTGTTATGCAGGATCTTTCCGCTTTTGATCGTCGTCATTACCTTGATATCCTTGATTTTCTCTTTGGCAATGGCCCGGATATCACCGTTCAGAATAACGATATCCGCAAGTTTGCCCACCTCCAAGGTTCCCTTTTTGTCCTCCTCAAAATTGCTGTAGGCTCCATTACATGTAAACATCTTAATGGCCTCATACACCGATACTCTATGTGATTCTACCGGGTGATTCACTGCCGAATAAATTCCCAGAAGCGGATCGGCGGGAGTCACATCGCAATCCGAGCCGCCGCAGATAACAACTCCCTCCCGGATGATCTGATCAAAGGGGTTCGTCCTTTTGTAGTTTTCTCCCAGCCGCTCGTGATATAGCTTATTGGGCCCCCCCCAGACATATTCGTAGGTGGGAGACATGGAAAAGACCAGCCCCAGCCGCTTTGCCCGCCGGATATGGTCCAGAGTAGGAAGTTCCACATGCTCCAGCCTGTGACGCAAGCCTGTATTCCCCGTCTTATCCAGAGCATACTCATGGGCAGTCAGCGCCTGCTCAATCGCCCGATCGCCGATGGTATAGAGAGCTAACTGCAATTTGTTGATATAACATTCCAAAACGAACTGATTCATTTCCTTCTGCGTAAAATTCAGCCCGCCTATGTTTCCTGCACAATCGTTGTATTCAAAAGA
>CAYFRE010000002.1:0-9330 GCA_964345455.1 uncultured Syntrophomonadaceae bacterium | reverse complement strand
CGAAGGTCCCGTCCACATAGAGGCAGCCGCCAATTCGATTCAGCTGCATTTCCTTTACCTTGGCGATGTCCATGGTAGAGTAGAAAAGCGCAACATCAATGGTTAATTTATCTTTGGACTCATAGATAAATTCGGCATCCTTGTCACAGTAAAGGCGCCCGCCCTCCATGGCGTTCACGGTAGTGATGCCCTTTTCTACAACAGACCCCAGGAACTCATTGACTGTCTCCATCCTGGTGGAATTAGGAATCGATCGCAATACGTTTTCTCGAAGGAGGACGTTGGCGTAATGGGTGATAATCCCGGTCGGAACCTGGTTTTCATCAAAGTCTATGCCTTCCAGGGTAAAAGGTATTTTGTAATACAGTAGTGCGTAAGTATTCAGAACGCTTGTCTGATACTCCACACTGTTGATAAAAACAGGAGCATCCTTACAGTATTTATCAATAACCGTCCGGTCCGGAAATCTCCCTTCTTTCAGATTTTGTTCATCGAGGCCGATGCCGCGAATATTCTTCTTCGGCGAGGTTTTTGCCGCTTCGGATACCAATACGCCGATGTCACGAAAAGATCTGGCTTTGCTCAGATCCAGACTTCTGGAATTCAGTGCCGCCTGTACCAGGTGGAAATGACTGTCGACAAAACCCGGGAGAACTGTGCCCCCTTTTGCATCGATGATTTTACCGGCTTGGGCGACATATTTTTTATAGCCGTCTCCCTGGCCCATATCGCTGATATTCTGATCCCGGACGGCGAGCCAATTACAATTCGTATCATCAGCCATGGAAAGACAGCTGGCGTTGAAAATTAATATGTCTTTTTTCATAGCCACCTCGGTTTACTATTTGTTTAAGGCAAGATGATTTCTTTTATTGTACATCCCTTTTCAATATAGAGCAAATAGGGGGTTTAATGGTATATTTGCAAACATTGCAAAGGCCGGACTCCATAGCAGTCCGGCCTTTGGGTTAGATATTCTCTAAACGAATTCCTTCTTCAAGAAGTCATAGATGACCTCTGCAGTCTTTGTAATAGACGAAACAGTGGCGTACTCGTCGTGACTGTGAAAGTTCTCGCCCTCTGCACCAAACAGAACCACCGGTGCATTCAACCGGGTACCCAGATAATTAAAGTCCCCGATGCTTTGGAAATATGCCCTGGTAGGCTCTGTGCCGCAGACATTGACCACAGAACTGATAAAGGAGGCTACAAAAGGCTCCTCCTCCTCTACGGTATAGGGCATAAACCCTCTGGATCCTTCGCTGGGCGCTTTGCGGAAGTTGATCTTGTAGGCACACCGGATATCTGCCCGTTCGATGGCTTTTTCAATATCTCCGACAATTGTCTCTTCACTTTCCCCTACCACGATGTGCCAGAAGAGCTGAACCCTTGCATAATCCGGTACGCTGCAGGCTCCGCCGTCACTTTCTATGGCCACAACACAGGCGGCTCCTGTTCCTAAATGCTCATCTACGATGTAATCTACGTTCTCCAATTCGCAAACTACTTTTGCCGCATCCAAAGCTGCACTCTTGCCGCTTTTAGGCAAGGCTGCATGGGCCGATTTACCGAAAAACTCTATTTCCAGGCCATATCCCCCTCTTGCGCCCAGGCAGACGGTGGGAAACGGCTTTCCGACAAAACCGGCAGAAGGCTCCGTTACAATCGAGAAGTCCACGTCTTTTATGTAGCCTTCTTCAATCAGCGCATTTGTGCCCATGCCGTAAGGACCTTCTTCGACAGAGACATATGTTGCGATAATCCTTCCTTTAAAACGGGGATGGTTTTCGGTAAAGGCTTTTAACGCAAGCATGGTTGCCGCACACCCCGATTTCATGTCCAAAGCGCCTACACCGTAGATCCTGTCACCATCCACGTAACCGGCATAGGGATCCACCGTCCATCCGCTGCAGAGCTTTACTGTGTCCAGGTGGCCGTTGATACAGATACTGGGGCCGGGCTCACTGCCTTCCAGTTCCAGGATCACATTTTTACCTTTAAAGCCTGTGACCTTATCTTCATGATACTCGTGGATGCGAGCATTCATCCCGTGCGCCTGAAACCAGGTTCTAACATATTCCACGATCCCGTCTTCTTCAAAGTAAGGGCTTTTTATGGAGATGAGCTTTTTCACCAGTTCTATTACTTCTTTTTGATTCATCATAGTGCTGTTCTCCGTTTCATCCTGCTACAGTTCGATCGCCTCTTTGTTTTCAGCTGAGCGCTGTGCATCGATTTCCGCCTGCTTTTCCGGAGTATTGGGCCATACAAATATTCCGGTAATAGCATATATTATTGCAATCACCGGAACGATGAGTGCCAGGAAGGTGTAGGGTATATAATCCAAAGTGGCTACTCCCAATGTGCCGGCAAAGTATACACCGCAGAGCCCCCAGGGGACCAGAGGTGAAGTTACAGTAGCTGCGTCTTCAGAGGTTCTGGAGGCAACCATTCTCTTGATTCCCAGCTTGTCGTATGCCGGAAGATACATTCTGCCGGGAATTAGAATGGCTACATACTGGCTGGCAGAAATCATGTTTACCAGGAGCGCAGAGAACACATGAGTGATAATGAGATTTCTTACATTTTTGGTCATCAAAGCCATCTTGTTCAACAGTACCTCCAGGCACCCTGTCTTCTCCAGGATGCCGCCAAAACTCAGGCCCAGGTATCCCAGAGAAACAGTCCACATCATGGATTGCAGACCACCCCTGTTGAGTAGTTGGTCTACATCGGCGATGCCTGTATCAATGGAGAAGCCATAGTTCATAAAGCCCATCATTTCATAGAAGCCATATCCATTAATGAGCATGGCAAGGAACATGCCAACCAGGGATGCAATCACCATTACAGCCAACGCGCTTACCTTTTTGTACGCCATCACCACTACTACAACCAGGGGGATCATAGCGATGAGGGCAAACACCGGGGTAATATTGAAGTTGTTGGACAAACCTGCTAAAAGAACTTCTACTGCTGTTGTGTCTATAGAATCCGCTGTATATTTCATGCCGAGAATCAAGTACAAGATGCAGGATATAACAAATGCAGGCACTGTCGTGAAGAGCATGCTCTTGATATGGTCGAACAGTGGAGTTTCGGTCACACCCGCTGCCAGGTTCGTGGAATCGGAAAGGGGAGATAGCTTATCGCCGATAATGGCCCCGGAGATGATGGCTCCTGCGGCCATTGCAGATGGAATACCAAGACCCATACTGATGCCCATGAAAGCGACGCCAAAGGTTGCCCCCGTTGTATAACTGCTCCCCGTGGCTATGGATGCAACAGAACAGATAAAGGCTGCCGTAAACAGGAACATTGAGGGCGAGATTAATTTCAGACCATAATACATGAGGGCAGGAATGGTTCCCGATGCGATCCAGGAAGGGATCAACATTCCTATGAACATCAGGATCAGCATGGGAATGGTGGCTATCTTGCAGCCATGCATAATACCTTCTTCGATCCTCTTCCATTTCATCCCCTGTGCCATCAAAACCACGGTGGCAAAAGCACATGCAAAGATAAGAGTTAAATGGATGTCAGGAGAACCCAGGTGAATGACCTGGATGGCCAACAGCCCAAATAAGAAAATAACGATTGCCAATGCCGTGCCAAAGGATGGCTGGATAAGTTCTTTCCTACTGTTTCCCATAGAAAAAACCTCCTTTTTTTTCATTTTACATGGGAAGGTTTTAGAAACTGTGTATTATTCATTTGTTTTTCTAAATAATAAAATTTTATTGAGATATGGCAAACTATTTTTAAACGATTATTCACAACGGAATAAAATATCACCCCTCAGGGTGATTATGACTATGGTGGTAATACATTCGCCTGTAAAACCTGCTGCAAAATGGCAGCCAAAGAGAATACGCTCATTGTCCGGCCATTCTTCAGTAGCTCAAGTAGCTCAGATCGGTGCAAGTTTCCATGTTTTAAGATTCTCCGGTTACAGCCAGGTGAGCCAGTTTGCTTCTTCCTTCCAGTAGAATCTCTTCCATGATCTCTCCCGCTTTATCCTTCCGCCTCTCTTTTATGGCCTTGAACAATTCTTTATGGGAGGAGAGCGACTTGTCCAGGTAATCCCCGGATTCAAAGTAGATCCGGATCAGGTTCAGACAAGCCGGCTCGAAGGATTTGAAAATCATGGCATAAACCACGTTGCCCGACGCAATGGTAATGCGATGGTGAAAGTCATAGTTATATTTCACGTGGGTCTCAATATCCCTGTTGTTTTCAACTCTATTGATGAGAGTTTTCAAAAACTGCAGGTCTTCATCTGTCCTGTTTTCCGCCGCGCATCTGGCGCTTTCCACCTCGATCAGCAGCCTCGTATCCATCATGCTGTTGAAAAACCTGGGGCTTAACTTTCCTTCGTTATAACTCATGATGGAAGATAGAATGTAAGGGGTCCCCTCATTCTTGTAGTCCTCGACGATGGTCCCCTTTCTGGGGATAATCCTGACAAAGCCTTTTGAGGACAGCTCCAATATCCCGGAATTTACAATGCTCCGGCTAACTCCCATTAAACAGGCCAATTCGCGTTCAGGAGGCAACCTGTCGCCGGGCTTGAGCTGGCCGGATATTATCTTGGCTTCAATTTCTTTTACAAATAACTCCTTCAGGCTTTTGGATTTTAATTTCGAAAAGCCGCTGTTCATTTTCTTATCCTCCAAAACCCTGGCCCCCCATTCTGCTTGTTATATTATAGAATACATACTTATTAATTACAAAACGGAAAGGATATGACCCCGGACAGCTGCATGACGGCAAGCTGGTGGCCCAAAAAGGAAAGCAGTAGCAGCGCTACTGCTTTCCTGAGCCACTGATACATTTAATATGCAGAAACTTGCTTACTGAACCTTCCTCCGGGGCACCACTACCTCCAGGTTCTCCAGGGGGAAGGAGATGCAGGGGTGGATATACCCGAACTTCCTGTCGGCCTGCCGCCGCTCATCAACATCTTCGGGGATGAAAACCTCTCCCTTAATTAGCAAAGACCTGCACACACCGCAGGAACCGCTTCTGCAGGAAGAGGGGGGGCACAAGCCGGCTCTTTCCAACGCCACGAGCAGAGATTCCCTGGCTGAAGCTTCAATCTCAACTGAGCGCTTGCCCATATGCACCAGCATCTTGAATGTTTTGTCTTCGGTTCCTGCGGGGTAACCATTTAAGCTGTAAACTTCCTGTACCTCTCCAAAAACCTCTCTCCTGATATGTTTCTTCCTGATCTCCAGGCTTTCAAGTTCCCTGTTGATATGATCATACATGGCCTGGGGGCCGCAGACAAAAATTGAGCTGTTATGGAGATCCACGTACTTCTTCAACAAATCCACGGTGATAAACCCATGTTCATATTTTTCCAGTTCTTCTTCGGCCAGTACGTGGATAACTTTAATCCTGTTGCTGAAAGAAGCTTGCAGTTCACTTAGTTCGTCGTAAAAAATGATCTCTTCTTTTTTGTTGCTGCCGTAAAATATGGTCAGGTTAATATCCAGCTCATCTTCCTGAATGCTTTTGGCCATGGATCTGAAGGGGGTTATGCCGCTCCCGCCGGCAATTCCCACAATGTTGTTCCGATCCCTTAAGTTGTCATGGTAAAATTGTCCTTCCGGGCCGCCGGAGACCACCTCGCTCCCCACAGTCCAGTTGTTCCAGATGTAGTTGGAGATATAGCCACCCTGGTTTCTTTTTACGGTAATCTCGTAGAACCCCGCCAGCGCCTCCCTGGGCGACGAGGAGATGGAATAGGGCCGGGTAACCGTGGCTCCTTCCACTTCGAAGGTAAAGCTAAGGTACTGTCCCGGGCGGAAGTAAGCCAACTGATCGGTCTCTTTGTCTTTATGAGGAAGCAACCGGTATGTTCTGACATCGCCTGTTTCATCCCGTACTTCCCCCACAATTAAATGCTGGACGCCTGGATGGAGTTTGCGGGCGAAGGCATTTACCGGCGGAAGACTGCCAATGGTTGTGGCTGGAGCTTTTTGAATACGCTTTTTCCTGCCGGACACTAAATTCTTGAAAGCCAGCAAGTCCAGAATTCCCAGAGGTTTAATCTTAATATTAACCTTATCCCCGGTCATATTACTTCCCCTCCTTTAAATCTTTGTAAGTTAATAGGGCCGCTGTTTCACCCGACTGAAGCGAACTGGAATAACCGTGACACCTGAAGGCAAAACCTCCGGCAAACTCAAGGCCTTCTATATATTTTTCATCATTCATGGTCATCATCCGCGGCAGAACTGAATCCCAGGGAACAGGCTCGTAACCGTAAACGCTGCCGTTAAAGGCCCCGGTGTAGTGAGCAAAGGTGGCCGGAGTAGCCACTTCAATCTCTTCAATGCTGTCCCGTATCCTGATATTCAAAGCTTTTTCAAACTCATCAATCATATCCCCGGCAATCTTATTCTTAACCTTAAAATATTCCTTTGGATGGAGATTACTCCAGCAATCTCCACTGAAAAGGGTAGTTAGATACAGGATGCTGGTTCCTTCCGGAGAACAGTCGGGAACCGCATTGTTCAGGCAGACTGTAGCCTGGCCAACGGGTCTATCCAATCTATTAAAGTTGTCGTAGATGTCATTGGTATCCGGGGTGCTGTATACAAAATAACTGTACTCTTCCAGGCCCAGCTCCCGGGGGCTTTTATCCAGGCCCAGGTATACGACGAATGCGGAAAATCCAACCTTTCTGGCGTTACAGGTTTTCCAGGCCAGCTCCGGAACCGCTGTCCGGGGATGGACCAGGCGGCTGTAAACCGTATGTGGAGAAGTGTTGGCTATGACATGATTGGTCTTAAAAATGTCCCCGTGAGCAGTTTCCACTCCCACCACCTGCCCGTCCTCTACCAGGATCTTTTCCACTCTGGTGTTGTAATGTATTTCTCCGCCCAGCTCCCGGATCTTCATATCCAGCGCAGTAGTAAATTCGTGGGACCGGTGCCTGGGGATGAATGCTTCCTTGGTTATATAGCGGTAAAACATGGCGGCAAAAATGCTGAAGCTTACATCTCTAACCCCCAATCCCAGGTAGCACCAGTATGCGGTAATGATCTTTTGGGCCCGGTAGGGCATTTTTACGCCATCCAGTACATCCTGGAGAGTGTACGAGGCCGTCTTGAGAAAGTTGCCATAGGTACCGGTAAGAACCTTCTTATCGGGGTTACCTTTAGATTGACCCAGGTATGAGAAGGCGTTTACCACCTCCTCGCATAACCTGATAAACCTGTAAACGGATTCTCTGGAACCCGGAACATACTCTTCCATCTTTGAGATATACTCTTCTTCACCGAAAGGCATGGTTGCATCCAGCCGGCCTCCCTTTTCATGAGGGATGATTAGCCTGTATGCTTCCGGTACCCTCATCCATTCAGTATCAATACCGATCGTGTCTTCCAGAAGCCGGCGCACATTTCCCTTATCATGGGGAGGACCAAAATCTGAAATCTCATGTAACGAAGGTTCAAATTCAAACCTTCCCCTGACGAAGCTGGAAGCAAATCCGCCCGGCAAATTATGCTGCTCCAGTAAAACGGTTTTGCTTCCTTTCGCCGCAAGGGTGGCCGCAGCTGTCAATCCCCCGTTGCCGGCACCCACCACCACGGCATCATAAGAATCATTGAACCAGTCTTTGGACACGGCTGTCCCTCCTAACTTGTTTTGTGGTCCAACCACCAACCAGTTAAATTATACTTTTACCCGCAATCTTTGTCAATTGCCGGGTGCCGGGGGACAGGGACCCGGAGTTTCAACCGGGGACAAGAGGGAAATCTTGATTGGATACAAGGCGAATTCTCCGAAGCCCCGGCGAGTCGATCTTTTGACCCATCCTCTTTATGCTATAATGATATGGTCAGTAAAATATACCATTTATCCGGGGGGCGGCAATTGATGAAGGTCTGTCGAAACGATCGCCTGTTTCATTACCTGCTCGGCAGCGAGGAAAATCTTCCCGTGATAGTGGAGCGCGGTATTCTGCCGCTCAGCGCGTTCCCCGAAAGCGAAGCCTGGCGACGCCTCGAAGAATCCCTGCCGGGTTTCTATCAGGCAATTTATGAGGCCATCGGCAAGCCTGTGCTCAAGCGGCCCTACACCAACTCCGGGGTTTTTCTCACCCCCATCGACTTCCGGCTGATGCCCGGTTCACCTTTATCCGGGCACACCCGCATCACCATACCCCTGGAGGCGGTAGACCCGGACTATTCCACTTTGACCTACGTGCTCAACGACGAGCGCGCCGTTCTACCGCTCTCCGCCGAAAACCTGGAACAGGCGGCTTTACTCTGGCCGGAGCAGAGGGTGCGGGAGTGGTTTGGCAAAAATCCGAATATGATCTTCTTCTACGTGCCCCAGGTGGCCGTGTACCGGGAGGACGGCATTTCCGTCTGCCCCGAATGGGTTGAAAAATAAACAAACGGCACACCTGCATTCCTGAACACTTCATAGGAACAGCGTGGTCTCCGTACCTTTACCGGCGTCAACCTCTTTTTCACAAGCGCCGTTTTCGTAACCCCGCTTGCTGAGTGTTGGATTCTGAATACTCATAACCGGCTAAATGCAGAGTTCACCATAATAATTTGTAAACCGGCAGGATTATTTAATGCATTTACAGAAAAAAGGGAAGGTTTAAAACCCTATCTTCTATTAGGGGGTTTAAAAATGAAACTTAAGGGCGTGGGAAAAGTACTGCTTGCCATCTGGTTGATTGCAGCGGGCTTGCTACCAATTTTAAGCATTAGCTTCCCCCATCAAGGATTAATTCTTAACATACTGGCCGTGGTTGCGGGAATCTTCCTTCTACTGGATCGATAACTACACTGTATTTACACATGCAACACGGGCGCAGCACGCTGCGCCCGTGTTTTTGATGCTGGAACTACAAGCGCATGTTTATACTACGAGGGACAGAAGGATGATATCATTGATTGAGAGTGGAGCTGAGGGATGACAGGTAATTTTAACGGTATTCCGGGAATGATTGCATGTTTTAGAGCATCTCTTTGTGGAAGAATGCCAACCAGTACTGGAATGCCAATCGGGTTAAAGCGCTACAATGGCCCAACATGTTTGACTTTTCTACATATTACCTCATTGATCCAACAGTTGTCAATACACTAAAGAGACAACCAAGACAAGCCAGTGAAGCGGAACAGGTATGCTGCAACGGTTGCCGTGCCTTGACCGGCGACTGCTGGGGGTACAACTGCAAGATCGTCAACGTAAACATCGATATATTAAGGGAGCGAACAATCCTTTTTACCTAACTCAACGCTTTTTTAAGTCTTTCCACCCGGCGGTCCACTCCCCGCAGATGCTCTTCGTCGCTGA
>CAYFRE010000001.1:33085-64025 GCA_964345455.1 uncultured Syntrophomonadaceae bacterium | reverse complement strand
ATCCTGCCGACCTCATCCTGATGAGCCAGGATCTGGCGGCGCATTCCTTCAAGCCGGTTTTTCTTCTCCTCCAGCTCCACCTTCATGGCCTCTATCCGGTCGCGCTCGGCCCGGATCTCTTCCACCAGGCGCTGGTCGTTGTCCGCGATAATCCGGAGATTGTTGAAACGGGTCAGAAATTCGCCGAATGATGTGGCGCCCAGAAGAACATCGAGATAGGAAACATGGCCCCGCTCATAGATGGCCCGCAGGCGGCGTTTAAAGAGATCCTCTTTATGGGCAAGTTCTTCTTCGGCAGCAGCCAGGTCAGCTTCAACCCGGGCAATCTCCTTTTCGGTGACGGCGATCTCCCCGTTGATCCGCTCGAGCTCCGCCTGCAGCTCCCCGAGGCGGCGGTCAAGCTCGTTCAGTTCCCTTTTTAAAGCCGCCTCATCCCTGCGTTTCTGTCTGAGGCTGCTCTGCTGCCGGCTAAGCTGCCGGTCGATTTCCTGCTTCTCCTTCTGCTTTTCATCTATCGTGGAGGCATAGGCCGGCACCACCGCCGAGACCAGGGTCAGCAGCACCAAGACTGCCCCCAAAATTACCAGAAGTTTATGACGCCGCATGCAAAATCCCTCCCAGGACATCGGAACATAAAAGTAGATCGGGCATTATACCCGTAAAAACCGGTCCATCGAAAAAGCGCTCCCCAAAATCCCCAGGCCTGTTCCCAGGGGGATCAGATATTTGCTCAGTTCACCCATGATCAGGGGAAGAGGGAGCAGGGTAAGAAACATCAGGTTGTTGGCCGCAACCCACTCCAGCGAAGACTGGTAGATAAAATAAAGCCCGGCCAAAGGCAGGGTGGCCCCGAACAGCCCGATGATCAGACCTTCCAGGACAAAGGGCCAGCGGATAAACCAGTTCGTCGCGCCCACATATTTCATGATCATGATCTCACGGCGACGGATAAAAACAGTCAGTTTGATGGTATGGGCGATCAGAAAAACCGCCGTAACGGCCAATCCGATCATCAGAACCAATCCCACCAGTTGCACCGCCCGGGTGGCGTTAAAAAGCGCATCCACAGTTGCTTTCCCATAGTCAACCTTGGCCACCGCCGGATAGCGGGCCAGCTCTTCCGCCACCGCTTCAACAGCCTCGGGGTCATGTGTCCGCACCTCAAAAGAATCGGGCAGGGGGTTTTCTTCACTGCTTTCATACCCTTCAACCACATCGCCCAACTGTTCTTTCATACGCTGCAGGGCTTCGTCCCTGGAGACATAATGCACCTCTAACAGAGAGCTATGGGCAACCAACTTTTCGCGCAGTTCATTACGTTCGGCCAGGGTAGCCGTATCTTCGATATAAAGAACGATCTCCACCTGTCCTTTGACATTTTCGGTAATATAGTTCAGGTTCAGATTCACCAGCATGAAACCGCCAAGCATCAGCAGGGTAACCACGACCACCCCGATCGCGGCAATCGTCATCCACTTGTTCCGGTAAAGACTGCGCAGGGCTTCGCTCCAGGCATAGAGGAATCCTTTATAGTGCACCGGCGTAAACCCCCTTTACCTCATCCGTGGCCAGCCTCCCATGATCCAGGAGAATGACCCTCTTTTTCAAGCGGTCAACAATTTCTCGATTGTGTGTCGCTACCAGGACAGTGGTTCCGCGGATATTGATCGAACGCAGTATGTTCATGATTTCATAGGAGTTCTCAGGGTCAAGATTGCCGGTGGGCTCGTCGGCAATAATCATTGCCGGGCGGTTGATGATCGCCCGCGCCAGTCCGATGCGCTGCTGCTCCCCGCCCGAGAGGTCGCACACCCTGGCGTTGACCTTCTCCGGAAGCCCGACCAGATCAAGAACATAGGGGACCCGGCGCCTGATTTCACGATTGGAAGCTCCGATGACCTGCATGGCAAAAGCAATATTTTCAAAAGCGGTGCGCTCTTCGAGGAGGCGAAAATCCTGAAAGATCATCCCGATGTTGCGGCGGAGGTAGGGTACCCGGTAACGCGGCATCCGGGCCAGATCGTGCCCGAAAACTTTCAAGGTTCCCTTGGCCGGAACAATCTCCCGGATGATCATTTTGAATAAAGTTGATTTCCCCGCGCCGCTCGCTCCGATAACAAAGACAAATTCGCCGCGATCGACAGTAAAGTTCAGATCATTCAGGACATAGCCTCTATTATTCTCGTAACGATGATACAGTGCTCTGGCTTCTACCATTTTTTACCTTCCCCTGACTTAACATTAGCTTAACATTTTAAAACATTATTCGACATGGGAAGGCTTATTCCTGCTAATTTATTATAATATATTAACTTTTACCAGGGATATAATGGATGTGCCGAAAACATCTGTGTAATATGAAGCTTTGCAGAGAAAAGAAAGGTCCAACTGCAAATAGAGGCGAAAAACGTCACTTCAGGAGGGCTGTCTCAGGCCCGGTTTGACCCGTTGAAAGTTCTATCACCGGGGGGCTCCGATCTCCTTGAGGCCCTCACCGTGTGACCTGATCAACGATCCCAGGAGAGCACAGGGAGAGGGCCTGCTTATATTTTTCAGCAACCTGGAAGACGATTATTGATCATGGGCGCCTTCTTTTTCGAAAACAGCTTTATTCCGGGAACGAAGGCGGGCCTGCCAGCGTAAAAAAGCTTCGATAAAAGGATCCAGCGCTCCATCCATTACCGCATCAACCTGCCCGCGCTCCACGCCGGTACGGTGATCTTTAACCAGGGTAAAAGGATGAAAGATATAGGTGCGGATCTGGCTGCCCCAGGCGATCTCCTTCTGGGAACCGCGCAGGGCGGAGAGCTCCGCGGCCTGCTCGCGTCGCTGAATTTCCGCAAGGCGGGCCTGCAGGATACGCATTGCCTGCTGCCGGTTGCTGTGCTGGGAACGATTGTTCTGGCAGGTGACCACCAGGCCGGTGGGCAGGTGCGTAATGCGCACTGCCGAATCGGTTTTGTTGACATGCTGCCCTCCGGCACCGCTGGAGCGAAAGGTGTCGATCCGGAGGTCGTCGGGGTTGATCTCGTAACCCTCCGCCTCCACTTCGGGGATCACATCTATGGAGGCAAAGGAGGTATGGCGCCGCCTGGCGGTATCAAAGGGGGAGATCCGGATAAGCCGGTGGACTCCCTTCTCTGCCTGGAGATATCCGTAAGCGCCGTGACCGCGCACAATCAGCGTCGCGCTCTTGACACCGGCCTCGTCTCCCGGAAGCAGGTCGACCAGCTCCACATCCCAGCCCTTCTGCTCGGCCCAGCGTGTATACATCCGCAGCAGCATTTCAGCCCAATCCTGTGACTCCAGGCCGCCGGCCCCCGGATGAAGGGAGACGATAGCATCGCTGAAATCATAATCGCCGCTGAAGAGAGTCACCAGCTCCAGCCGGTCCAGAAGCCGGGCGCTCTCTTCCAGCCCGGCTCCCGCTTCCCGGAGCGCCTCTTTGCCATCCGCGGGATCTTCACGGGCCAGCTCCAGCAGCACCTCGATCTCTTCAAGCCGGGCTTCGAGATCCTGCAGCGGGCGCAACTGCTCGCGCAAGGCCCCCATTTCTTTCATAAATTCCTGGGCCCGAGCGCTTTCTTCCCAGAGAGCGGGGTCGGCTGCTCTCTGCTCGGCTTCCTTCAGCAGGGCTTCCTTATGGGCATATTCAAAGCGAAGCCCCCATTTCAAGAAAGCGCTGCCGCTGCCGGGCCAGCGCTTCGGTATATTCTTTCAGCATAAAACATCACCTTTCGTTCTTTAAATTTTGATCTCTCTTTTGCCTGATCCTAGCCGTTGATCACGGTCAAGCACCGCAGCACTTTTTATACTTTTTACCGCTTCCGCAAGGGCAGGGCGCGTTACGGCCGATCTTTTCTCCCGACTTGACCGGCTGCTGCTTCGCGACCGGGGTCTCGCCGCGCAAGGCTTCGCCCCTCTCTTTTCTATCCCCGCCGTTCGAGGCGACCTCTCGCAACCGCGGCCGGATAGCTGCGGCCGGTCCGGACACGGCGCGGCGGCGCGGCGGCGCGGCCACCCGGGCCTGGTAAATTCCGCGGACAACCTCCTCCTGGATTGTCCGGATCATCCCTTCAAACATCTCAAAACTCTCCAGGCGGTACTCCACGAGGGGGTCCCGCTGCCCGTAAGCGCGCAGATTGATCTCCTGGCGAAGCTCGTGCATCTCATCGATAAAGAACATCCAGTGCCGGTCCACCGTGCGCAGCAGGATCACCCGCTCCAGCTCGCGCATGACCCCGGCACCGAGCTCCTGTTCGCGGGCATCGTAAAAAGCGCGGGCCTCATCAAGTAAGAGCCGCTCCACCTCGTCCCGCTCCAGATCCAGCAGCACCGGTACGGTTATCTTACCCTGGCGCAGGAAGGAACTTTCACCCGCCTGCAAGAGGGCGCGGGACGCCGGCTCTTCGAGAAAGTCCTGCTCTTGAAAATACTTCTGAAGTCCGTCCGAGACCACTTCCCCAACCATGTCGAGGATGGCCTGGCGCATCTCCACGCCCTCCAGAACCTGCCGGCGCTGTCCATAGATCACCTCGCGCTGCTTGTTGAGAACATCATCATACTCGAGCAGGTGACGGCGAATTTCAAAGTTGCGCGATTCTACCTTTTTCTGCGCTTGTTCGATAGCCCTGCTGACCAGGGGGTGGTCGATGGGGATATCCTCTTCAAATCCAAAGCGCTCCATCAGGGAGGCAATATTGTCCGCGCCGAAAAGGCGCATCAGGTCGTCTTCAAGTGAAACCACAAATTGTGAAGAGCCGGGATCGCCCTGCCGGCCGGACCGGCCGCGCAGCTGGTTGTCGATGCGCCGGCTTTCATGACGCTCGGTGCCAAGCACGTGCAGACCGCCCTGGGCGATCACCTCGTTGCGCTCCTGCTCAACCAGGCGGTCGGCCTCCTCCATCAAAACCCGGCGCCTTCTTTCCCATTCCTGGTGCTGCTCCGGATCGAGCTCGTGCTCCATGGCGGCAAATTCTTTCTCGAGCTTCTGCTTTACCCGGAATTCCGGGTTCCCTCCGAGGATGATATCGGTGCCCCGCCCGGCCATGTTTGTCGAGATCGTGACCGCTCCTTTGCGCCCGGCCTGGGCGATGATCTGCGCTTCGCGGGAATGGTTCACCGCATTGAGCACTTCGTGGGGAACGCCCCGCCGTTTGAGCATCCGGCTGAGCATCTCCGACTTCTCCACTGAGATGGTCCCTACCAGGACCGGCTGCCCCAGGGCGTGGCGCCGCTCGATCTCGTCCACGGCCGCCTGGAACTTGGCCCGCTCGCTCTTGTAAACCAGGTCCGGCAACTCCTCCCGGATCAGCGGCCGGTTGGTCGGAATGATCACCACATCCATGCCGTAGATTTTACGGAATTCTTCCTCTTCGGTGGCCGCCGTGCCGGTCATCCCGGCCAGCTTCTCGTACATCCGGAAATAGTTCTGAAAAGTGATGGAGGCCACGGTGCGGGTATCGGCCTGCACCTCTACCCTCTCCTTGGCCTCGATGGCCTGGTGCAGCCCCTCGGAGTAACGCCGCCCCCACATCAGCCGACCCGTAAATTCGTCCACAATGACCACTTTGCCGTCCTGGACCACGTAATCGACATCTTTTTCGTAAAGGGAGTATGCTTTCAGAAGCTGATGAATGCAGTGCAGCTGCTCGCCGGCGCCGCTTTCCTCCTCTTCGCCCGGGCCCTCCACGGCGTCGGCTTCCGGAAACGCCTCGAATCCGAGCAGCCGGGCCAGCGCCGGGTTGCCCCGGACCAGTTCCCGGTAACCCCGCTGAGAGATGGAGACGGCCCGCGTTATTTCATCAATTGTGAAGTAGAGCTGTTCGTCAAACTGGTTCAACCTTTTCTCGGTCATCAGGATCTGCTTGGTCCGCTCGACCAGCCTCTCTATGCCCCGCTCCTTGATCAGTTTGAGCAGATTCTTGTTGTTTGGAGCGCCGCGGCGCACCAGCAGCAGCTTCTCGGCCGCCTCATCCCTGTTCCCCTGTTCAAGCTTTTCCCGGGCCTCATTCAGCAGATTTCCGACCATCCGGTTCTGCTTCCGCAGCAGATGCTCCACATCGCCGCGAAAGCGGGCGTATTCCTGCCTTGTCTCCAGGCGGCTGCTGATAATGAGCGGTGTCCGGGCTTCGTCAATCAGGATACTGTCAACCTCGTCCACGATGGCATAATGGAGCTCTCTCTGAACTAGCTCCTCCTGGTAGAGAACCATGTTGTCGCGCAGGTAATCAAAACCAAGTTCGTTGTTGGTAGCGTAGACAATGTCCGCCCGGTAAGCCTGCCGGCGCTCTACCGGTGTAAGATCATGCACGACCAGCCCTATCGTAAGGCCGAGGAGCTTGTAGATGGGCCCCATCCACTCGCTGTCGCGGCGGGCCAGGTAGTCGTTTACCGTCACTATATGCGTCCCCTTGCCGTTTAAGCTGTTCAGGTAAGCGGGCATCGTCGCTACCAGCGTCTTCCCTTCACCGGTCTTCATCTCGGCAATGCGTCCCTGGTGCAATACGATACCGCCGAGAAGCTGGACATCATAGGGGCGCAACCCCACGGTGCGCTTCGCCGCTTCCCGCACCAGGGCAAACGCTTCCGGAAGAAGCTCTTCCAGACTCTCCCCCCGGCTCAACCGCTCTTTCAACCGGGCGGTTATCTCCGGGAAATCGGCCCGGGCCAGCGCCTCCATCTGCTCTTCCAGGGCGTTGATCTGTTCCACTATTTTCCACAGGCGGCGCACCTCTTTTTCGTTTGAGCCGCCGAATATCTTCTGCAGGAGTCCGGCCATGGGCCACACCTCTTTCTTTCAGAACAATGATCTGAAAAAAGGAACCCCGCGGTTCCTTAGCGCAGTCTTATTTTACCATAAGGGAAACCCAAAAAACAAGCCCGCCCTCCGCAGGGAGCGGGAAAGCAGATCGTTCAGCCGGCCGGCCTGTCCTGCCGCGCCGGATCAAGCTCGCAGGTGAGCGCCCAGAGACTGCCCGAAACGAGGGAGTGGCCGCCCAATAGCACCGGGATGTGGCATTGCACGGCGGCGCGGGTAAATTCTTTCAGCCAGGGATGCTGGATTTGCTTCCAGAAGCCGAGATCCGACAAAAAGCGCTCCCGGTCCGAAATATTATAATTGTGGTGGGCGAAAAGAACCCGGCTGTCGATAAGGGCGCAGTTGGCCACTCGCGCCAGGTAGCCAAAAAACTGCTCCAACCCGGCCTGTTCGATCAGAAAACCGAGCAGGGAAACCACGGCGCCGCTTTCCTGGCGGCCCAGCGCCTTCATGCCGCGCTCTTCGGAGAAAACCCGCAGCCGCAACTTTAACAGCGCATTCAACCGCTCAATGATCGGCGCGCCGACCCGGCCGATCAACACCACATCCCGGTAGCTGTCCCCAAGCACATCTTTGACCCGCTCCAGCCGCGAGTAATCAATGGCCAGATCATCGAGAACGGCTCTGGCCCGCGGACCGGCAAAGGGCCCGGCACCGAGGACAAGGATGTCTGAAGGCGTATCCAGATCGAACAGCAGACCAAGGGTCTGCGGCATCAGCTTCAGCTCCAGGCCGCATTGATCGCGCAGCGTCATCGCCAGGCTGTTATCCATGGCCGGCAGGGCGGCGGCGGAAAAGTTTTCCGGAACGGTAAAGGCAACGATGTCGGCAGACTGGATATTGTTCGCATAGAGGAAACTCTGGCGGCCGGCCAGCTTTTCACAGATCTGCTCCAGCTCGGCCACGGTAATCAGGGGGCACCCGGCTCCGCTAAAGTAAAATACCCTTTTCAATTTTCTTTCCAGAACCAGCTTTTTCAGTTCGCGCCCGAAATGAAAGGAATCCGGATGCTGCCGGTTCAGGATCATTTCCGCCCCTGTGGAGCGGGCTATCCCCGCCAGGGCAGGATTGTTCGTGATCAGAAAAACCTGCTCCACCCGGTCGACCCGGTTTAACTTTTCCAAATTATCATGCAGCAACGCCCGCCGCACCCGGATGAGCATCTCTTCAACCGGACTGGCCGCCGCCGTCCCTTCAAAAATAACTACACTGACACCTTCGCTCATCAGCAAGAAACCTTTCTACAGCAAGAGAGAGTTGTTTACATCAGCGCATTGTTTCTAGGGCCCGTACTCCGGTTCAATGAGACCGTAATCGCCGTCTTTTCGCCGGTAGAGAACATTCACGGTTTCGCTTTCGGCATTGGCAAAGACAAAGAAATCGTGTCCCAGAAGGTTCATCTGCAAGATCGCCTCTTCGAGGCTCATCGGTTTCAGGGGAAAACGCTTTGTTTTTACCACCCGGGCCTCTTCTTCATCCCCATCCCGGACCCCGGGAGAGAGCAGCTTCTCGTTGATCGCGCGGATGCCCCGCTGACGTAAAGACCTGTTCAGCCGGGTCTTGTATTTGACCAGCTGTTTCTCCAGCTTATCAACGACCATATCGATTGAGGCATACATATCGCCTGTTGACTCTTCGCCGCGTAAAATCAGCCCGTTCATGATTACCGTCACCTCGACGATATGTTCCTCCCGGATCACACTCATGACCACCTGGGCCTCTTTGGCGCGGTCCAGGTACTTGGTAAGCTTGCTTACCTTTTTCTGCGCGTAATCGACCAGGGCATCGGTTGCTTCAATGTTTTTTCCGCGGACCTTTATCTCCATGCTGATCCTCCTTGTGAGCCTTTTACTATCAATACTATTCCCCAAGCGGCGGAAAAATCCTTCAGCGCTCCGGACGGGGGCAGGGGCTTAAAAAAGTCGCGGCGTAAACGCAGCCGAGGCTCCGAAGACAATCAGCCCCTGTTCAGTCAGCACCTTCGCCGCCTCCTGCATGGTCGCCCCGGTGGAATAGATATCGTCTACCAGCAGGGCCCTCCTCCCCGGCTGGGGCGTTCCCCTGTAAGCAAAAGCACCACGGATATTCTCCTTCCGCCGGCGGAAGGAGAGGCTGCTCTGAGGAAGCGCCGGCTTCGGTTTTACCAGCAGGGACAGCAGCGGGATATGCAACGCCCGCGCCGCAAAACGGGCCAGCAGAAAAGCCTGGTTGTAACCGCGTTCGGCCAGCCGCTGCCGGTGCAGCGGCACCGGAACAACCAGATCCGGCTCCCAGCAGGTCTGCTCCGCAATCAATTCTCCCAGCCAGTTACCCAGGGGACGGGCCAGCCCACGCCTGTCCTCAAATTTAAAACGATGGAGCATGCGCCGCCAGGCTCCTTCATACCAGGAGAGGGCAAAAAGCCCCCGCAAAGGCAGTGTTTCTACGGGGCAGCCACAGGGTTGCCGGAACTTGAAGATCTGCCCGCAGCGGGGGCAAATCAAACCGGCAGGGGTAAAGAGATCATGGCAGGAGCGGCACAGGGGAACCCCCTGCGACGGCGGAAGCAGCGCTTCACAGGTCAGACAGCGGGGAGGAAAGAGCAGCCGCCAAAAAGATTCGGTCCAATTACGGACCGGGGACCGTATTTTATTCGCCGGCCCGATTGCCTCCCGCAATATTATCACCCTCCCGGCGTAAACGGCTGCCGAGATAGCTGAAGCGCTCCTCGGCGCGGTTATTGCGTACGGCAATAGCCAGGGCCTTCCTGGTTCCGACAAGAACTACCAGCTTCCGGGCGCGGGTGATCCCGGTATAGAGCAGGTTGCGCTGCAACAGCAGGTAATGCTGGGTGATCACCGGCATGACGATGACCGGATATTCACTGCCCTGGCTTTTGTGCACGGAGATGGCATAGGAAAGGGTCAGCTCATCAAGCTCACTGAAATCATAGACCACGGGGCGGCTGATAGCGGCATCGCGAAAGGTCACGGTCAGCAAACCTTCTTCCAGATCGAGTCCGCTGATCAGCCCGATATCGCCGTTATAGACCTCTTTCTGGTAGTTGTTCCGAATCTGCATAACCTTGTCGCCGTTGCGGAAAGTAATTCCGCGCACGGTCACTTCATTTTTTTGCCTGTCAGAAGGATTCAGCGCTTTTTGAAGCAGTGTATTGAGCCGCTCCACCCCGGCGGCGGTCCGCCGCATCGGCGTAATCACTTGCACATCCATGACCGGATCAAAGGGTCCGTAATTCGGAATCCGCTCGCAGCAGATCTGCACAACCTTCCGGGCCACCAGGTCGGGAACGGCCTCTTCGATAAAGAAAAAATCTCTATGCCTGACATTGAGATGGGGCATCTCTCCCCGGTTTACCCGGTGCGCGTTGACCGTGATCATGCTCTCGCGGGCCTGCCTGAAGATATGACTCAGGCGGACGGCGGGGATAACCCCTGATGCCAGAATGTCTTTAAGCACGTTCCCCGCTCCCACCGCGGGAAGCTGATCGGAGTCGCCGACCATGATCAGGCTGCAGCCTTCCGGGATTGCCTTAACCAGATGATACATCAGCATCAGGTCAACCATGGAAGATTCGTCTACAATAAGCACATCGGCTTCCAGAGGACGCTGCGCATGGCGCAGGAACCGGAAACCTTCACCCTCGGTATAGCAGTACTCGAGAAGGCGGTGAATGGTGAAGGCCTCCTCGCCGGTGGCCTCGTTGACCCTTTTGGCGGCCCGCCCGGTGGGAGCGGCCAGCAGCACCTTCTGCTCCAGGGAGTGGAACAGGGATAGAAGCGCCCTTATGGTGGTGGTCTTGCCGGTTCCGGGCCCCCCCGTAACGACAAGAACCCCGTCGCTTAAAACCCGCTCCAGAACCTGGCGCTGCTCCGCGGTCAACCCGCTCTCTTTTCCCGCAGCTGCTGCAAGAGCATCCCTGCTCTGACGGGGCTCCCACTGCCGCGGCGCGGTGGCCAGCTTTAACAACCGCCGCGCCACACCCTGTTCCGCATAAAAATAGGGTGCCGCATATACTATTTCACCGGCCGCCGTATTTTCACAGTGAATTTTTCTCTCCTTCGCCAGTTGCTCGAGATGTTCGTCGATCGATATTTCCGGCAGGGTTTCGCCTGGAATTGCCAGAAGTTCGCCGCCACGCTCCGCAAGCACCTCCTGCGGCAGGTAGACATCGCCCTTTCCGGCGGCATCGCCGAGAGCGAAGAGAAGCGCCGCGCGGACCCGGGCCGGAGCTCCGGCGGAGAGTCCCATCTGGCGGGCAATGCAATCCGCTGTTTTGAAACCGATTCCCAGCACCTCATCGGCCAGAGCGTAAGGATTCTCCTTGACCCGGTCAATCGCCCGGTGACCGTAATGACGGTATAACCGCAGCGCCTGCCCCACCCCGATACCGTGCCCCTGCAGAAATACCAGGACGCCCTGCATTTCACGGTATTGCCTGAAACTCTCCAGGATCAGCGCCGCCTTCTTCGGCCCGATTCCGGGCACCTCCTGCAGCCGTTCCGGCTCTTTTTCCATTGTCTCCAGAGCGGTCATCCCGAATGCTTTCACGATTGCGGCGGCTGTTACCGGGCCGATACCTTTGATCAGCCCCGAAGAGAGGTAGCGCTTTAATCCCTCCTCGGTAACGGGGAGCAGCCGCTCCCAGTGTTCCACCGCCACCTGGCGCCCGTAACGGTGGTGGACCTGCCATTTCCCGGTGACAAGCAGGCTTTCACCCTCCTGCATCGGCGGAAAACTGCCCACAATGGTGACCACATCGCCGTTGATACAGCGCAACCGCCCCACCAGGTAAGAGCTTTCATCATTATAATATCTAATCCTTTCCAGGGTCCCTTCAAGCCTTTCCAGAAAATCTCCTCCATCAACCATTTAGTTGTTTTGGTGCCAGGCACCAGATTAACTAAGTGGCGTTTTCTTTTAACAAGTTCACCCGATCAAGCTTCTCCCACGGGAGATCGAGATCGGGACGGCCAAAATGGCCGTAAGCGGCCAGCTGCTGGTATATCGGCCGGCGCAAGTCGAACTGTTCAATGATTGCCGCAGGACGCAGATCGAAATGCTTCCGGATCAGCTCTTCGATACGCTGTACCGGCATGGTTTCGGTGCCGAATGCCTCCACGGCAATGGAGACCGGCTGAGCCACCCCGATAACATAGGCTATCTGCAGCTGACATCTGCGGGCCAACCCGGCGGCAACAACGTTCTTGGCCGCATGACGGGCGGCATAGGCGGCGGAGCGGTCGACCTTGGTCGGATCTTTTCCGGAAAAAGCGCCCCCGCCGTGCAGCGCGCTGCCGCCATAAGTATCGACGATTATTTTCCGCCCGGTCAGGCCGGCATCTCCCTGCGGCCCTCCCACGACAAAACGGCCGGTAGGGTTAACCAGGAAGCGGGTCTCATTCGTGAGCAGCTCCGGGGGAACCATTTTGGCAATAACATGCCCGGTAATATCTTTCTCGATCTGCTCCAGGGATACCTCTTCGCTGTGCTGGGCGGAGACCACGACCGTCTCCAGGTGCTGCGGCCTCCCGTTGCGATAGGCTATGGTAACCTGGGATTTGCCGTCGGGACGCAGATAGGGGAGTATACCCTCTTTGCGGACAGCAGCCAATCGCTGGGCCAGCCTGTGGGCCAGGAAAATGGGCAGCGGCATCAGCTCCTCTGTTTCGTCACAGGCATAACCGACAACCATCCCCTGATCCCCGGCTCCGATGCGGTCAAAGGGGTCCCCGGATAGTTTCTTTTTTGCCTCCAAAGCTCTGTCCACTCCGAGAGCAATATCCGGCGACTGCTCGTCAATGGAGGTAACCACGGCGCAGGTATCGCCATCAAAGCCGTACTTGGCCCTGGTATAGCCGATCTCCTTGACCTTGTCCCGGATTACCTTCGGGATATCCACATAACATTTCGTGGTGATCTCCCCGCAGACAAAAACCAGGCCGGTAGTAACCATGGTTTCCGCGGCAACCCTGGCCAGCGGATCCTGTGCGATAATCTCATCGAGAATCGCGTCTGAAATCTGGTCAGCCAGCTTGTCCGGATGGCCTTCCGTGACCGATTCCGAAGTAAATAGGCTATAGTTGCGGTTCATTCAGATCTGCCTCCTTGATTAAAATAAAAACCTCTTCGATGAAGAGGTTTCAGGCCACCTCTCATCTTCCAGGAGAGACATTCCTCCCCTGCGGCAATTGGCACCGTGATCCTTCAAGATAATCCGGTTGCCGGGATTCATCGGGGCCGTCCCTCCTCCACTCTTGATAAGAACCCGGCTTTTATCGACGCCGGCAAACATAAAATACACCTTTCCCAGGAAAAAGTCAATTGAGGCCGCCCGACTCATCGCGATCAACAAGGGCAAACATGAGTTCACCCGCAGCGGCGACCTTGCCGTCAACCCTGGCCTCGGCTTCCGCTTTGCCGATCCCGCCGCGCCGCCCGGTCAAAGCAGCCGCCAGTTCCAGGCGATCGCCGGGGCAAACAGGGCGCTTGAAGCGAAAGCGGTTGATTCCGGCAAAGAGAGCCAGCTTCCCCGGCGATTCTTCCGCGCTGAGCAGCGCCACCGCCCCGATCTGGGCCAGGGCCTCAACAATGAGCACACCGGGCATGACCGGCTCACCCGGAAAATGGCCCTGGAAAAACGGCTCGTTGATGGTGACATTTTTATACCCGGCCGCACTTTTGCCGGGCACCAGCTCGGTTACCCGGTCAACGAGCAGGAACGGGTAGCGGTGCGGCAAAACAGAAAGGATTTTTTTGATATCCAAACCTGAAAGTGACATCCAATCGCTCCTTTCATCAAACACTAAGCAGGAGTATGGAGCCGGAATACCTTATGGCGAAACCTTATTATCCCCTTAAAATGGACAAACAGGTACGTCCCCGGTGTCCCATTTCAGGCGCTGCTCCAGGCTTCCTTGAGAGCGGCCGTGACCTCGCTGTCGTGGACCTGCCTGAAATCACGGTAAAACTGTCCCACGGCGGCGAAATATGGCGGCGCCTCGATGTAACATATTTCGTCAACTTCCCGGCTTAGACGGGTAAGAGTCTCCGGTGGGCCTACCGGAACAGCCAAGACCAGCTTCTGCGGGCGCCTCTGCTTGATTCCCTGCAGGGCGGCGCGCAGGGTAAAGCCGGTGGCCACCCCGTCATCGATTAGCATAACCAGCCTGCCTTCAATATCCGGCAACGGCCGCTCGCCGCGGTAAAGCCTCAGGCGGCGCTTGATCTCGGCCTGCTCTTCCGCTGAAACACGCTCCACGTATCCTCCGGGCAGCTTCAACTGTGCCGCCAGGGATTCATTGAGCAGCACATAGCCTTCCCCGGTAACGGCCCCGACAGCCAACTCAGGCTGTCCCGGAGCTCCGATCTTCCGGGTGATGATCAGATCAAGCTCTCCGCCCAGACTCCGCCAGAGCGGCAGGGCCACGGAGACGCCGCCGCGGGGCACCGCCAGAATCAGCGGCGATCGCCCCCGGTAAGAGTATAATTTTTTGGCGAGTAGTTCACCGGCGTGCCGGCGATCTTGAAACAGCACCGCCAGACCTCCTTCGCCAAGATTTACAGCGACAGCGCATCGAATATTTTTTCAGCTGCTTTTAGCGCCGCAGTATCAGTAGACAGCTCCAGAAGCGCTCTCCCCGCAAGGTCATAATCCACAATTGCGGGATCGAAGGGGATCTCTCCCCACATATCGAGACCGGTGCGGGCGATCTCCGCAGACAGCTGCTCCACCTCACCGGCCCGGCTGCGCGAGATGATTAGACCCATCCGGCCTATCTCGAGACGGACATTGGCCGCAATCTCGCGGATCCGTCCGGCCGAGCGCACCCCCCTGGCCGTGGCATCGCTGGTAATCAGCAGCAGGTCGGCCTGGGGCAGGATCCGCCGGCTGAGATGCTCCAGACCGGCTTCATTATCCATGAGCAGAAAATCATAGTTTGCGCTCAACCGCTCCAGGAAACGGCGCAGCAGATCATTGGGATAGCAGTAGCAACCGGGGCCCTGCGGATTGCCCATCACCAGCAGGTCGAAATGTTTCGTCTCGACCAGGGCCTTGTTGAGACTGTATTCGACAAAAATATCTTTGGTCATTCCGGTGGGGACACCCCCCGGCTCCTTGGTTGCCTCCAGAATCATGGCAATAGTCTCTTCAACCGTCAAACCGAGCGCCTCATTGAGATTGGCGTTGGCATCGGCATCAACGGCAAGCACGGCCTTGTCCGGATGCCTTTCCTGCAAATAGCGGATCATAAGGGCGGCCAGGGTGGTTTTCCCGGTGCCCCCTTTACCTGCAACAGCAATGCGTATGGTCATCTGATATCTGCCTCCCGATCAAGAAATAACGTGGCGGCAAACAGCCGCCCCGCGATCGCCTCTTCCAGCCGGGCGATTGTATTACAGGGCCACATCTCCACGATTTCGCCGAACGCGCCCACCGAACGGTAGCGGGACCATTGCTCTGGCGGTAGCGGATTCAGCCAGATTACCCGCCGAACCCGTTCTTTAAATCTCACCAGCTCCGGCAGCGCCGCGTTCAGGTTGATCGTCCGCGTATCGCTGACCATGATCACCACCGTCCGCGGCGTGAGCAGTTCGCGGTAGCCCCGGTTCATCTCCGCCAGGGCGGCGCCGATATTGGTCCCGCCGCCCCAGGATTCGCCGCGCAGAATTACGCGCTGGAGGAACTGGTCCAACCCGGGCTGCTGTTTAAGAGCAAGGGTGAGATATTCAAGAGTGTCCGCAAAAGAGAAAAGCTCCAGGTTGGAGACCGCCGCCTGCAGACCGTAGATAAACTGCAGCACAAAACTGCTGTAACGCTTCATCGAGGCGGAAAGATCGCCGATAAAGAGCAACTGCAGCTTCGAGCGGCGCTTCCGTTTATATTTCAGCAGGAAAGGCCGTCCGCCGTGGCGCATGTTCACCCGGACCGTGCGTCGGAAATCGAGCGCTCCGCGGGGCGCGCTTCTCTGGCGGCGCTGCAGCAGCCGGCGGGCCAGCTCCCGGGAAAGCCTGTTTATGAGCGCCTTTGCTGCCGGCAGGTCCGCCCGGCCAAGCATTTGCATGTCGGACTCGCGCAGCCTCTTATCCGCATTTCCAGCAGCCCCGGAGCCGCCGGCCGTCCCGCCGGATCCGCCGCCCGGAGAACCTCGCTCCATCCGGCTGTGCCAGTAGCGCAACTGCCCCTTGACCACCGTTTCCAGAAGGGGCCTTAGCGGCCGTCTTTCTTTCTCGGCCGCCTCGGTCTCCCGCACAAAACGGCGCAGGCTCCGCCGCTCCGTTTCTGGCAGGGCGGTATAGAGGAGCATCTCCTCGCTGGATAGGCGCAGGGGCTCTCCTTTGAAGGAAAGCTCACCGGCAGCGTTTTCCAGCCTAACCTTCTGCTGCTCCCGCTGCTGCTCCGCCTCCCGGTGCTGCCGGATCTGGGTTTCCGGCGGAACAAAATAGCGTTCAAAGACCTCTTCGAAAACTTCCAGATCGCGGCGGCTCTTCACCAGTGTGGCCCGGAGAGCGGCCTTGCAGGCATCGCGTTCGGCAATGTCGATATGTTCAAGCGCCTCCAGGGCGTCCAGCAGTTCCGCTGTCCCCAGAGGAAACCCCTCGGCTCGCAGCAGTCCCGCAAACAATGCCATATTCTCTGCAAAGGAGCGGTCCGGCGGAGTATTCAAGGACATGAACACTCTTCCCCCCCGTTGCCGGGATTTCGCAATAACTGATCGATGCCTCCCTTGCCGATTTCCCGGTGGAAGAGCAGCTGATCCTGGCGGTTCTTCAACAGAAGGTTTAGAGTGCCGGTTACCAGGGCTCCATCGAGCCTTTTTTCCCCCAGCGCCACCAGGGCTCGCGCCCAGTCGAGCGTTTCAGCGATGGAAGGTTTTTTCCGCAGCTCTTCCTGGCGGCGGAGATGGGCAACCACCCGGGCAATCTCCGCGGCGAAGCGCTTCTCTACCTGCGGGACCCTGGTCCGGATGATCTGCGTCTCCCTGGCCACATCCGGAAAATCAAAGAAGAGATAGAGGCAGCGCCGTTTCAGGCCGTCGGAAAGCTCCCGTTCGCTGTTGCTGGTCAGGACCACAACGGGGATATTTTCCGCCTTCAGCGTGCCCAGTTCAGGTATGGAAACCTGGAAATCGGAGAGGACCTCAAATAGAAAAGCTTCAAATTCGGGATCGCATTTATCGACCTCGTCGATCAGCAGGACTACTCTGTGTGGAGAACGGATCGCCTTTAGCAAGGGTCTTTCGAGCAGGTAGGAGAGAGAAAAAAGATCCTCTTCTTCAATTTGCGCCCCCACGAGATCGCGCTCAATCTGGATCCGCAGCAGCTGCCGCTGGTAATTCCATTCGTAGAGCGCCTTGGTCTCATCGAGCCCTTCGTAACATTGCAGCCGGATCAGCTCCGTCTCCAGAACCTCGGCCAGCACTTTCCCCATCTCGGTTTTCCCCACGCCCGGCGCGCCCTCGATCAGCAGCGGTTTCTGCAGCTTCAGGGCCAGGAAAACAGTGAGGATAGCGTTCTGATCAACGATATAACCGGTATCGGCAAAGCGCTGCCGCAGTTGGGTCAGATCTACCTGCACGACAAACCTCCCGTTTGTAGCATGATCTGTCAAATTTATCATACTATAAATTACCTTTTGCAGCAAACTTGACTGCATTATTTTAAAGAAGTTCCGGTAACTATGAAACGGGCTGTGCCAAAAGGACGGCCCGTCCAGGCGGGGGATATCTCGTATTGGAGCTCTGAAGTCGTGTGCAGTCGCGGGGGGCTCTCCCAAAAGCTTTTCGAGACGATCCCTTTACCCCCCTCTCCCCAGTCCTCTCTTTCGGGGGAAGAGGGAATATCTGGCCTCCAGACCATGTATTTCGTTATTGCCGCCTTTGATCTCCCTCCCCCTGGAGGGGGGGTGGACGATAATAAAGGGACCATCCTTTTGGGACAGCCCCGTTACGCAACTGCCAGCAGATAAAACGAGTGTTCCTGCAAATGGGAGGAGTGGGAGGGGCCGTCCCGTGGTTTTATCAGGGCAGCACTTGCCTGGTTTACCTTTTAAACCAGCGGTTGCATCAATTGTCGCCTTTGCTTTTCCCCCTCGATCTCCGCCTCGATCTCGAGAATTTTCGCGAACACTGTCGCCCTCTCGGCACCTTTGGCGATAACGTATTCCCGTAAAAGATTCTCCCTCGTCTCCGACAGGGTTGTTAAAATGTCAGCCATCTGCCGCCATCCTTCCTCAAGTAGATTTATGCCTTATTTTGAACAATTTCGACATAAATATTCCTGCCGGGGAGAACGGCCCGAACAAAGGCGTTTCTATATAGTTGAATAATGGTTTTGTTGATACAACATACATAAGCTACCTGTGCGTGGAAGGGATGTTATGAAATTGGAAACCGAATTGCTCCCATTTCGGAATCTATTTATAACATTACCTGCGGTAGGCCTTTTTATGGCAAACTGGCTTTTTGAGTGGCTCTTAAATATCACCATGCCGCAATTTGAAGAAGGGGCGGCCGGCCTTTACAGACCGCTGCCCCCAGTGTGGAGCCGGCAAGAGGACTCGAACCCCCAACATGCTGATTACGATTCAGCTGCTCTACCAATTGAGCTATGCCGGCACGAGCATCCATATTATAACCGAAAACAGGTTGATTCTCAAGTAAAATAAAGGTGATGGCCGGGAGAGAAATATCCCCTCAGATCCTTTCAAGGTAATCGCGGGCCAGGTCGCAATAGTTGCGATAGGTCCCCCCGGCAACAGGGAGTTCGTCACCGGCAAGTTCCCGGACAACCCTGCCGGGTATTCCAATCACCAGGGATCGGGGAGGAATTATTTTTCCGGAGGCCACCAGGGTTCCCGCGCCGATGATGCTGCTCCGGCCGATAACGGCACCGTTTAAAATGATGGCACCCATTCCCACGAGGACTTCATCTTCAACCGTGCAGCCGTGAAGCACGGCATTATGCCCCACCGTAACCCGGTCCCCGATGCGCACCGGGGCGCCCCGGTCCACGTGAATGGTGGCATTGTCCTGAATATTGGTTTCCGCGCCGATGATTACCGAATCCATATCGCCGCGGACCACCGCATTGTACCAGATACTTGATCTCCGGCCCACCCTGACCCTGCCGATGAGACAGGCTCCCGGGGCCAGAAAGGTGTCTTCGGCAACTGCCGGTTTAAAATCATTATAAGTTATTACAGCCATTGTTGTATTTTCCCCCGTTCAAATAATACCGGCCGTGCGGGTGCTCGTTTACGGAAAAGCAGTTGCTTCTAGCGGCCGGATCTGCACCTGACCCCATAGCGCCATCTTCTCTCCGCATATCACCACCGCGCCGGTGACCCCCTCAATGCTGCGGGCCAGGGCAAGCGCCCGCTCAAGGTCGGCGGAGCCCTGTACCACGTTTCCTACAGCCGTGGCCGCGGCATCAGCCAGGGCGGCGGAATGAGAGAGAAGCACCGCAGCGTCCGCCCGGCCCTTGCTGAAGGAATGTCCCGCAGTACCCGAAGCGGTGGAGATACCCTGGGGCTGTTCCCCCGGTTCGACAAGAAGGGCGATCTTTCCGCTCAAGGGAGATTTTCCGGCAAGAACCGCCACGTTTACCGGTTCGACAATTTTCATGAAGATATCTCCGCCATTTTCGACAATAACCTCGGCCCGGTCCCGTAGCAGCCACCGGCCGACAATATCCGCCAGTGTTCCCGCTACCGCTGCCATCGGTCCGACCCCGCAGATATTTCCGGCGCGGGCCATCTCCAGGACAATGTCCGGGGCTTCCCTTTTCACCAGGCAGGGCTCCAGGGTAACGGCAAAATCGGGGTGGGCGGCGATGTACGATTCCAGCTGCCTCCGGGTCCTCCAGACCAGCTGCTCGACCCGCCCGGGCAGCGCCGCGCTGAAGCTTTTCCGGGACACGCCAATCCACAGATCGCTCTCTTTAACTGTAACCGAAAATGTCTTGAAACGCTCTCCGCCGGCTGCATGCCGGTAAAGGCGCCGCGCGCTCATGTGGCGTTTTCCAGCAGCGTCTCCATCGCCCGGGCGGGACATGCCTTCAAGCAGAGTTCGCAGACAATGCATTTATCCTCGTCAAAACGAACCGTCATTCCGGGGCGGCTTAACCCGAGAGCACCTGAAGGGCAAATCACGCTGCAGACGCCGCAGTGTGTGCAGCGATCCTCTTTCCAGATGATCTGCTGCTTCAAATTCAGTATGCGCAGCCCCTGCTTCTGTAACCAGTCGATCGCGCGGCGGTAATCTGGCTCGGCGCCGCTCATCTCGAGCATGAGCCGGCCCTCTTTTTCCGGGTTGATATCAGCGCGGAGAATATTGACCATCAGGTTAAAATCTTTGACCAGGCGGTAGATGAAGGGCTGCTCCACCGCAGAGGGCGGAAAACGAAATACCAGTTTCTGCTTGACAGTCATTTAAAAACCTCCTTCATCGGGTTTCCGCTGGGGCATCGCCTGCAGCTTGATCCCCGCTTCCACTGACGGCAGCGGCGCTGCCGGGCGGGTCAGGACAAATTCGCCGGCGCCGATCCATTCCTTCAGCGTGCGGGCAATCTCCCTGGCCCCGGCGTAGCTGGAAAGTGATGCCGCCGGCACCTTGTGATCCTTAATCATGATTGTACCGCTTTTCAACTCGGCATAGCTGACCAGGCCCAAATTACCGCCCTCACCATAGGGATAGTTCCGGGAGTAGTCCACCACCGGGGCGAAGATATCTTCATCCCTGACGGCGCAGTATGACATGATCTCCTCATTCAGAATGGGGATGGGTATGCCCAATCCCACCTGGAGGGTGGCCCCGTAACCAAGCATACTGAGTCCCCGCAGCCAGCGCCAGTGCATCTGCTTCAGATCGCCGACAACGGCGATCGTTGCCGCCGACGTTTTCGGGACCCCGTTTTTTCCCCGCTCCACCGACGGGTTGTGCTGGGTGCCGTGCCAGGCCACATAGCCGCTGCCGCCGCCGAGAAAGATACGCGTGCCGATGCCGATTGTTTTCAGAAGGGGATCATTCAGCAGGGGACTTAACTGCCCCGCCGAGCTGTAGTTGGCATTGCCTATCCGCGGCTTCAGGATCCCCATGTAGGTGTAGATCGTCTTTTGGCTAAGGTTAACCGCGACATTATAATTCTGGTAGGCGTTGCGCGGGTTGTATAGGGTGGCCTCGTTGATTTCTGAGAGGCGAAAGGTCGTCTCGATTTTTTTCAAAGGATAGCAGTCTGTACCGTAGCCGTGGGCCTCCAGGCGGATCTCTTTCCCCGCCACCAGTTCTTCGATCACATGGCCGCCCCCGTAACGAAATTCCCCGGGGTGCTTCCGATTTCGAGGATCGCCCGGGGGCAGGGCGGTGGCTCCAAGGTAAGCGTCTACCGCCGCCACCCCGGCATAAGCGGGAACTCCGTTTAAAAATACCTCGTTCAGTTTTATCCGCGGCTGCGGATGTCCAAAATTCAGAAAGAGACCGGAGGAACACATCGGCCCGAAAGTGCCCGTGGTCACCACGTCCACCTTCTTCGCCGCCCCGGCGACCCCCTTTTCGGCAACCATATCCAGAACCTCTTCGGCGGTCAGGACAACCGCTTTGCCGCTGCGAATTTTTTGATTGATCTCTTCATAAGTTCTCTCTATCCCCATGAAACGACCTCCCTTCGATCTTTATTAGTAGATTATATCATTCTTCATCCCTTGACAAGGTAACGCCGGGCGCCGCAAAAGGCAATATTCTCTTCCCAAGCAAAGGAGCCGCACCGGGAAGGTGGGGCTCCTTAGAGACAAGCATATTTTTGACCGGGTCAGCAGGCCAGCAGCTCCTGGATGTAGCCTTCAAAAACAGCGGTATAATTTTCGGGATGGGTTAAAAAGTTGAAGGCCTCCCGGTTTTCCTGGAAAAGCCGGTAGAGTGGAAACCCGGTAATCAGGTTCAGCTGAGGAACCTGTGTCACCGGACATCGCTGTAAAGAGGGAAGCGCCCGGTAATTCTGGTTGGCTATAAACTCGGGGCCTTCTTCGGTATGAAGCTCAAAGTAAGCTCCTCCACCGGCTTCCCGCACCGGTTCATAAATCGATGAAAACTCCTCAGCCACCCAGTTGCTCATGATCAGGTAATCGTCCCCGGGATTGATCGTGATATGGCCGAAATGAGAAGGAATGAGCACCTTGTCACCAGGCTTTGCCGCTATGAGGACAACCGTGTCCAGCTGTCCGGGATGCTCCGGGTGAGGGCGCTGCAGGAGATAGTGGGCCCGTCCGTGCAGCACTTCGTACACTTCCGGATAGGTCAACCCTGTCCCTGGCTTTTCCGGGTGGTAATGCCCCGCCGTTTTGACGTATTCCAACCCCAGGGTGCCGGGAACTATAACTGTAATATCGTAGCGCAGCCCCTTCTGCCTGATTAACTCGCGATCACCCTCCAGGGCCACCCCCCGGTACATATAGTAAAGCTCATCGATATCCGCCGCCTGGGGATCAAAGAGAACCTCGCGCATATCCTGCCGCCGGCGGACATCAGGAGGCGGCGCACCGTTTCCGGCCGCCTCTTCTTTAAAGACGATCTGCTTCGCTGCCGGATCCCACAGCACCGGCAAACCGCTTTGCTTGTGCAAATCAATCACAGTTGCTCTGCTCCTTTTTATCTGAACGGCGCCGGTCCCGGGGCACCGCAGATCAATCGAAGAAAGCCGCTCTCTTCTTCATCTCATTATATGATTCAACACGGCTGCTATTGCCTTCTTTTATTCACGCCCGGCAATAAACGATGCCAGATCTGCCACGCGGCATGAATAGGCCCATTCATTGTCATACCAGGCCACAACGCGCACCAGATTCCCGCCGGTAACCATGGTTGAAAGGCCGTCAACCGTGGAAGAGTAAGCATTGGCCTTGTAATCTGACGAGACCAGCGGTTCATCGCTGAAAGCCAGATATTTAGAGCCGGCAGCAGCCTCTTTGAAAGCCTCATTAATTTTCTCCGGGGAAGCTTCCTTCTCCAGTTCGGCAACGAGGTCCACGAGCGAGACGGTTGCCGTAGGCACCCTTACAGCAAATCCATCGATTTTACCTTTCAAGTCGGGGAGAACCAGGCCTACCGCCTTTGCCGCTCCGGTGGATGTGGGGATTATGGAAAGCGCCGCAGCACGGGCCCGCCGCAAGTCGGGTTTAGCCAGATCCAGAAGCACCTGGTCGTTGGTATATGAGTGGGTTGTATTCATCAATCCTTTACGCACCCCGAATTTATCATGCAGCACCTTGACCACCGGGGCCAGAGCATTGGTGGTACAGGAGGCGTTGGAAACTAAAAAGTGCTCCTGTGGATTGAACCGCTCTTCGTTTACGCCGAGGACAATCATGATGTCCGCTTCGCCGGGTGCGGTAATGATTACCCTGCGCGCCCCCGCTTTCAGGTGAGCGGAGACCGTATCCCGGGTCCGGAAACGCCCTGTTGACTCGACAGCCAGATCCACGCCGCTTTCTTTCCAGGGAATCTGAGCCGGGTCCCTTTCAGAAAAGACCCTGACACGCTCCTCTCCAACAAGCAGCGCATCAGCTTCCGCCCTTACCGGGAGATCTAGCTTCCCGTAAATTGAATCATACTGTAACAGATGGGCCAATGTGGCGCTGTCTACGAGGTCATTGATGGCCACTACTTTGATCTGATCCTGACCCAGCGAAGCGCGCATAGTTAAACGTCCAATCCGCCCAAAACCGTTGATGCCTATCCTTAACACCAGTGAAACCCTCCCTGTAACTGTTGTTTACGGTTATTTTCCAGTACCGGCGGCAGATTATGTATCAACTCTCCGGGGAATAACTATCCATAACCTTCTTTTTCTCTCGTTGCCTATCGTATAACATTTCTCATATCTCTGCAAGCCGATCCGGCCTTTTCCAAAAATCCTGAGCAGCTCCGGCAGGAGAATATTTATCAGGTAAACAGCTAAAATATAAAAGCACCTGATATCTAAGTGAGAGGAACCCCGCACATGGAGATTTCCCTTTTAGCCCTTCTCATCGCCGCCATAGCCGGTATGGCCATGGCTCTCCAGGGTTCGCTCAACGCCACCCTCTGTAAAATCATCGGCACGCTTGAAGCAACTTTCGTGGTGCATCTTGTCGGGATCGCTGTGATCATATCTGTTCTCTTTCTTTTCAGGTTGGGAACAGGCAACCTTGCCCTGCTAAAACAGGCCCCCTGGTACACTTACCTGGGGGGGGTACTCGGCGTGCTGATTATTTTCGGGGTTGCCGTGAGCATCCCCCGCGTCGGCGTGGCCAACGCCACGACCGCCATTATTATCGGCCAGCTGGTAACAGCCCTGATTATTGACCCGTGTGGCCTCTTCGGGCTGGACAAGGTGCCCTTCACCTGCTGGAAAGGACTCGGGCTGGCCCTCCTTGCCGCAGGAGGTTATCTCATGCTCTGCCGGTAAAACCACGCTTTGCCCGGCCGGCGGCGGGAAGTTAACTGCGAATATAGATTGGATTGGCATAGATCCATGGACGGGCTTTTCCCCTGAACGGGCGGTAGTATACCTCGGCGCGGTAAACGCCGGGAGCGGGTACCCGGTAGTTTAATTCCGGACCGCTGCATCGGCAGGCAAGACGCCCGTTTTTGATGATCCGGATTTCGGACTGCCTGATGGGGCAGCATACCGCGAGATGAAGGTCTTCTTGCCAGGCTGTCTCTTCACCCATGATCGCCCCCGCCGCTCCGGATCTACCGCGGGAAGCTGTAAAGGAGAAGCCTTTTCCGGGAAAAAGCCGGTCATATGAGACATAACAGCGCCCTTCGCGCAGCGCGGCGTAAACCTGGCTCTTCGCTACAGGAAAATTACGGCTCATCTCCTCCCTGAAGCAGAGATAGGTATTGATCTCGCGAAAGAGAGAACGGTAGGAGAAAATCTCTACCGGTATCAGCGCCACCCTGATCCTGGCAGCATGGGCGTCCGAACTGCCGATGGCGGTTGCCATCAATCCGCGGTTGGTATAGCGGTCCCAGAGCGCCAGCGCTTCCGGCGGAGGCCCGTCTACCGCCGCCTTGCGGTTAAAGAGAAACCAGTAGATCGATCTGGGAATAGAGGTAACCCGGCCGCGCCAGTAAGAGGTATAGTTCCAGATCTCCAGACCGGTAAATCCGCTCTCCGGCAGGCGGGTCCAGTGATATGATTTACCCCGGTCAATGTACGGCGAGCCTTTCTCAAAGGGGTGGGCGATAAAACCGAGGGCGCCGGCCTGACGGACCCGGTCAATCATCTCCTGAGGGTTGATCTCGTTCCCGGCGGGGAGCCAATCCAGATCCAAGGCCAGGTAGTGATGGCTTTCCCGGTTCAGCTCGGCTCCGACAAGAACAACAACGCCGTGGCGGATCCCTTCTTCAGGCAACCCGGCCAGTGTCTCGTGGTCGGTGACAATGATATAGCTCAAGCCGGCGGCAGCAGCACAGGCGGCAATTTCGTCTATACTTCCACTACCATCAGAATGGGTTGTATGAATATGGATATTACCGGCATAGGTAAACATGATTTAATAAGCGGCGCTTATTTTACGGCTGGAAAGAAGTGTTTCTCCCAGCCAGCCGATATTTTCAAGGGCATACGCGGTCCCCTTAACCACACAGCTGATCGGATCTTCCGCCAGGTAGAAAGGCACTCCGGTTTCCTGGCTTAAAAAGCGGGTAAATCCACTGAGCAGGGCGCCGCCCCCGGAGAGAACAATCCCTTTATCGATAATATCTCCCGCCAGTTCAGGCGGTGTTCTCTCCAGCACCTGCTTGATCCCCTGTAAAATAGCCAGGAGAGGGTCCTCGAGGGCCCGCACTACCTGCTGTGTGTTTAAAGTCGCTGAACGGGGCAGCCCGGTGACCAGATCGCGGCCCCGGACTTCGGCCTGCAGGTGGCGGCTCTGGGGATGTGCCGAGCCGATGGATACTTTCAATGATTCCGCGGTCCGCTCGCCGATAAGGATGTTGAATTCATTTTTAACATACCTGATAATCGCTTCGTCAAACTTGTCCCCACCGACGCGCACACTGGCGCATTCGACCACCTCACCCATGGAGAGAACAGCCATATCACTTGTCCCCCCGCCAACGTCAACAACCATGTTTCCGTTGGGCTCAAATATATCCAGGCCCGCGCCCAACGCCGCCGCCCTAGGCTCTTCGATCAAGAAAGTTTCCCGGGCACCGGTGCGGGCGATCGCTTCCAGAACCGCTTTCTGCTCCACCGAGGTGATCCCCGCCGGAATACAGACTACCACCCGGGGGCGCAAGATGCGCCTTCTATCTATGGCCATGGCCAGGTAATGCTTTAGCATCACCTCGGTGATGTCAAAATCTGCAATAACCCCTTCTCGCAGCGGCCGGACGGCAACAATGTTGCCGGGGGTCCGTCCGAGCATCTTCTGAGCCGCCGCACCTACCGCAAGGACCTTCTCCAGCTGTTGCTCAATGGCTACTACCGCGGGCTCATTCAAGACGATCCCTTTACCGCGGACATATACCAGGACACTTGCCGTGCCCAGATCAATGCCAATGTCCGTAGAAAAAGCCATCGTCCAACCTCCTCCGCTAATCTTCAGCGGTATCTTAGAACTTTGTCGATCCTTTTCTAAAGAATTCAACACGGCTTTTTTTTTCCCTTTTTTAATTATCGAATTTACTGAACTTTTTCCCGCAGGGCGAGATATTTGCGGCGAGTTGCTTCACCGCCGCGCAGGTGGCGTTCAGCTTTATTCTTTTCCAGAACCATCTTGATCTGGCGCGCCAGGTGGCGATTGATCTGCGGTAAACGTTCGGTAATATCTTTATGGACGGTACTTTTACTCACCCCGAAATTGCGAGCAACCTGCCTTACTGTCGCTTCAGTATCTAGGATATAGTTGCTGATCTCCAGAACCCGCTGATAGATATAATCATGCACCGCGCAGGGCCCCCTTTGTCTTCAACTCCGGTAAATTATATGTGGGGAGCGCTTAAAAAATAACTGCCTGAGAAAGCCTCTTACAGAAACAGCATGAACTTTCACGGGAGGACCTTTAATGGATCTATCCGCTTGCCATCCTGCCACATCTCGAGATAGAGGTAAGCAGGGTTCACCTCGTCACCCTGCCTGACGGTGGCAATAAATTCACCGCTTTTTACCGTTTGTCCCTCGACAACACTAATCTCATCCAGGGCGGCATAATAGGCCACCAGATCTTTATCATGTTCATGTTTTATTTTTAAAGCCCGTCCCGGATAATTACGCTCAATAATTTCTTCCACGGTGCCATTTAAAATAGAGCGAACTTCTTCCCCCGGCTCCGATTCGATTTCAATCCATTTGGAAATATGTCCCCAATAATATGGGTGATCTTCTTCTAAGTAATCACCAAATCCGCAGAGTAATTTACGTCCCTGCAAGGGCCATGCCGTTTGAGGCAGGGGCTCCTCGGTTTCTTTTACCGGGGGAGGCTCGTCAGCTTCAGGTTCTTCAGTTGCAGGTTCGCCCGGAGGTTCCTGATCCACAGTTTCATCTTTATTTTCCGGTAATTCTTCATCCTCCAGCTCTGTAAAATTGAACTTGTCATCGATGTAGGGAGTGATCGTCCGCAGCTGGGCCGAGCGCCACAAATAAACGGCCCCTGACAGGATCACCACGAGCAGATAAAGAGAGCCTATCTGCAATATGCGGGGCCAGCGCTGATATTTTTCCTTTAACAACTTAAACGGAAGAGTCACAATAGAAAAATAACGCTTCCCCTTCTGGAGCAGGAACCCTCCCTTTTGTTTGAACCTTGTCCAGAAATTTTTAACTGATGCCATAACCGCTCACCTCAAAATGGTATTATCTCCATCAGAGGCAAGATTATACGGTTAAGGAATAAATTTGGTCACCTCGGCGCCGGGATAGTAAAACATGATGATCTGGCGGTAATTTTTACCTTCCCTGGCTGCTCCGTCGGCTCCATACTGGCAGAGCCCCACACCGTGTCCCTGGCCGCGGGTATGGAAAAGCAGCCCGTCTTCCTTAATCTCCCAGGTCAGGGCGGTCGAGGGCAGCTCCAACATGCGCCGCAGCTCTTTCCCTTCGATCAGCGTACCGTTAATTTTCATCGTTGCGACCCGTCCCCCGGGAGTTTCCGAAGTCATCTCCAGGGGCAGCTGCTCGCCCGAAGCAACCGGCAGGGTCAAACCCTCCGGGAGGGCTTCCGCCAGCCGGGTAAAAGGGATAAAAAGCTCTCCCCTGTAATGGGGAGAATGTTTGCAGTAAGGGCAGTTCACGCTTTGCAGGTAGGGCAGAGCGCCGCCGCTCCAGAGAGCATGTGAAGCTTCAGTTTTGCCGCCGCAGGTCGAATGGTACACTGTTTCGATCAATTCTTCCTGGTAGACGGCCACTTCGCCGGATGTCTCTGAAATTGCCTGCCTGATGCGCTCGAGAAAGGTTTCGCTTTCCGGACCCCAATCAACCGCCGTCTCCACCGGATCAAGCCAGGCCTGGCAGTGGGTGCTGTCCGTACAGATATCGGCCGGCGAGGATGCTCTGTCGCAGCCCTCTCCTCCGAGAGAGCGCATCTGACGCAGAGTGTAGGTGCGGGCGATAACCGCCTGGGCCTTGAGCGCTTCCATTTCAAAGGTAGAAGGCATCTCGGCAAGGAGCACGCCGGCAAGATATTCCTCCAGCTCCATGTCCACAACTTCTTCCCGGTCGTCCCTGTAGAGATGGAGCTGCAGTCCGGCGTTCTTTTTGCTTACGTTCTCCCCCTCCGGAGAATCGTTACCGTTATTCTGCGGCAGCCCTTCCGGCGAACGGCCCAAAGAGACTACTGCGGCAGGCAACAAGATCACCACCAGGGCAATGGCAAAAAAAAGCAGGGCTGCTTTGCGGATCATCGGAACCCTCCGGCTTGCAGATTTCATCAGATTATATGAAACCTGTCCCTCTTTTATGATACTTCATTATTGCCCTGACATCTTTGTCCAATGCACAATTGTCCCGCACCTGGCTGAGGTTCTTATACTTTCTGAGGATATGTGGGTGGCAACTTATTTGGGTATTGGTGTATAAATAATCAAGGGGGCTTTCAGCCCCCTATTTTTAATTCTCCTTCAGGTTCCCCTGTAACACGCTCGATGCGTGCTCCCAGCAAACCCAGCCTCTCTTCAAGACGGCTATGACCGCGCCAGAGATGGCGCACTGCGTGTAGCTCCGTATCCCCGCGCGCCGCCCGCGCCGCCAGCAGCACAGCCGCGGCGCCCCTGAGATCCGGGGCAACCACGCGAGCTCCGGTAAGAGCTGGCCGGCCCTGCACGACTGCGTGGCGTCCCTCGACCTGGATCTGCGCCCCCATGCTGTTCAACCCCTCAACATGACGGAACCGGTTTTCAAAAACCGTTTCAATGACCATGCTGGTACCCTCGGCGAGAGCCAGCAAGGTCATAAACTGCGGCTGCAGATCGGTGGAGAAGCCCGGATAAGGCATTGTTTTCAGATCAACCGCCGTAATGCGTCCGCCGGCTGCGGCCCTCACGGCAGAGGGACCGGCCTCCTCGACAACGGCTCCCGCTTCTGTCAATTTGGCCAGGATAGATTTAAGATGATCGGGCAAAACATGCTCCACGATCACGTCGCCTCCGGTGATCACGCCGGCCAGAAGCAGCGTCCCCGCTTCGATCCGGTCCGGTATAACAACGTGGCGGGTTCCACCCAGTTCAGAAACTCCTTCGATCCGGATCCGCGCCGTCCCGGCGCCGACAATTTGTGCTCCCATGCTGTTCAGGCAGCTGGCCAGGTCGACGATCTCCGGCTCGGTTGCCGCATTTTCCAGGATCGTCGTCCCGTTGGCCAGTGCCGCCGCCATGATAATGTTTCCCGTGGCACCGACGCTGGGGAAGTCAAGATATATCCGCGCCCCCTGCAGACCGCCGGAGATCCCCTCGACACACCCATTGGCGATGTTAAAACGCGCTCCCATTGCCGTAAGCCCTTTCAGGTGCAGATCGACCGGCCGGGTGCCGATGGCGCAGCCACCCGGAAGGGGAAGCCGCACCTTCTTTTTCCGGGCCAGCAAAGGTCCCAGAACCAGGAATGATGCTCTCATCCGGCCGACCAGGTCGGTGGGTAGCGCCGCTTGCGACAAATCACCGGAAGCTATTTGCAGGAGCCCCCGTTCCTGCCGGTAGTCAACGGCGGCGCCCAGTCCTTCCAGAACCGAGATCATCGTGCGGACATCGAGAAGGTCGGGGACCCCTTCAATAATGGTACTTTCACGGGTAAGAAGTGTAGATGCAATAATGGGGAGGCATGCATTTTTTGAGCCGTTGACCCGCACCTTGCCCCGCAGGGGGATCCCACCCCGGATTAAAAGCTGATCCATGATGCCGTTCCTTTCAGAGAATTCCTTTCAGAGAAACATATTTAAAAGGCCGTTGAATGCAAAACCGGTATACCCAGGCGAATTCTCACCTTATCCGTACGAGCAATATTATAAAGTTCCAGATGAAGATTGACCGGTCCTTCATCCAGAGTCAATCCTTCTCCGGCCCAGGGGAGATAAGCCAGGAACTGGACCATCCTGGAGTTGACCTGGGCACTCTGCACACGGCCGCCGAGGGCTTGGACCAGCCTGGCCCCCAGAGCAGCCAGATCATGATCGCCGCTCCGATAAGCCTGCACGCTCCAGACCCGGGAGCTGTGTGCTCCATGGCGGCCGGTAACGGCTTCCAACCGCTGCCACAGTTCGCCGCAGGCCTGCCGGTCACTGCCGCGGACCTGAAGGAGAACCTCTTCGTTTTCATAGCCCTCCTGCATAAACCACCCGCAGTCCGGTGCCGTTTCCAAATTGTTTTTTAGCGGAACAATCCCGGAGGAAAGAACCCGCTCCCGGTCACTCTCACTGATCAAGCAAGAGCATCGGTAAAGGATATTTTCAACACCGTAAAGCTTTAATCCTTTTTCCATTTCAATCCATGGATCTTTCTTTGTTGCCGGCTCATGGGGCGATAAACTTAACAACATGAGCAGCGACGCGATCATGAGAGCGCGCAGGGGCACCGGGAACCACCTCCCTACTGCAGGAAACTAAGGGATATTATGGCCCCGGAGTTCCTGGATTATCCGGTCCCTGCCCCA
>CAYFRE010000001.1:29795-33075 GCA_964345455.1 uncultured Syntrophomonadaceae bacterium | reverse complement strand
CAGGGGCGAAATCGCTCCTGCCTTGATAATAATATTTTCTTTAACACCAAGTGAAGGCTACACTTTCGCCCGGACGACATCCTTGATTTTCATCAGGCGGATCAAAGCGCCCCGCTCATCTTCATCAAGCTTCATCGTGATATAGCGAATCGTCTCCCGCATGCGCGGGATCATCACGTGTTCCAGCGCATTGACCCTGCGACGCGTTTTCTCGATTTCATCTGCCAGCAGCTGGACCGCCTTTTCCGTTTCAGCCAGCTCCAGCAGCTGATCCATGATCCCGGCCAGGGTTTCGATGGAGACATCCAGCTCGGCGGAAGTGTCAACAAAACCGTAAGGGTAAATGTTATCCTCTTCCCCGGAGCTTGTTTTCTGCCTTTCCCATTGAAAGCGCGGCGTATAGACACTCATGATATTCTTTTTGCTGACTTCCAGCTCCAGCCGCCGCGTCGGGTACATCAGCGCCTCTTCGAGCACCGCTGCCGGCATGGCCGCCCGGGCCAGCAGAAACTTGGCAAAAGCCGAAGAGAGCTCTTCTTCAACGCGCTCCCGCAGTTCCCTGTTCTGCCGGACCAGACCCAAATCCTGGCGGACCAGCTCATCCCGCTTGTCTTTAAGCAGCTTGTGGCCCCGCTCAGCCATCTTTAGCCTCTTCTTAAGGCGGTTCAGCTCCATGCGGGTGGGGTTGACCCGGATCTCCATAAGTCTAATCCTCCTCCCGGGCCGGCAGATACTTCTCCAGGAATTCGTCGCGCACCCGCTTTAACTCAACCAGCGGCAGCAGCGCCAGAAGTTCCCAGGCCAGGTCCAGAGTCTGCTCGATGGTCCTATCTTCTTCCTCGTCCTGGCGAAGATAGCGGCTCTCAAATTCGTCTCGGATAAAGCAGCCTCGCCCAGGATGGCCGCCAGCTCTTTGGCCTCCTTGCCCCGAGCATAAGCCGCGTAAAGCTGGTTGAGGGTATCGCTGTGATCTTCCCTGGTCTTGCCGCTGCCGATACCCTTGTCTTTCAGCCGCGAGAGCGAGGGGAGGACGTCGATGGGCGGGTAGATCCCTTTCCGGTGCAGCTCCTGGCTCAGGATGATCTGCCCTTCGGTGATATAGCCGGTCAGGTCGGGAATGGGATGTGTCTTGTCATCCTCGGGCATGGTCAGGATAGGCAACTGGGTGATCGAGCCTTCCCGTCCGATGATCCTGCCGGCGCGCTCATAAATCAAGGAGAGGTCGGTATAGAGATACCCGGGATAGCCGCGCCTGCCGGGGACCTCTTTACGGGCCGCCGAGATCTCGCGCAGCGCTTCGGCGTAGTTGGTCAGGTCGGTCAGGATAACCAGGACGTGCATACCCTGCTCAAAAGCAAGGTATTCCGCAGCCGTCAGCGCCATCCGCGGTGTGGCAATCCTCTCGATCGCCGGGTCATCGGCAAGGTTGATAAAGAGAATCGTCCGCTCGATGGCCCCGGTGCGCCGGAAGTCGGTGATAAAGTAATCAGCTTCCTCAAAAGTGATCCCCATTGCCGCAAAGACCACGGCAAACCTGGTTTCGCCCTCCAGCACCTTCGCCTGGCGGGCAATCTGCGCCGCCAGACGCGAATGGGGGAGACCGGAGCTGGAGAAGATCGGCAGCTTCTGTCCCCGTACCATCGTATTCATCCCGTCGATCGCCGAGACTCCGGTCTGGATAAATTCCGACGGGTAATCGCGGGCACAAGGATTGATCGGGGAACCGTTGATATCGAGCCTCTTCTCAGGAATTATCCGCGGCCCGTTGTCCCGGGGCTGGCCCAGACCGCTGAAAACGCGGCCGAGCATGTCGGGTGAAACCGGAAGCTCGATCCCCCGGCCCAGGAAGCGCACCCTGGCGGAGCGCAAATTGATCCCGGTGGAACCCTCGAAGATTTGCACCAGCGCCCTGTCCCCGTCCACCTCCAGAACCTCCCCGCGCCGGACAGCCCCCCCCGGCATCTCGATCTCGGTCAGTTCGCCATATTTCACCCCGGCAACCTTCTCCACAAGCATCAGCGGCCCCGATACTTCAGCAGCGGTCATATATTCTTTAAGCATCGTCCTCTCCTCCCTCGCCGATCAATGCAGAGACCTCTTCTTTGATAGTGCGGTTGATCTCATCCAACCCGGCCATATTTTCTTCCGGCACATACTTGGCCCGGGCGATCTTCTCTCGCACCGGCAGCGCAAAGAGCTTATCCAGATCAAACTCCAGCAGCCCTTTTTCCAGGGCTCTGATCGCCTCATGATGAAATGTAAGGATCAGGTCAAGCATCCGGAACTGCTTCTGTAAAGAGCTGTAAGTGTCAACCTCGTGGGTTGCGTTCTGATGCAGAAAATCTTCGCGAATTGATTTGGCCGTCTCGAGGGTAAGCTGTTCACGGGCCGAGAGCGCGTCAACCCCGACCAGGCGGACGATCTCCTCCAGCTCCGCCTCCTCCTGTAAAAGGCGCATTGCTTCGCGGCGCATCTCGTTCCACTTCTCCCCGACCGTCTCCCGGAAATATGAGGCCACGTTGTCCAGGTAGAGAGAATAACTCAAGAGCCAGTTGATCGCCGGGAAATGTCTCCGGTAGGCCAGGGCCGCATCGAGGCCCCAGAATACCTTGGCTATACGCAGGGTGGCCTGGGATACCGGTTCCGAAAGGTCACCCCCGGGCGGCGAGACCGCTCCGACCACGGTAAGCGCACCTTCGCGCTCGTCGCTGCCCAGTGAGATCGTCCGGCCGGAGCGCTCGTAAAACTCGGCCAGGCGGGAACCGAGGTAAGCGGGATATCCTTCTTCCCCTGGCATCTCCTCCAGCCGCCCCGACATCTCGCGCAGAGCCTCGGCCCACCGCGAGGTGGAATCGGCCATCAGGGCAACGCTGTATCCCATGTCCCGAAAATACTCGGCAATGGTAATCCCGGTATAGATCGACGCCTCCCGCGCCGCCACCGGCATGTTCGAAGTGTTGGCGATCAAAACCGTCCGTTTCATCAGCGGCTCTCCCGAAGCGGGGTCTGTCAGCTCGGGGAACTCCATAAGCACGTCGGTCATCTCGTTTCCCCGCTCGCCGCACCCGATATAGACGACAATTTCGGCATCGGCCCACTTGGCCAGCTGGTGCTGAGTCACCGTCTTCCCGCTGCCGAAAGGTCCGGGAATGCAAGCCGTACCGCCCTTCGCCACGGGGAAGAATGTGTCGATGATCCGCTGCCCGGTAATCATCGGGATATAGGGGCCCAGTTTTTCCCGGTAAGGCCGGCCCTGCCGGATTGGCCACTTCTGGACCAT
>CAYFRE010000001.1:0-29785 GCA_964345455.1 uncultured Syntrophomonadaceae bacterium | reverse complement strand
CGACGGTCCCCTCCGCGGTCTCGATCCTGGCAACGACCTCGTCAAGGGTGAACTCCCCTTCTCTGATTTCCAGGATCTTACCCGCGGCCAGCGCCGGCGGGGCCATGATCCGGTGCTCCACGATGGCGCTCTCCTGCACCGTGCCGATAATATCGCCGGCCTCGACCGCATCGCCTTTCTTCATCCGGGGGACAAAGGACCACTTGCGCGAGCGATCCAGCGGAGAAAGATCCACTCCGCGGGTAATATAATCGCCCACCTGCTCTCGGATCACATTTAAGGGGCGCTGCACCCCGTCAAAAATAGCTTCGATTAACCCGGGGCCCAGCTCCACGCTCAGCGGAACGCCGGTATTATAAACAGGCTCCCCCGGCCCGAGTCCATCGGTCTCCTCGTAAACCTGGACCGAAACCCGATCCCCGCGCAGTTCAATAATCTCACCAAGCAGGCGCTCCTCGCTGACCCGGACCACGTCGTACATCCGGGCTTCGGCCATATTTTCAGCCACTACCAGGGGGCCGGAAACTTTGATAATCCTGCCAACTTCCAAGATATCACCCTTCTTTCCTCAAGAAAATATCGGCTCCGATTGCTTTTTCTACGTTTTTCCGGATAGCCTCCATCCCGATCCCCAGCGTCCCCCTGCTGCTGGGAATCGAAATAACCGCCGGCAGAAAGCGCCTGTTCAGCTCGGCAATCGGCTCCTGCAGATCCCGGGCCAGCTCTTCGGTGATAAAAACAACCCCGTAATTTTCGGCGACCAGCCGCCGGAAAATTTGCAGCGCCTTTTCGGGATCGGTAGCCGGAAAGGTTGTTACACCGAGAGTCTTGAAACCGAGAATGGAGTCCCGCTCTCCGACAACGGCAATTTTACAGGTAGACATGGCGTATTCTCTCCCTGATTGCTTCATTTGGCAGCTTGTTGATCTTGCCGACCATGATCAGGCGGATATTCATTATCTCGATCTCTTTGGCCCAAAGGTAGCCGATCAGCGCCTCCAGGCCGAACGGAGTCTGCTTGCCGCGCTGCAAAAAAGTTGTGATGAAATCATCCGCCAGCCTTTCAAGGCGCGCCAGCGATTTTCGATCAAGCCACTCGCGGACCCCTTCTTCAACCAGGGGCCCGTATTCACTCATGGCCAGCTCCCTGACCAGTGATTCAAGGGAGTCACCGAGAAGCCCGGTAAAAAGCTGCGGCGCCAGCCGGCCGTGCGGCAGCAGTACTTTTTTCAAAAATTCGCGGTCCCGGCCGATCCGCTGCACCCTGATAAAAGTTTTGATGTTTGTTAAATCGATCTGCTTTTGAAAAAACCCTTCCAAAAAAACCGAGCCGATCTCGCGGGAGGCGTAAATCACCTCGGTAAACAAAAAATGGTCCAGGATCAGGTCAATCACCTGGGAATCCCGGGTGATCGCAAATTCTTCGGCGATCCGCTCGGCGACCTGACGCAACCGAGGCGGAAATTCACGAAAATCAAGCGCGGTCACCGCCTCCTGCAGCTTTGGAAGGGGCAATGTCCCCGTGGGAAAAAGCAGCTCTGCTTTGATCTCCAGATATTTTGCTTTGAAGAACACCTTCAGGTTATGAATATCGAATCGCAGCATCAGAAGATCAATTATCTCCGGACGGGGGCCCATTTTTTTCAGCTCTGTAAAGATGCGGCCAAGTTCATCACTGAGCACGGTTTCGAAATCATGGTGGCTTTCCAGGCCTGCCACTGCGGTGGCATAATCAGTTTCTGCCAGTATTTTTAAGACCTCTTCGGGCGAAGGAGCCTCGATCATCCGGTTGAGTTTGCTTCTGTCGATCAGGCGCGTCTCCAGGGCGCGGATCCTTCCAACTGCATAAGCATATGCGTAACTGGTATCACTTACCGGCATCTGCCTGTCGGCTCTCCTTTCATGGAGAATAATCCACATATTTTAGGCAAAGAGAATCCCGGCCACCTCCGGCTCAAGCTCGTCTCTTTGCATATCCAGCAGAGCTTCAAAAGAACAGTTGATCTCCACTCCGCCGGACTGCAGAATGAAACCTCCTTGAATTTCCCGGTTTTCTTCAGCCAGGGTCAACTCACCTTTTTTACCCGCCTTTTTCAGGGCCGCATTCAGTTCCTCCCAAAAGCTGCCCGGGATCCTGGCGCGGTCTCTTTCAGAGAGAAACACCTTTTCGGTTCCGGTTTCAGCTGCGGCCAGAAACATCCTCTGCAGTATGGAGCTGTAGCTCCGGTCGTCAACTGCGCAAAGCTCCTCCAGCGATTGCCGGAAAGCATCGGCAATCAACTCCTGTTTTGCCGCCAGCTTCTCTTTACGCGCATCAAGCTTAGCTGCACCAAGGATACGGCGTTTCGTCTCGGCCGCCTCATCGCGGGCCCGGGCCAGAATCTGCTCCTGACTACGGGCGGCCTCTTTCTGCGCCTCTGTCATGATCTCCCGGGTTTTCCGCGCCGCTTCGTCTTTGATCTCCGCGGCTTTCGCTTTGGCGTCATTCAGAATGTGCTCTATGATCCTCTCCGCTCCTGCACTCATCTGCCACACCCCTTACAGCGAAAGCCCTAAAAGCAGCAAGATCGAAGCGAGCAACGCAAGAACGGCATAAGTTTCCACCATTACCGCATAGATAATCGCTTTTCCCAGTTCCTCGGGACGCTTGGCGATGAGGCCGATCCCGGCAGCGGCGGCCCGCCCCTGGAAGATGGCGGAGAGAAGCCCCACCAGGGCGATCGGAGCTGCCGCCATCAAAACAGTAAGGCCCTGCCCTGAAGTCAGGTCAAGCAGGTTGCCTCCGATTACACCCACCTGCTGCATGATCAGGAAACCGGTCAGCAGACCGTAGATCCCCTGTGTTCCCGGAAGAGCCTGCAACAGCAACGTCTGGCCGAACTTGTCAGGGTCCTCGGTAACCACGCCGGCGGCGGATTGTCCGACCAAACCAACCCCCATAGCGGAACCGATGCCCGGCAGAATCACCGCCAGGGCGGCACCCAAAAGCGCGATCACAATTCCTGTCATCAAAGTTTTCCTCCTTTTTCTCTATCCAAAAGTTTAAGCCAATTTCAGGCGGCGCCTTTAACCGGCGTCTCCCCTTCTACCACCTGCACATAGGTGGTGTTCACGGCATAAGGACGGAAGGCTTTTCCGCCGCCGTCAAAAAACTTCCCGAAATATTCGATATACTGGAGCCTGCTGGTATGCACATACGAACCCAGCCCGCTGATCAGCAAATTGAAGAGATGTCCGCCGGCAAGGAGAACCACCATCGCCAGGAAACCGACCGGTCCTTTGGGCAAAAGGCCGCCCATAGTATTGATCGCCGTGGCGATCACCCCTGTGGCCAGGCCCAGGGCCAGCAAGCGGGAATAAGAGAGGACATCGCTTAAAAAACCGGTGACATCGTAGAGGCTCAGCAGGCCGCTTAAAAATTTCATGATCGGGTTCTTCTGCCTGCGGCCCTGCGTGAGAATCAATACAGCGGCTCCCCCGATAGCCATCCACTGGCCGGTGGTCCGGGTCTGCGGCAAAATCAGCATGAGCAGGCCGGTTAGAAATAGATACCAGCCGCCCTGATCAAATAAGGCATCGAGGATCTTGCCTTCTTTGATGCTCCGGTAAGCCTTGATCGCCATGCCGCAGTAAATTTGAAACACACCGATCCCGAAAGAGAAGATCAGCATGCGCATGGGATCATCGATCGGATTGAACCAGAGCGGTTTAATCTTGATCAGATCGCCAAACCAGCTGCCCATAAGCACCCCGAAAATAGTCGAAGAGATGCCGCCCAGAAAGAGGAGGTTAAGCAGCTGTTTGCCCATCCCGGCCAGTTTAAGCTTGCGGGAAAGAAAATAACTGGCCAGCACCAGGATGATTCCGTAACCGGCATCCGAGAGGCAGATGCCGAAACAGATAAAGAAAAACGGCGCCAAAAACGCTGTCGGGTCGAGCTCATTTTTATGGGGGTAGCCGTACATCCTGGTGACCACTTCGTAAGGTTCGGCCGGGCCGCGGTTTTGCAGCAGAATGGGCACATTTTCCTCCGGCAGAGGGTCCCGCGTCACCAGAACAGCAGTTTCGGTTTCTTTCACCAGACTTTCCTCCAGATCGGGCAGCGCCGGCGCCGGCACCCACCCTTCAATCAAGAAGCTGGACTCGGTCAGGGCAAAATTTTGCCCGATCTCTTTTTGAACCCGCTCCCGGTCAAGGTAGTCATAATAGGCCATCAGGCGGGTCCGTTCGCCAAGCAGCGCCTCGACTCCGGCGATCACCGCCTCTTCCTCGCGCTGCAGCTCCGCCTCTCTTTCCTCCAAGGCGGCGATGTTTTGCGCCGCCGTTCCCGTCAAACCCGGGAAAGTTACCGGGCTCGCCCCGGATTCCTTCAAGAGGGCACTCACCGTGACCGCTTCTTCGGCCAGGTAAATCAAGAAGGAGTAGACCTGGTCCTTGTTGCGGGAAATTTCCTGAAGAGAGACGGCGGGCACTTGCTCATCCAGAGTCTCTTTCAAATAAGCCATGCTTTCACCGGGAACCGCAACCAGCCTCATCTGCACCCTCTTTGAATCCGCGATCTCCTCCAGGGGCATCGTAAACCCGGCCCAGGGGCTCAGCTCATTAAGCGCAGCCTGAACCCGGGTTCTTTCGGTTCGCATCGCCGTCAACTTCTCCTCGGCCTCGCGGCAAGATAGATAGATCCGATGCATCTGCTCCTTCTGCTCGCTGCAGCTGTTGAATTCTGCAGAGCTAAGGGTGAGCTTGCCTCCGGTAAGCTGCTCCAGAAGCCCCTTGCGCACCGGATAGTGACGCTGCAGAAATTCGAGGCAGTAACGGCCCTCGCCAAGTTGGGCTTCGATCCCGGCCAGGTCCGCCGCTGACTGACCCGGATCCATCAGCGAACCGATCTCTTCCCAGGTTTTACTCGTGGAGATGTCTTCAATTTCCACAATACCGATCCGCTGTAAAAGCGCGATGATTTTTTCCCGTTCATCCCGGTGGGCCAGCAGAAAAATCTTCTTCATCTCTACTATGGCCATGAGATGATCCTCTCCTTGATCATGGCCACGGCTTGAGACATGCGTGAATCAGCTCTCGTTCTGAGGCCGGCAATCTCTTCCCGGGATGTTTCTCGCAGCGGTTCCGCTTCGGCCTCCGCTTCCAGTTCAGCCCGGCGAATCATCTCTCCGGCCTGCCTCTCCGTCGCAGAGAGCTGCTCCCCGGCCGCGGCCGCCGCTTTTGCTTCGGCATCCTTTACTGCCTGGCGGGCCTCCTGCCTGGCCCTTTGGATGAACTCATCGGCTTTTATCTCGGCCTCCCTGATAGACTGGACCAATTCTACAGTCAATCGATCACCGCCTTTCTCGAATCCGGCAATCGGCCGGCAAATCGACCAAAAGGTGAAATAATATTTCTCTATCTCCAAAAATTCACATACTTCAGATATACTAATATTGTCCGTACATTATACAATAAAATCAATCAATACGCCAGCCTCGGTCAATAGTTTTTTTGCCAGATCGTCGGGATAGTTTTCGGCCGGGCATACCCGGCGTATTCCTGCATTGATCAGCATCTTGGCACAGACAACACAGGGAAAATGGGTGCAGTAGAGAGCGGCTCCCTTGATGGCAACGCCGTCCACGGCAGCCTGGATAATGGCATTCTGCTCGGCATGAAGGCCTCGGCAGAGTTCGTGCCTTTCACCGGCTGGAACATTCAGTTTCTCTCTGAGACAGCCGGTTTCGTCACAGTGCTGCAAGCCTGTGGGAGCGCCGTTATATCCCGTGGCCAGGATACGCTTCTCCAAAACAAGGAGCGCGCCGACACGGCGGCGCAAGCAGGTTGAACGGGAGGCCACCACCCGGGCAATCTCCAGAAAGTAGCGATCCCATGTCGGTCTTTCAGACAACAGTAATTTCCTCCTCTCTCCGGTTTAGCAGGTGCCATAAAGACGGTCTCCGGCATCTCCAAGTCCGGGCACAATATAGCCTTTTTCATTCATCCCCTCATCGACGGAGGCCAGGTAAACGGCCACGTCCGGGTGGTGCCGGCCGATCTCTTCAAGCCCCTCCGGCGAAGCGATCAGGCTGAGCAGCTTCATACAGCCCACCCCGGATTCCTTCAGCAGGCTTAACGCGCGTACAGCACTGCCCCCCGTGGCCAGCATCGGCTCCAACAGGTAGCAGGGATGCCTGTCGATGCCTTCGGGTAGTTTGCAGTAGTACTGCACCGGTTCAAGCGTCTCCGGATCACGGTAGAGACCGATATGCCCGGACCTGGCTTCAGGGAAGAGCCGCAGGGCGCCCTCGAGCATTCCGAGCCCCGCCCGCAGGACCACGACAAATGCCGGCTCAGGACCGGTTAAAATGTGGCCCCGTGCAACGGTCACAGGTGTTGTAATGTCGCTTTCCGAGAGGGGCAGATCGTGCATTGCCTCGTAAAGCAGCAGCCCCGTGATCTGTTCCACCAGGCCGCGAAATTCTCGCGGTGAAGTCTCGATTTGACGGCAGAGCGTCAGTTTATGCCGGACCAGGGGGTGATTGACTAGATGAATCATCTTTTTCAACGACCAACCCGCCTTTCTTATACTGATTGATGGGGAACTCCCGGCAGAGCAAGTTTACCCGGCGCTGCAGCTGTTCGAGAACCGCATGATCGGAACGATGGACAATAGCCTCGTTGATCAGATGCGCAATTGTCCGGATCTGCTCCGGTCTCATCCCCCGCGAGGTAACCGCAGGCGTACCCAGCCGCAAACCGCTGGTTATCCGGGGGCTGCGCGGATCAAAGGGAATCGAGTTCTTGTTCGTCGTAATTCCGATCCTTTCCAGCAGCTGTTCTGCTTCCAACCCGGTAATCTTCTTTGACCGCAGGTCCACTAAAACCAGGTGGGTGTCACTGCCTCCGGTCACAAGGTCAAACCCGGACTCAATCAGGCTCGCAGCCAGTATCTGCGTATTTTCCACAACCCGGGCCTGGTAAGCAACAAACTCAGGTGATTGTGCCTCCTTCAAAGAAACCGCCTTGGCCGCGATGACATGCATCAACGGTCCGCCCTGCAGGCCGGGGAAAACCGCCTTGTCAATCAGCGAAGCATAATCCCTGTGGCAAAGAATCATCCCGCCGCGCGGCCCGCGCATGGTTTTGTGGGTCGTGGTCGTGACTGCCGCAGCGTGAGGAACGGGATTGGGATGCAGCCCGGCGGCTACCAGGCCGGCAATATGGGCCATATCCACCATCAAAATGGCGCCGGCTTCCCGGGCAATATCCTGAAAAGCGGCAAAGTCGATCCGGCGCGGATAGGCGGTGGCTCCGGCAATAATCAGCTTCGGCCTGACCTGGAGCGCCCTATTCCGGACTTCGGCCATGTCAAGCAAGCCGCTGCTCCGGTCGACCCCGTATGAATGAACCTCGAAATAGCGGCCGGTTATATTCACCGGGCTGCCGTGCGTCAGATGCCCGCCGTGAGCAAGTTCCATCCCCAGAATGCGGTCGCCCGGTTTCAAAAGGGCAAGGTATACCGCCAGGTTGGCCGACGAGCCGGAGTGCGGCTGAACATTGGCATGATCCGCTTTGAAAAGCTGCTGCGCCCGGGTGCGGGCCAGCTGCTCCACCTCGTCCATGTAGCGGCAGCCGCCGTAATAGCGCGCTCCGGGGTAACCTTCGGCATACTTGTTCGTCAGCACTGAACCCTGGGCTTGCAAAACCGCACCGCCGGTCAGGTTCTCCGAAGCGATCAGCTCAATATTATCCTGCTGGCGTCTTTCTTCAGCCGAGATCGCCGCCGCGATCTCGGGATCAATACGGCGGACCTCGCTGAGGTAATCCTTTCCCTTCATCGTCATAGCCTCCGTTGGCCGGATAAGGGCGGTTATTGGATCTTGCCTCGCCTTTCTATAAAGGCGATCTTCTGAAGCCGGCGGCTGTGCCGCCCCTCTTTAAAAGGGCTTTCCAAGAAAATATCCACGATCTCCAGCGCCGGTCCGGGACCGATCACCCGCGCTCCCAGGGTTAAAATATTGGCGTTGTTGTGCTCGCGGGCGCAGCGGGCGGAAAAGGTGTCGCCGCAGAGAGCGGCCCTGATGCCGGGGTATTTATTTGCGGCTATGGTCATGCCGATGCCGGTTCCACATATCAGGATTCCGGATGGGCACTCACCGGCGGCTACCGCCGCAATCAACGGCAAAGCGATATCCGGATAATCGACGCTGCTCTCACAGAAAGTGCCAAAGTCAGTTAACTCAACCCCGTTCGCCTCCAGATGTTCTCTGATCAGCTCTTTCAAGGCAAACCCGGCGTGATCACTACCCAATGCTATTACCATTGCCTTTGCCTCCTTCCAGGATCTGTGCGATTTTTTCAATCCCGGCGCGGAGCTCCTCATAAATCCGGCGGTAATCCTCGATGGTTCCGCCGTAAGGGTCGGCTACATCCGGGTTCCCGGCAATTCCGGCAAACTCTTTCAACAGAAATGTTTTGGCCGCCGCCGCGGGATAACGGCACAGCAACTGTTCACGGTGCTGCCGGCTCATCACCAGGATCAAAGAGGCTTCGCCGATCAGCTCTTCATTCAGCAAAGCCGATGCATGCATCTCCAGGTCAATCCCCGCTTCGTGCATCACCGCGCGGGCATGTTCAGAAGCTTTCTCTCCGTCCACTGCCGCCAACCCTGCAGAGACTACTTTTAACGCAGGCGCGCCGGGGCGCTTCTCCCATTCAAGGCGCAGCAACTCCGCCGCCATGGGGCTGCGGCAGGTATTACCGGTACAGACAAACAAAATATTTGTTTTCTCTTCTGGCATCTTTATCACCTAAACTCTGATCGTCCGCACAGCAGCCCTGCGCAGCCGGTTCATCACTGCTGTTCCAAGGCCCTGCGAAGTAACACCCTCGGCCAGGATCAGGTCGACTCCCTGCGCATCAAAACGGCGCAGTACCGGGAAAAGTCGCTTAGCCGCCAGCCGCAGGCCCTTCGGCCCCTGCGGTGCCGGCAGAATCCCCACCTTTAACCCCCTCTTTTGATAACCGTCAGAAAGGGCCCTGATCAAAGCAAGCCTCCTGCCGCGGCTACCGGTAACCAGAAGCAGGGGAGCGCGGGGAGCATAATGGCGGTATTTCATTCCCGGGGAACGGGGAGTATCCGCCTCGCTGCCGCGCGCTTCCGCCACTTCAGTGCCGAGGGCCGCCTCCAGCTGCTCCCTGGAAATCCCTCCGGGACGCAATATCAATGGCCGGCCGGCGCACAGATCGAGGACCGTTGACTCCAGGCCCATGCGGCAGGAACCTCCGTCAAGGACAGCATCGATCCTCCCGGCCAGGTCTTCAAGGACATGTCGGAGGGCAGTCGGGCTGGGCCGCCCTGAACGGTTGGCGCTCGGTGCGGCAATGGGCACCCCCGCGGCCCGGATCAGGCTTAAAGCCACCGGATGGGCGGGCATGCGCACCGCTACCGTGGGCAAGCCGGCGCTGACCTCCCGCGGCAGCGTGCCGGTACGGGGCAGCACCAGGCTGAGAGGCCCGGGCCAGAAGCGCCTCATCAGCTCGAGAGCGCTCCGGGGAATAAATGAGGTGACCTCTTTAACCTGCTCCAGGCCGGCCACGTGGACGATCAGCGGGTTGTCCGCCGGACGCCCCTTCGCTCTAAATATATTCTTAACCGCCCGCCTGTTAGTGGCGGCGGCCCCCAATCCGTAGACAGTCTCGGTGGGAAATGCCACCAGCCCGCCGCGGCGGATCAACCGTGCCGCGGCAAGCACCGTCTTGCGGCTGGAAGGGAGGACCAGAGTTTGATTGATCCGCAATACTTTGGGCATTTTATCCTCCAAGCGCCGCGGCGCGCTTAAAATTCTTCGACAACCAGCTGGGCGATATTGGTAGCGTGATCGGCAATCCGCTCCATGTTGCTCAATACGTCGAGATAGATCACTCCTGAAGGAGGATAACATTTTTTCGTGTTGATTCTTTCGATATGCCCTTTCCGTAAAACTTTCTCCATCAGGTCAACCTCGTCGTCTTCAACCATGACCATGCGGGCAAGCGGTTTGTTTTCCGTCTCGAAGGCCTGGATGGCCCTCTCCAGCATGATGTTGATCTTCTCATAGATCAGGCTGAGCTCTTCGAGCGCCTGCTCGGAAAAGGGGAGCCTATCCTCAACCTTGAGCTCGGCCAGCTGCTTGATATTGTTGGCATGATCGCCGATCCTCTCCAGATCATTTGCCGCGGACATGAAGCTGCCGATCATTTTTGACTGGGCTTCAGTAAGCGGGTTCTGGGAAAGCTCCGCCAGGAAGACATTGATCTCCTCTTCCAATCCATCGAGAAGATCTTCCATCTGCTCCAGATGTGCCCCCTTTTTTAAATCGTTTTTAACAAAGGCCTCCAGCGCCTCGCCGATCATCTCGCGGGCGATCATGGCCATGCGCAGCAGCTCTTTTTTGGCCCCCCCGATGGCCGCAGCCGGTGTAGGCAGCATCCGTTTGTCAAGATAGTTCGGGCCGATCTCGATGCTTACCTCGTCACCGGGAACCAGGTAACTGATAAACCTGGTGAAATAAGGCAGGATCAGAATGAAGACCGCGGAGTTGAGAACATTGAAAATAGTATGTGCGTTGGCTACTTGACGGGTTACCGTGGATGCTGTTTTCAAGACCAGACCGGTAAAGGGTGTCAGTAGAAAAAGACAGAGGAGCACCCCGATAACATTAAAGAAAAGATGGGCCATTGCGGTGCGGCGGGCGGTCACGTTGGTCCCGGCGCTGGCAATAAAAGCCACGACGCATGTCCCAATGTTCGAGCCCAAAATCAGGGGCACGGCTTCGTTCAAAGAAATCATTCCCTGCATGCTTATGGCAATGATCACCCCGGCAAAGGCGCTGCTGCTCTGAAGTATTGCCGTAAATATAGCCCCCCCGAGCACACCCAGCAGGGGGAAAGCGCTGAATTGGGCCAGGAGGCTTTTGAAAGCAGGCAGATCCTTTAGGGGGCTTAACCCTGCCGACATGGTGGTGATGCCGAGGAACAAAAGACCCATCCCCAGGACAGCCTCGCCGAGGTAACGATACTGCCTGCGCCTGCTAAAAAAGATAATGAGCGCCCCAAGGCCGATAATGGGATAAACGATATCCTCAATTTTAAGAGAAACAATCTGGGCGGTTACAGTTGTGCCAACATTGGCCCCAATAATCACGCTGATCGCCTGAGAGAGGGTAATCAACCCGGCATTGGCAAAACCGACGACCATAACCGTCGTCGCTCCGCTGCTCTGGATGAGCATGGTAATCAAAATTCCCGTTAGAACGCCGATAACCGGACGGGTGGTCAGCACTTCGAGAATCCGGCGCAGCCTGTCTCCCGCCGCCTTCTGCATCCCCGTAGCCATCATCTGGATGCCAAACAAAAAAAGCCCCAGACCGCCCACCGCAATGAAGGCGATCTGCAAATAATCCCGCCAATCCACTCCCCAACCTCCTAAAAACAGACAAGTTTATCTCTCTATTTATCAGGACTGAATTAATTATAGAAGATCTGCTCTGCTTTTTCAATTATTTGTTTGCCCGGACGCTTGATAAATTCCCAAACCTTGCTCCGCCACCGGCCTGAAATAGCAGGCTGCTTTGTTTTTTCTGTCTTGCTGCGTGCGCCGAAATCCGTCGGCTCCTTCATACCGGCCGAGAGAAGACTCTCTTCTTCATCGTTATTCAATTTCTGTTCTTCTTCCGCAGAATGATGGTTAAACATTACTGGAGGGAGACAAAGCGAAGGGAAAAGGAGACACCACCAGTTTTCACCGTCACCCTCACCGATGGTGACCGTCAAGGCGGTGTAATTTCCGGCAGGATAGATCCGTCTTCCGTAGGTCCGCAGAGGGAATTCTTCTTGGGTCAGCCGCACCCCGATTTGCGTCTCTTCCGCAGTTGCCGCGGCAAACTCCCGGAGAGATCTTTCAAGTTTGGGCAGATGCCCCTTTAAAAACTCCAGGTACATCTGAAAATTACCTGCTTCGGGCGGGCTCTCTGCTGACAGCAACCGGCGCACCTGCGCCGCCACAGCCATTTTGAAACGTTGCTCTGCCGGGCTGTCACCGGCTGCCCGCACGTGCAACCTCACCACGGGTTCGCCGGCATGAACCTGCCAGCCGCCGCCCTCCGCTTGCCGGAGGACCCGGCAGATTGCAGGCCCCAGCAGGGCAATGATCACAATTAAAACCATAAAGATAAACCAATGGTCTTTAAGGACTATCTTTTTCTTCATTGCCGTTCTCCTCCGGGTTGGACTCCTGCTTGTAATGCCGGCGGATCATCTCCAGGGCCGCTTTTTCAATCCTTGAAACCTGAGCCTGTGAAATACCCACCTGCCTGGCAATTTCAACCTGGGTTTTTCCTTCGAAGAAGCGCGCCTCGATGATCTTTTTTTCCCGGGGATCAAGCTTATCCAGCGCCTCCTGCAAGGCGATATTCTCGAGCCATTTTTCAGTGCTGTCGGACTGGTCACTGAGCAGATCCATTACGTAGACCGGATCGGTGCTGTCACGGAACACCGGATCGTACAGAGAAAGCGGTTCCTGGGCGGCGTTAAAGGCAAAAACCACATCCTCGGTGGTCATCTCCATGGCCGCGGCAATTTCGCTGAGGTTGGGTTCACGGTGATTTTGTTTCAACAGCTCCTCTCTGGTCTGGAGGACCCGGTGGGAGAGGCTCTTGATTGAACGGCTGATATGGATGCTGTTGTTATCCCGCAGGTAACGTTTGATTTCACCGATAATCATCGGAACGGCGTAGGTTGAAAAGTTGACTTCATGCTCCAGCTCAAAGTTGTCAATCGCCTTGAGCAAGCCAATACAGCCAACCTGGAAGAGATCGTCCAGTGATTCACCCCGGTTCTTGAAACGCTGCAGGATGCTTAAAACGAGGCGCAGGTTGCCCCTGACCAGAGCGTCCCGGGCCTCGGGATCTCCCTTTTTAACGCGATGAAACAGCTCTTTCATCTCACTAGCCGACAGGACCGCCAGCTTGAAGGTGTTTACCCCGCTGAGCTTAACTTTGTTCGGCAGCACGGCTCTTCCCTCCTCACCCCTATTATTGCCATTATCTGTCTCTCTTAGACATTCTTGAGGGATTATCCCGGGAAAAAGATGTTATAATTGTTTAAGAATCTTCAAGAACGGAGTCAGGGCTCAGCGCAACAAATAAGGAGGAGGTACGCATGGCCGAATTAATTCGTTTCGGAGTCTCCATGGACCGGGAGCTGCTTGAATCCTTTGACCGGGAAATAGTATTGAAAGGTTATGCCAACCGCTCGGAGGCGATCCGGGATTTGATCCGGAATCAACTGGTCGAAATGGAGTGGTCCGGGGACGATCTCGAGGTTGCGGGTACGATCACCCTGGTTTACGATCACCATGTCCGCGGTCTGAACGATCTCCTGCTGGAGCTGCAACATCGTTATGTTGAACTAATCGTTTCGACAATGCATGTTCACCTGGCGCACGACCGCTGCCTGGAAGTGCTTTTAATCAAAGGGCCGGCCGGTGAAGCCAAAGAGGTGGCCAACCGGCTTCTCTCGGTAAAAGGGGTCATTCACGGCCGGCTGACCGCCACTTCCACAGGGGAAAAGCTAAAATAGTCCGAGGAGAACACGGGGGAGATCCTGGTAGTCATGAAGCAGGGTCAGTGTATGGAAAAGATCGTGGCTCCGGCAAAGCGAGAGGAGGTCGCCGCCCTGGGTAGCGCCGATCTCCAGAGCCATCAAGCCCGGCCCCCGGAGATAACGAGGCAAAAAGGCCAGGATGCTCCGGTAAGCAGCCAGGCCGTCCGGGCCTCCATTCAGAGCAAGCCGCGGTTCATAATCCCGGATCGTCGGAGGCAGGGCGTCAATCTCCGCAGTGGCCAGATAAGGCGGGTTAGCGACAACCAGGTTGAAACGGGGAGGCGGCTCTATCCCGGAGAAAGCATCAAGGTAATGGCCCCGGCAAAAATGGATCCGCCCGCTCACGCCATGCCGCGCCGCGTTGGCCGCCGCCAGTTGCAGGGCTCCCGGTGAAATATCGGCAGCGTAAAAAGAAGCCTGCGGCAGATGATAAGCCAGCGCCACCGCCAGGTTGCCGCTGCCGCAGCCTATGTCGACTCCGCAGATATCTCCTTCCCGGTTGCGGGCCCATTCCAGAACGGCATCGGCTACCAGCTCGGTTTCCGGACGGGGTATGAGGACCTCTTTGTTGACCATAAATTCCAGACCGTAAAACTCCTTGCTCCCTTCAATATAAGCAACCGGCTCGCCCCTGACCCGCCGTTCAACCGCTGCCGCAAAGGCAGCCGCGCTTTCTTTGTCCAGAACGGCGGAGCGCTCCAGGATAATTTTCAGCCGGTCCCATCCCTGCAGGTGCGACAGCAGGATTTCCGCTTCGTCGCGCGGCTGTTCTATCCCCGCATCTTTAAAACAAGAAGAAGCCCTTTGCAAAGCTTCTTCAACCGTGCTCTTGTTTTCCGTTAATTTTTTCAATTCCCTATATCCTGCAGTTGCTCTGCTTTAGCCGATGCAGTCAGATTGTCGATGATTTCGTCGAGGTCCCCTTCCAGCACCAGGTCGAGCCGGTGCAGGGTCAGCCCGGTGCGGTGGTCGGTAACCCGGTTTTGGGGGAAATTGTAGGTCCGGATACGCTCACTGCGGTCCCCGCTGCCGATCTGCGATCTCCGCTCCTCGGCCAGTTCAGCCTCCTGCTCGGTAATATATTTATCCATCAGCCTGCTGCGCAGGACCCGGAGGGCTTTTTCCCTGTTTTTCAATTGAGATTTTTCATCCTGACAGCTAACCACCAGGCCTGTTGGCAGATGAGTCACCCGGACAGCGGACTGGGTGGTGTTTACACTCTGGCCGCCCGGACCCGTGGAACAGAAAGTATCGATTCGCAGCTCCTGCGGGTTGATCTCTACCTCCACCTCTTCGGCTTCAGGCAGCACGGCCACGGTGGCGGCCGAAGTATGGATCCGCCCCCCTGACTCGGTGGCCGGTATTCGCTGCACCCGGTGAACACCGCTCTCATACTTAAGGCGGCTGTAAACACCCCGGCCCTCTATGCCGGCAACCACCTCTTTGAAGCCGCCGATATCTGTGGCATGGGTGTCGACGATCTCCACTTTCCAGCCGTTCCGCTCGGCATAGCGGCTGTACATTCTTAACAAATCGGCGGCAAAAAGAGCGGCCTCCTCGCCGCCGCTGCCCGCCCGGATTTCAAGAAAGACACTCTTCTCGTCGTGAGGATCGCTCTTCAACAGCTGCTCTTTCAGTTTCTCAGCCGTTTCCTCAAGACGTTCTGTCAATTCTTTAATCTCTTCCTGCAAGAAATCGGAAAGTTCACCATCGTGGTCCTCCTGCAGAAGTTCGCGAGCATCAGCCAGCTCCCGTTCCAGGCTCCTGTAGCTCCGGTAGAGTTGAACTCCGGTTGCCAGCCCGGCCAGTTCCCGGGAATACTGCTGCCATAGCTCTGTATGAGCCAGCACTTCCGGATCACTGAGGAGCCGCTCCAGCTCACTGTACCGTTCTTCAATTAATTCCATTCTGTCAAACATTATTTATCACCACGGGTTTTGAATCGCTCCCGGATCCGTTTTTAAATGCCTCCGGCTCCAGCACCGCTTTCAGCGCACAGAGAGCCACTTCGACCTGGCCGTTATCCGGCTCGTTGGTAGTCAGGTTCTGCAGCCATAGACCGGGCAGCATAAGCAGACGGAGCAGCGGTGAGCGGCTGAGCGCCGTCAGGCGGATCGCCTCATAAGATATCCCGGCCACCAGCGGCAGCATGAGCAGGCAGATGGCAATGCGCTGCCATATGGGTACCCAGCCAAAGAGGGAGAAAATCAGGATGCTAAATACCATTACAATAAGGAGAAAACTGGTTCCGCAGCGGGGATGGTGGGTGCTGTATTGCTGCGCTTTCCGAACCTCCAGGGGTTCGCCGGCCTCGTAGCAAAATATAGCCTTATGCTCCGCGCCATGGTAAGCAAAGAAACGTTTCATTTCACTCCAGCGGGTCACCAGGAAAAGGTAAGCCAGAAAAATAGCCAGCCGGAACAACCCTTCTGCCAGGTTTAACGCCACCGGGTGCAGACGCTGCGGCAGAAAACCGGCCAGCCAGGTGGGAAGGATAAAAAAAAGTCCCACCCCCAACGCCAGGCCCAGGAGGACAACCAAAAATGTCTGCCAGCCCTGCATCTCCTCCCCTTCTTCTTGAAGCACTTCTGCCGCCGAAAGATTTATGGCGTGCACGCCGAGAATAAGCGACTCGAAAAAAGAGACCGTGCCTCTCAGGATCGGCCAGCCCAGGGGAGGGCAGCGTCTTGAAAGGGAAATCTTTTTTTCTGAAATAAGGCTGATGCTGTTGTCACTGCGCCGGCAAGCAACCGCCAACCGGTCGTGATGGCGCATCATCACACCTTCAAGAACCGCCTGCCCGCCAACCCATTGCGGCCTTGTCATCGCCTCAACCTCCTGCGTTCATGAGGATAACGGCTTTCAGTTACAGCTTTATTCCATGCCGTATTTCCGCTTGAAGCGCTCCACTCTGCCGCCGGTATCGACGAACTTTTGCTTGCCGGTAAAGAAAGGATGGCACTTGGAGCAGATTTCCACCTTCAGGTTCTCCCTGGTGGAGCCGGTTTCAAAAGATTCCCCACAGGCGCAGGTGACCACCGTGCGAAAGTAGCGGGGATGAATTTTCTCTTTCATTCAGGGCACCTCCTCAGCTTCACTTCCAGGATTAAATGATAGCACAACCCTATTCATTGCGCAACAGGCCGGCGGTTGCCAAAAGAAGCGGCAAGAAATTTAACATAACCTAACGTTGCCATGACCGCAATAGCCAGAATTCCGCTGTCGTAAGCCCAAGTGCTTGACGATCCCACCTTTTGTCAATAGCTTTACAGGACCGACTATTAGCACCGGATTCATTCCCGGCAAATCTAACCTCTAATTTCCAGTGCTCTGCGTCTCCCTGATGTAATCTTCAACAGTTTCGCGGTCACTGTAAGAGATGGCCTGCTCCCCTACAATCTGGCACCCCTCGTCTCCTTTGCCGGCCAGCAGCACCATGCCGCCCGGCCCGGCCATGGCCAGGGCATGGTAGACCGCCTCCCGCCGGTCAGGGATAACGAGCGGGGAACGGCGCATCCCATTCTTGATATCCTCGATAATTGCTAAAGCATCCTCCCCGGCGGGGTTGTCGGTGGTCAGGATCACCTCGTCGCTGTAGATCTCGGCGATCCGGCCCATCAGCGGCCGCTTACCCCGATCTCTCTCACCGGGACAGCCGAAGAGGGTGATCCGCCTTCGGGCCGGCCGGGTAGACAGCAGCTTCAAGACCTGCTCCAGCCCGTCGGGAGTATGGGCAAAATCGATAATCACGGTAAAGCCGGCCGGGGTTTCGATCTCCTCAAAACGTCCCGGCACCTGCCGGAGCGAATTCAACCCTGCGGCGACTGTCTCCGGGGGCAAACCCTCGTTGAGTGCTACCGCCGCTGCCGCAAGGGCATTATAGAGGTTAAACTCCCCCGGCAGCTGCAGCGTCACTCGATATGGCTTGGACCAACCAAGCAAATCAAAGCTATGGCACCCCGTTTCTGTCTGTATAATATTGACCGCCCGCACGTCCGCCGCTGCCGCCCGGATTCCGTAGGTTAACCGGGGCAGCTCTGCAGCCCGCGCATCCAGTTCCCTGTAGTAAAAATCATCTGCGTTGAGTATCACCCTGCTGCCGGAATGTCCCTTCAGCAAGTTTAGTAGCATGCTTTTAGCCTCGAGGTATTCCTGCATGTTATGGTGGTAATCGAGATGTTCCCGGGTCAGGTTGGTATAGACCACACTGTCAAACAGACAATGAGCCGCGCGATGCTGCACCAGGGCATGCGAAGAAACCTCCATCGCCGCGACTTCCGCTCCTTGCTGCAAGGAAAAGTGAAGGTGCTCCTGCAAATCCAACGACTGGGGGGTGGTCAAATCAAATTTTCGCCTGATTCCGTTTACAATCAGGCCATTGCTGCCCAAAATGGCAGTCTTCTGCCCGGCAGTCTCAAAGATACTGTCAACAAAATAAGTGGTCGTGGTCTTTCCATTGGTGCCGGTTACACCGATTGTTTTCATCTTGAGGGTTGGGAAGCCGTAAAAAGATGCCGCCGCTGCAGAGAGAGCCAGGCTGGTATCGTCTACCATGATCATTGGGATCCGGTCTCTCTCCACGCTGACCGGGCGGGAAACAACCAGAACTGCCGCTCCCCGGCAAACCGCCTCGGCCGCATAATCATGGCCGTCAGTCTTTCTGCCCGGCAGGCAAAAAAAAGGGTGCCTGGTTTTACTCTCGCCGAATGATAGGCCAACTGGGCGATGCGAATCGACTCCAGGCGTTTTTTCAGCTCCCGCCCGGCAACCGGCTCCAGCAATATCCAGGCATTGAATCCCTCACCGGAACACCCGGCGTTTTCAGTGTGGGACTCACTCTGTTTCAACTTATTCTCGGCACCCCGTTTACGTGTCTTTATTACAGGCTTATTGCAGATATTTAAGCGGATTCACCTTTTCACCGGCGACATGAATCTCAAAATGAAGGTGCGGTCCGGTGGTATTGCCGGTCAACCCGATATAACCCAGCGTCTGCCCCGGTGAGACCTGCTGGCCGACCGCCACGGCTGTCTTGCAGGCATGGCCGTAGCGGGTCAGGTAACCGCCGCCATGGTCCACCTCAACCAGGATTCCGTAACTGCCCCGGTAACCGGCATGGGTGACCCGGCCTCCGGCGGCAGCATGAAAAGCGGTTCCGTAAGCGGCGGCAATGTCAATCCCGTAATGAAACTTCCCGTTGCGCCATCCGTAACCGGAAGTAAATCTACCCTGCACCGGCCATCGAAATGATATTCGCGGCGAGCTGCGGGAATCAATCCCTCCCGGGACAATAATTCTTTCTCCACGGGACAATTTCGACGGGTCGCTGAGCTCATTTGCATGCAATATGGTGGTCTCATCAACCCCGTAAGCGGCGGCAATTCCCGCCACCGTGTCACCTTCCTTCACATCATGAACACAGCCGATCACGGTCAGTATCTCCAGGCGGTCCCCGGGGTGAATCAGGCTGGGGTTGGCAATATCATTCAACCAGACCAGCGTATCCACATCGGTTCCGTAACGCGCCGCGATCGTGTAGAGGCAATCCATCGGTTCAACAATATACTCCAGAATTTTTGGCCTGAGTCCCTCTTCTTCTTTACTTTTTGCCGCTACAAAATCCTGCAACTGCAGATAATATAACGGCACTTCGCCGGATTCGCCTTCCCCTTCTTCTTCCAACTCCAAAGCAGAAACCTTCTCCACCTGGCCGAAACAGGCCAGCCCCAGAATCAGCACTGCCGTTGCTGCCCTAAAAAGACCTGGCATGGCTTGATCCTCCTTAAACAGCAGGATATAGTGCATATTTTGCTGTGTAAGGCGTAAAATTATACATTTCATGCCATGAGAGGGAAACAGATGGTGAGAGGTTGGCTTTATCCAGACAAGCTCAAACAGGTTAAAATGTATACATATTGCTTAAGAAATCCTCGTTGTTCTTGGTCTGTTTCAGCTTACCGAGCAACATCTCGAGGAACTCTACATTTTGGGTATTTCCCATTGCCCGCCTCAATGCCCACATCAGCTCGATCTTGCGCTCGTCGAGGAGCAGTTCTTCGCGGCGCGTTCCGGAACGTGAAATATCAATGGCCGGGAAAATGCGCCTCTCGGAAATCTTGCGATCCAGGTGCAGCTCCATGTTGCCGGTTCCCTTGAATTCTTCGTAAATTACATCGTCCATTCTACTGCCTGTGTCAATCAAAGCAGTAGCTATTATGGTCAAGCTGCCTCCGCCGTCAATGTTACGCGCGGCCCCAAAAAAGCGCTTGGGCTTATAAAATGCCGCCGGATCAATCCCCCCTGAAAGGGTCCGTCCGCTGGGGGGAATCACCAGGTTGTAAGCGCGGGCGAGTCGGGTAATGCTGTCCAGGAGAATGGCCACATCACGGCCCTGTTCAACAAGGCGCTGCGCCCGCTCCAGAACCAGCTCGGAGATGCGGATATGGTTCTCCGGTTTCTGATCGAAAGTAGAGCTGGCCACATCGGCTTTAACACTGCGCTCCATATCGGTAACCTCTTCAGGCCGGTCATCAACCAGCAAGATGATCAGGGTAACCTCGGGATGATTGGTAGCTGCCTGAGCAGGATGGTCCTTCCCGCTTTCGGGGGAGCGCCGATCACGCCCCGCTGTCCTCTGCCGATGGGGATAAGAAGATCGATAATCCTCGTGGCAAGAATGTGGTGTTCTGTCTCCATCCGCAGCACTTCGCGCGGATGGACCGGGACCAGCGAGGTAAATTTGGGCCGGCGGGAATAGGACTCGGGATCTTCACCGTTGATCAGCTCCACCTGCAACAGAGCGTAGTATCTTTCATTGTCTTTAGGCGGCCTGATCTTTCCGGAGACCATATCGCCGGTTCGCAAATTGAAGCGGCGAATCTGCGATGCAGAGATGTAAATATCTTCATCAGAATAGCAGTATTTATAGCGGCGCAGGAATCCGAACCCGTCGTTCATGATTTCGAGGACACCGGCTGCGATGTCATGTTCTTTTTCTTTTTCGCTTCTCCCGCTGTCTTCAATACTTGAATCATCGGTTGAGAGCACAGCGGTTAGAGCCTCAACCAGTTCCTGTTTGCGCATGGTCGAGTGACCCCTGATCGCCTTCTCCCTGGCCAAACGGCGCAGTTCGCTCAATGTTAAATTTTTTAATTGGCTTGGATCCAATTTAAAACACCACCCCTGTTCTTTGGTTGGTTTTTGCGGCATTAAATTCGAGTAATACAGTCACTACACGCTTGATCATCTCCATTTCATTTTTGGGGACGGCATCACCGGATTACTGGATTTTAGCGGGCAAAAGGGGTTTAAGTGTCTCCGCCTGACCGGGTGCCGGCAGTGACTCCCCACGCACAATTTAAGGTCAGGTTCATCACCGCATACGGTATATATATGCAGAAGAGATCCAATCACCGGCATTGCAGGCTATCCTGGCGGTGGAGGCTGTCACCAAAGTATCATTCATCATTAACCAAAGGATAGTAATATATTTGCATCCGGGGGTTTATTCAAAACCTTTCTCATGAAAAATTATGATCTTTTTTTGAAGAATTTATTCCATGCGCAGCGCAGCATCGGAAGCCGGGCCGGCGGTCAAATGGCTGCTTTGAAGTAAAATTCGATACCGGATCCTTTATTCCTGCTTTTTTTAAAAATTAATATGCCGCCTTTGTAATGATTTGTGTTGACATGTAACATACTATGTTACTAATATAGATTGGATGGTGGTTATCATGAACTATTTTCGTGGCTTTTTGATTGTCATTATTGTTTTGTTGCTTAGCATATCCGGAAGTTTTGGATACCTGGTCTATACTATAGGAGAGATGGAGCAGCTTCCTGAACCTTCACCTTCCCTAACCACGCGGATTTACGATTGCCAGGATGAACTCATGGCCGTCCGTTATAAAGAAAACCGCGTGGAGGTCACCCTGGAGCAGGTTTCTGAATATTTGGTCAAGGGCACCCTTGCCGTAGAAGACCGCCGGTTCTACCGGCATCACGGGTTTGACCCGTCGGGCTTGGCCCGGGCGCTGGTAAACAACCTTAAGGGAGGGCAGACCTCTCAAGGCGGCAGCACCATTACCCAGCAACTGGCCAAAAACCTGTACCTGTCGCATGACCGCACTTTAGAGCGCAAGGTTAAAGAAGCCCTTTACACCATCCACCTGGAACGTCGTTATCATAAGGACGAAATACTGGAAATGTATATTAATACAATTTACTACGGCCATGGCGCTTACGGGGCCGAAGCTGCCGCCCAAACCTATTTCGGTAAAAGCGCGGCCGATCTCAGCCTGGGCGAAGCTGCACTCCTGGCCGGTCTTCCGAAAGGCCCTTCTTATTACTCTCCTCATCTCAACCCGGAAGCGGCAGAACAGCGCCAGAGAACCGTCTTGAGCCAGATGGTTTCTTCAGGCTCAATCAACGAGGATGAAAAAGAGGCCGCCCTGCAGGAACAGCTTATTTTCCGGGAACTCTCGGCCGAAGAAAGCTCTGCGTATTTTCTTGATTATGTGATCAATAGAGAGCTGGCTGAATTTTTTAATGGGGACTTGAATCCCGTTTACCGCGACGGGTTAAATATCTACACCACCATCAACCCTGAAATGCAGCAGCTGGCCCAGGAGATCATTGCCGGGATCACTACACTGCGCCTTGATGAAGAGGGGATGCGGCAGCCCCAGGGAGCGCTGGTGGCTATTGAGCCGGACACCGGTTACGTCAGAGCGATGGTAGGAGGACGCGACTTCAAGGAAACAAGCTTTAACCGTGCCCTCTCCCTCCGCTCACCGGGTTCTTCGTTCAAACCTATCGTTTACGCGGCGGCGCTGGAAAACGGTTTTACCGCTGCGGATTTGGTGAACTGCGAAGCCGTATCCTTTACCGAAGCAATGATAGATGAACCGTATTCGCCGACAGATTTCGGGGGAGGCTTTCACAACCGGGAACTGACCATCCGTGAAGCGCTGGCCAAATCATGTAATATTGTCGCGATCAAAGTGCATGATCAAATCGGAAAAGATAAAGCGGTGGAGATGGCCCGGCGCCTCGGGATTTCCAGCACTCTGGGCCCCCACTTCTCGCTGCCGTTAGGAACCAGCGAGGTCACCCTGCTTGATTTGACCGCCTCTTTCGCCCCCTTCGCCAACGGGGGCTTCGGGATCAAACCCCTGTTTATCCGCAAAGTTGTGGATCCGCAAGGGGTAGTGTTGCTAGAAAAACGGCCCCAGAGAGAGCGGGTCCTGGATCCTGCAGTCGCCTTTTTGATTACCGACATGCTTAAGGATGTTCTTGCGGAAGGTGGCACCGCCAGTTCGGCGCGATCGATTTTGAAACGGCCTGCGGCAGGCAAATCGGGAACCTCGCAGGGGAGTAAAAATGCGCACATGGTCGGTTATACACCGCAACTGGTAGCCGGTATATATATCGGCGATGATTATGAGAAGCCGATTGATTTTTCAGGAGGAGGCTCGGCAGCCCCCCTGTGGGCCTGGTTCATGGAGAAAGCTTTGAAAGATACCGCCGCTCTCGATTTTGAAATTCCCGACGGGATCGTCAGCTGCACTCTCTGCCCGGAAACCGGTTTGCTGCGCAGCCCCTACTGCCCGGAACCGGGCAAAGACGAATATTTCGTTAAAGGGACAGAACCGGCGGAAGAGTGCCGGCTTTGCCGTCCTGCTTTCTGGTGGCCCTGGCTCCCCTCGCTAAAACGATCACCTGCTTTTCCTTAAAGAAGAAAGGGATTGCTGCGTGCTTCGATTTCAATCGTGGTGGCCGGTCCGTGCCCGGGATATACAACGGTCTGCGGTGGCAAGGTCATTATCTTATCCTTGATGCTGCTGATTAACACCGGGTAAGAGCCTCCGGCGAGATCGGTCCGGCCGATGGAGCCGGCAAAGAGGGTGTCGCCGGTAAAAACAACCCCTGAACCGTAAAGCGAGATTCCGCCCCCCGTATGTCCCGGGGTTTCGAATACAGTAAGAACCTTGCTGCCAAAATAGATTCGCTCACCTTCCTTAAGCAAATGATCAGGCGGTACGGGCTTGCCGAAAAGCACCCCCAACCCGAAGCCCGGGTTGTGGTAAGCTTCCAGTTCTTTCTCCGGGAGAAAAACCGGTACCCGGATAGCTTCTTTCAACCTGCCGTTGGCCCCGGTATGATCAATATGTCCGTGTGTATTGACGATCCCGCTAATTTTAAGCCCTCTCTTCTCAATTTCACGCAAGATCCGCTTCCCTTCAGCACCGGGATCGATAACGATCCCTTCCCGTGTCTCCGGGCAGCTGACCAGGTAACAGTTCGTGGCAAACATGCTCACCACCAGTGTCTGTACATGCATCCCCTTCCCCCTCCTTGCTAGGCTATTAAACGTTCTTCACACGCTTGGTAACGCTCAAGTATAGTTTATTTTCAGCCCCGGTCGGTAATGAGGTTCTTCGCGCATTCAAAATAACGCTTAACAAAAGTGAAAGAGCCGAATAGATCTACACACGCTTTATTAGTATAGAAAGGCGAAACGGGTTCGGGCTACAACTGCGGAGGAAGTCTGCTCAGCAGTGCTACTTCAACATTTAATGCCTATTTTTAAGTAGCTCCGTTGCTAATCCGTTCCAACCTCCTACTTCTAACCTCCAACCTCCAGGAGCATGTGGATCGCCGGTAAAATATCTGTTAGATCGCGGAGCAGGGGAGCGATCTTCTGCCTGACGGCTTCCGCTCCGATCAACAGCGCCGGGACTTCGTTGAGGGTGTGCCTGCCGTGAGAAAGATCTTCGAGATTGCCATGATCGCTGGTAACAATTAAGAGTGTACTGCCCGGATCAAGGAACTCCTCCACAGCGCCGAGAAAGCGGTCCAGCGTGGAGACCACCCTGCCTGCCTGCTCCCGGGAGGCGAGATGCCCGGCATAATCACTCAAAAAATATTCAAACAGGGAAAAATCAAATTTTCTGCCGATATCAACCAGCCTCTTGCCGGCCTCTTCCGGCGTAATTTCGGGAACAGAAAAACTCATCCTGTTTAAAAGTTCATTCGTCAGGTCCATGTACAATGCCTTCCCGGCCTTCAGGTCCTCGAGGCTGTAAAAGGGAAGCCCTCCGTAATAGGTGATCAGGGTTGAACAGGAATGACGCCGTCCGGAGAGCCCTTCCTTCAAATTTTCAAAAAAAGCAGGCCGGTAGGCATTGACAAAGGCACAGCGGTAACCCTTATCCCGGAGTGAAGCAAAGATCCCTTCCTCCGCAAGCAGCTCGCGCAGTGAGCTGTTGGGAAAACCGTTCAGGTGGTAACCGAGCCGGCCCGGTGCATTTGTCCCGGTAAAGAGCGCTGCCTGCCCGGAAGCGCTTTGCGGCAGCCCCTTCACGCCCAACCGCGCATCGAGCCCCAGCAATGTAGCTCTTCCATCGTGGAACCCGCTCATCTCCCTTGTGAGCGGGTTCCCCTGGAGCATCGTCTTTAAAAATGGTGTTTCGGTAAAGACAAAAGGGTTCTCCGGGGCCGGATCTCCCAGGCCGACTCCGTCAACAAAAACAAAAATAACGCGCAAAGCACTCCCCCATTTATCCAGGTCACCGGACTATTCTTCCGGCTCTGCTTCACCGGGCACGACAGCTACGGTGCGGCTTTTGCCGTTCCGCTTAATTGTCAGTTCGACCCTGTCTCCCGGATAATAATTCAACAGGGCATCAAAAAGCTGGGCGATATAGCGGATCTCTTTCTGGCCCACGGCCGTGATCACGTCTCCGGCCTTGAGCCCGCCTGCCGCCGCGGGGCTGCCCGCAATGACCTCCTTGATATTCACCCCCTGGAGAGCGGGGTTCTCAGAGCTGTCAGACAGATTTTCCACCCAGATGCCAAGTTGCGGCCGGCGGACCCGGCCGTCTTTTCTTAGATCGTCAACCACCCTTTTAACAGTATTGGCCGGAATAGCCAGACCGATCCCCTCGGCGCCGCTGATCTTGGCCGAATTGATTCCGATCACTTCGCCGTTAAGGTTCACCAGGGGGCCGCCGCTGTTGCCGGGATTGATCACAGCATCGGTTTGAATATAGGTATAGGCATACTGGCTGTAGGCTACCCTGACTTCGCGCTCCAGCGCGCTGACGATACCCCGGGTGACGGTATGCTTGAGGAAACCCAGGGGATTGCCGGCCGCGAGCACAGTCTCGCCAACCCGTACTGCATCAGAATTGCCAAGCGGAATATGGCTGATATTGGCTTGCTCTATTTTCAACAGGGCCAGGTCTGTAAGCTGGTCCTCTCCGATTATTTTTGCTTCAAAGCTGCGGGAGTCGGGAGTTACTACCATAACCTTCGTAGCGCCTTCAATAACATGCTGGTTCGTGACAATATAGCCGTCATCAGAAATAACCGCTCCCGATCCGCTGCCGCTCAGGACAAACTTTGTTTGATCATAATGCTGACCGGAAACATAGCAGTTTACAGCCAGCACTGCCGGCATCACCCTGCTGACCACATCCACCGTGGGATCCTCTTTGTCAGGAGAAAGATCCGCCGGCCCGTTTTTCCCCGGGATTTGCTGCTCCTCTCCCGGCCCGGGAAGGCAACCCTGGCCGGCTAAAACGAAGCAGACCAGAAGGGCGCCGGCCAGGACCCCGCATAACCCGGCCATGAATAAAGTCCATGCCGGAACCAGCCGGCTCTCTTTGCGGGAGCGGCGGCCCTGCTCATTCCCGAAGTCCATCCCCGTTCGCCTCCTCCGGCTATAATTTTACAATATTGTATAGGAAAATGTAAACATCAGCTAACCGCACAGATGGCCGGTATCGTTAAATAACAGCAGGCGGCCGCGCTCCCTCCCGGGATCATAGCCAACAATTGAAAGCGAGGCGGGGGAGGGGGCATAGGGCCATTTCTGCCTGGAGGTAAAACCAAAGCACCCGGAGATGAAAGCGTTGATTAGCCGGCCGTGGCTGACGAGGAGGATACGGTGCGCCCCGGGATGCTCACGGCAGATCTTCCGCCGCAAGATTCGGGTTCGCGCCAGGAGCTTTCGCTCGCTCTCTCCGCCGCAGCGAATTGCTCTCAGCGCTCCACCTGTGGAACGAAAGAGAAATGGATAGGCGGCCTCCACTTCACTGCGCCTGAGCCCTTCAATGTAACCCCAGGAAGATTCACGGAGCAGGGGTTCCCGGAGCGGTGCTTGCTTGATTACCCGGGAAATAATCTCCGCAGTTTTCCAGGCCCGCTGCAGGTCGCTGCTTAAAAACAACCCGAAGCCGGATGCTTTGCTTAACCGCCGGGATATAGACACAGCTTCGCGAATCCCCGCTTCGTTAAGATGAAAATCGCGCCGTCCCTGGAATCGCCCCTCATCGTTGGCGGTAGTTCTTCCGTGCCGGATTAGCCAGAACTCCATCTCAGCCGGGATCACGGGCCGCCTCTCCAGATTTCTGTTCCCGCAGCGGTTTCACCTGTGCTCCAACAGAGGAGAGCTTCTCTTCTATCTTTTCATAACCCCGGTAGATATGCTCCACCTCGCTGAGGAGCGTGTCCCCTTTGGCGATCAGCCCCGCCACCAGCATGGCGGCGCCGGCCCGCAGATCGGTGACGCTTACCGGGGCCCCGGAAAGGGCGCCGTCTCCATTAACTACCGCGGTGCGTCCCTCCACCTTGATCTGGGCGCCCATTCTTTTCAATTCATCCACATGGCGAAAGCGCCCGTCAAAAACATTTTCAGTGATAATGCTGGTCCCTTGCGCTGCAGTAAGAAGGACCATGCCCAGTGGCTGCAGATCTGTCGGAAAACCGGGATAGGGAAAAGTTTTCAGATCGGACGGGACCAGCGGCCCGGTTCTTTGGACCCTGATCTGCTCCGGTTCCACATCCACCTCGGCGCCCATCTCTCTTAGCTTGGCTGTTACCGCCTCCAGATGCTTCGGAATAACCTCCCCGACAACCAGATCTCCCCCCGTTGCCGCCGCGGCAAGCATGAAGGTGCCTGCTTCAATCCGATCCGGAATCACCATGTGTTCAGCGCCGCCGAACTCTTTGACCCCGTCGATCTTGATTACATCGGTGCCCGCACCTTTGATTACAGCGCCCATGGCATTCAAAAAGTTGGCCATGTCGACTATTTCCGGTTCTTTGGCCACATTTTCCAGAACGGTGCGCCCTTCCGCCGCCACCGCCGCCAGCATCAAGTTAACCGTGGCTCCAACGCTGACCACATCGAGGTAGATATGCGCTCCGGTCAGCTTCCTGGCGGTCAGCTTGATCAGACCGTGTTCGATTTCACACCTTGCCCCGAGGGCGGCAAACCCCTTGAGATGCTGATCAATAGGGCGCGGGCCCAGATCACAGCCTCCCGGGACAGGCACCGTGGCCCTTCCAAAACGGGTCAACAGGCTCCCCATGAGATAAGATGAGGCTCGCATTTTCTGGACCAGGTTGAAGGGAGGGGTAAAGCCGCGCAGTCTGGAAGGATAAAAGTCAAGGGCATTCCGTCCCCGGCGGCGGATGGTCAACCCCAGATCTTCAAGAATGCGCAGCATTGTCCGGACATCGGTAATGTCTGGAATGTTGCTTAAAGAGACCTTCCCGGAAGCCAGCAGAACAGCCGGCAGGATCGCCAGGGCTGCATTCTTGGCACCACTAATCTTGACCCGCCCGGTTAATTTATTTCCTCCGCGCACTATAATTTTCTCCACTTCATCTTCTCCCGTCAATTAGAAATTTCTCTTTCCAGGTTACCTGTAAAGGCGTTAATAAAACAACTCTCTCCATTTTCAAACAGAAAACGCCATACCGGAGGCACCTCCCACTTCTCCGCATCGTACTCGCAGCTGTAAAAGCCCAGATCGACTTTGGTTATCCGGACGGGACGCGTGCTCGGTCCCAAAACCTCCACCATTCTTAGCAGGGCTTCGGTTGCCGGAATCACCTCCATTTCCCTCTCCTGAAGCGGAGTGTCCGGTTCAAGCCAGTAAACTTCCACCGCCTTGAGTCTATTGTTTTCCAGAAATGCCTTCAGATAACCGCTATAAAGCGGCATGCCTTGAAAAAGTTGCACGTAATGTAAAATAGTCCTTTCGCCGGATCGCGTCAGATAATCAAGGTGAGTCTCTGAAAGCGCCGGCTCGAGGTCCTGCAAAAAAAGCTCGACAGCAGAAGCCAGCTCCTGGTCATTTGAAAATGAGGCATCGTCCAGCAGCACCATCCCCGGGATAAAATCAACCCGGACCAATCCACCAGGATATACCATTACCTGTGCGTCCTCACTCTCGTAAAGACGTATCCCCGTGGGCCCAGTTTCAGGCAGCGCCGCAGCCGCAAACTTCTTCCGCAGCGTTTCCCTAACATTCAATGAAGGGGCCACCGTCAGGAAAGCGCTCTTCCTGACAGCGCGGTCTATTTTTGTTCCCAGCACATAACCGTATTCTTCAAGCTGCCTTTCAGCATGGCGCAGTTCGCCCGCGGAGACTGCCACCTGTGTCAGCTTCCGGATCTCCTCTCCGAAAAGGTGATAGCAAAGAAAAAGGTTTAATCCCAAAAAAGCGCAAATGAAAATCGTCTTCGCCCGGCTTAAATTCACGATTCCCATCCCTCCGGCGGAATTAGTTCCCCTGCTTTCAAAACGAGCTCCCGCCCGCTGATGCGGACGGCCCAAACAGGGATCGCCCGCGGCTGAAGGGAACTCCCGGTCAAGTAGTAGGCCAGATCCATCTCCTCAAGCGTGTACTGCTCCAGCCCTTCGGCGGCCAGTAAATCCACCGCGGCGGCCAGCGCCTCCCGAAAACCCCGCACCGGCACATCATCACCCGACGGATATTGAAGGTCATAGAGGCTGCGCCGGTAGTCCACCAGGCCACCATGATGGTAGTTCATGGTTACACCCGTGTCTCCCAAAAGAGGATAACCCCTTAAGTAACTGCGCCACCGTGCGTAGCAGATCCCGGTCGGCCGCTCTCTGGCTCCCACTTCCCGGCCCAGGCTTTCCAATTTCAGGTTTTCCGGCCAACCGCCGTAATAGCCGAGCAGTTTGCCCGCTGTCAGCAATGCCGCCGGATACGAAATTGTGACCGGTTTTTGCTCCAACCTGGGCCGTGAATAATCAAGCCCGTTACCCAGGCGCAGCCCCTGCTCACCGTCCGTGTAAATCAGTCCGCCGTCTCTTTCCTTGATTTCCCGGACC